>URUX01000009.1 GCA_900551135.1 uncultured Clostridium sp.
GGTAAAAATTAATGGTCTGTGTCTTTCCCGGCTGGGAAGAGGTTCTGGCATAGGCTTTCCGGTTCATTAAGGCATTAATCAGGGAAGATTTTCCTACGTTGGACTTTCCTGCAAAAGCAAACTCCGGCAGCGTGTTTTCCGGAAGCTTGCTTCTAATACCGCAGACGGTTTCCAGATTTACATTTTTAATAATCATACCAGCGCCTCCTTTAATACGTCTTCCATGGTTTTTACATATACAATGTTCAGGCCCTTGGTAATCTCTTTGGAAAGTTCTGCAATGTCCGGAATATTCTTTTCCGGAACCAGTACGGTCTGGATATGAGCCATCTTGGCTGCCAGCACCTTTTCCTTTAATCCTCCAATAGGAAGGACACGGCCTCTTAAGGTGATTTCTCCGGTCATGGCAACCTTGGCTTTTACTGGCCGCTCTAACACGGCAGACAGCATAGCTGTAGCCATGGTAATGCCGGCAGACGGGCCGTCCTTGGGTACGGCTCCTTCCGGAATATGAACATGAATGTCATGTTTTTCAAAGTAGTCGTCTGCTACCTGGTACTTTGGCGCTGCAGAACGAATATAAGTAAGAGCCGTCTGGGCAGATTCTTTCATCACATCTCCCAACTGTCCGGTAAGCTGGAGATTTCCCTTTCCAGGCATGACGTTTACTTCTATCTGAAGGGTATCTCCGCCTACGCTGGTCCATGCCAGTCCCCGCACAATGCCTACTTCATCTTCCTCATTGGCATCTGCAAAGGAAACTTTCTCTTTCCCCAGGTATTTCTCCAGACTGGATTCCGTAATGCGGACTGCCTGCTTCTTATTTTCCAGAAATGCCCTGGCTGCTTTCCGGTACAATTCTCCAATCCGCCGTTCCAGGTTTCTCACTCCTGCTTCCCTGGTATAATTGTGAATGACCTTTTGCAGCGCCCCGTCAGAAATGGATACCTGATCTTCGGTAAGGCCGTTTCGCTCTAACTGCTTTTTCATCAGGAAATTTTTGGCAATATGGAATTTTTCATTTTCCGTATAACTGGTAACCTCAATGATTTCCATACGATCCAACAATGGCCCCGGAATAGTCTGGGTGGTATTGGCAGTAGCAATAAACATGACCTGTGACAAGTCAATGGGAAGTTCTACGTAATGATCCCGGAATTTTACGTTCTGCTCTCCGTCCAGAACTTCCAGAAGTGCAGAAGACGTATCTCCCTTATAATCGCTGCTGACCTTGTCGATCTCGTCCAGAAGCATCAGCGGATTGCTGACTCCTGCCTGTCTCAGACCGTCTACCAGACGGCCTGGCATAGCGCCTACATAGGTTCTTCTGTGTCCCCGAATCTCTGCTTCATCCCGGACGCCGCCTAAACTAATCCGCACATACTTTTTATTTAATGCCCTTGCCACAGAACGGGCAATAGACGTCTTACCGGTTCCCGGAGGGCCAACCAGACAGAGAATCGGACTTACGCCTTTTTCTGTCAGGCTTCTGACTGCCAGATACTCCAGGATTCTCTCTTTTACCTTTTCCAGTCCGTAATGGTCTTCATTCAGGACTTCTTCTGCGTGCCTGATGTCATTATTGTCTCTGGAAACCTTTTTCCATGGCAGATCTAACAGCGTTTCAATATATGTGCGGCTGACATTGCTCTCCGGACTGCTGCCCGGAATTAATTTCAGCCGTCCAATCTCTTTTGCAATTTTATCCTTTACTTCCTTATCTGCCTTTAAGGTTTTCAGACGCTTCTCGTATTCTTCTGCGTCTGATTCTGTATTGTCTTCTCCCAGTTCTTCCCGGATAATCCGAAGCTGTTCTCTTAAAATATAGTCTTTCTGGTTCTTATTAATTGCGTCCCGTACTTTTTCCTGAAGTTCTTTTTTAATCCGAAGGATTTCCAGTTCTGAAATCAGGGTATTAACTACCCGTTCATACCGTTCTTCCAAATCCAGGCTTTCCAGCACTTCCTGGCGCATGGTATAATCCCATGGCATCTGAATTGCAATCTGGTCTAACAATTCTCCCAAATCTTCCAGTATCATCAGGCCTGGCAGAAGTTCTTTGGCAATCCGCGGGTTTTCTTTTCCAAATTCTTCCAGTTTGTCTTTGATAATCCGAACCATGGCTTCCTTTGCAGAAAGGGACAGATTGTCATCCTCTCTGTCAATCAGTTCGATTTCCCCGATTAATGCCGGTTCTGTACTGTCAAAATCCAGCAGAATTCCCTTTTGCTCTCCTTCTACCATAACCCGGATTACACCGTCCGGCAGCTTTACCAGCTGTTTAATCTTTGCCACACAGCCCACATGGTATAAATCTTCAATAGCCGGATCTGCTGTGTCAGTCTGACGCTGGGCAACTAAAAAGGCCTGCTGCTCTCCCACCATTGCTTTTTCCATAGCTGCTTTGGATTTGGTTCTGCTGATGTCAAAATGAACGATCATTTTGGGAAGGACAGCAAGACCCCGCAATGCAATCACAGGTATGGTAATGGTTCTGTCTTCCATTTTATCTCCTCCTAATGCAACGTTCTCACTCTAAGCGTTCTTGTCTCTCTATTGATAAAAAGGGCCATTGCATATGGTTCAATCTATGCAACAGCCCATATCAGGAGTATTTATGCAATCTCTCCGGTTTTATCTTTCTTTAATCTGGACGTCATTTTTCTCGGAACTGCCGTATCCCGGTATACAATCTCCGGCTGGCCTTTTCCCTCAATTACATCTTTGGTAATGGTGCAGATTCCAATGGTATCATCCGATGGAATCTCATACATAATGTCTGTCATTACCTTTTCAATAATGGAACGAAGACCTCTGGCTCCTGTCTTTCTCTCTACTGCCTCTTTTGCAATGGCTGCAAGAGCGTCGTCTGTAAATTCCAGCTTTACATCATCCAGTTCAAACAGTTTCTCATACTGCTTGGTCAAGGCATTTTTCGGCTCAGACAAAATCTTCACCAAAGCAGGCTCATCCAGCAGTCTTAAAGAAACCACAACCGGCACGCGGCCAATAAACTCAGGGATCAGGCCATATTTCGTCAAATCCTGAGGCATCACCTGCTGCAGTAAATCGTCTAATTTTCTCTCGTTTTTATCTACAATCTCTGCATTAAAACCAATGGAACTGGTGCTCAGCCGGCCTTCAACAATCTTTTCCAGACCGTCAAATGCACCGCCGCAGATAAACAGAATATTGGTTGTATCAATCTGCAGAAGTTCCTGATGCGGATGCTTTCTGCCGCCCTGAGGCGGAACACTGGCTACTGTGCCTTCCAGAATCTTTAACAGCGCCTGCTGCACGCCTTCTCCGGACACATCTCTGGTAATTGATACATTTTCTGACTTTTTGGTAATCTTATCAATCTCGTCAATGTAGATAATACCGTACTCGGCTTTTGCAATATCATAGTCTGCTGCCTGAATCAGCTTAAGGAGAATATTTTCCACATCCTCGCCTACGTAACCTGCCTCTGTAAGGGCAGTAGCGTCTGCAATGGCAAAGGGAACTCCCAAAATTCTTGCAAGCGTCTGAGCCAGGTAGGTTTTACCGGAACCTGTGGGGCCAAGCATTAAAATGTTGCTTTTCTGAACCTCTACATCCAGCTTCTTTCTGGAGGTAATTCTCTTATAATGGTTGTAAACGGCTACGGAAAGAACTTTCTTCGCCTCGTCCTGTCCAATGACATACTCGTCTAAAAACTCTTTTAATTCCTTGGGTTTCAGCAGGTTGATATCATCCAGTTCAGAAGAAGTATCCAGTTCATCTCCCAGTTCTTCCTCCAAAATCTCGCCGCAGAGTTCAATACATTCATCACAGATAAATACATTGTTGTTTCCGGCAATTAACTTTCTTACCTGATCCTGGGTCTTGCCGCAAAAGGAGCAGCGCACCTTTTCATCTGGTCTGATTGGCATATTTCCACCTTTCCTTAACGGGCCAGTTAATGACTTGCAATTACTGCGTCAACCAGACCGTATTCTTTGGCTTCCAGAGCGCTCATATAATTGTCTCTCTCTGTATCCCGTTCAATCACCTCTAGAGGCTGTCCGGTGTTGGCCGCTAATATTTCATTTAATTTCTTTTTGGTTCTTAAAATGTGATCTGCCACAATCTTAATATCGGTTGCCTGTCCCTGTGCTCCGCCGGAAGGCTGGTGAATCATAATTTCAGCATTTGGAAGAGCAAATCTCTTTCCCTTTGCGCCGCTGGACAGAAGGAATGCGCCCATGCTGGCAGCCATACCGATACAAACGGTAGATACGTCGCATTTAATATAATTCATGGTATCGTAAATTGCCATACCGGCCGTAACGGAACCGCCCGGGCTGTTGATGTAGAAGTTAATGTCTTTTCCCGGATCTTCGGACTCTAAGAATAACAGCTGAGCCACTACCAGGCTGGCAGTTACGTCGTTTACTTCTTCGCCTAAAAAAACGATTCTGTCTTTTAACAGACGGGAATAAATATCATAGGAGCGCTCGCCCCTGCTGGTTGATTCAATGACATAAGGCACTAAACTCATATTTTTACTCCTTTCTTGTACGGCTGCGTGCTGCCGCCGTCAAATAACAGGAAGTTGCAGGCAGGAGTCCTGACTGTTATGCGTCCCCCTTTCTGCAACTTCTCCATGTGGTACTCAAGACCTGGGTATGGGGCAAATTAAACCAGCTTTGCCTCTGCCACCAGGAAGTCTACTGCTTCCTGAACAGCCAGATCCTTCTTCATCTGCTCTTTTTCAAACTCACCCATGTATTCTTTCAGCTTTTCAACTTCCATCTTGTAAGCGTCAGCCATCTTCTGAAGTTCTTCGTCTACGCGCTCGTCAGAAATCTGGATGTTCTCAGCTGCTGCTACTGCTTCCAGTACCAGTCTGGTCTGGATTTTGCGGACTGCCTGAGGCTTCATCTGCTCCTTTAAGGTCTCTACGGTCATACCGGTATACTTCATATACTGGTCGAAGGAGATTCCCTGGCTCTGCATTCTCTGTGCAGTATCCTGAAGCATGTTCATAACCTCATTGTCTACCATAGCGTCCGGAAGATCCATAGATGCATTGGCAACAACTTTCTCTACTACATGGTTCTCATTTTCTGTTGCTGCTGCTTTTTCTTTCTTCTCAGCCAGTTTCTTGCGGGTGTCTTCTTTATACTCGTCTAAAGTCTCAAACTCGGAAACTTCGCTTGCAAACTCATCATTTAACTCTGGAAGTTCTTTTACTTTGATTTCTTTTACTGTTACCTTAAACATTGCAGGCTTATTAGCCAGTTCCTTTGCATGGTACTCAGCAGGGAACGTTACGTTTACTTCGCACTCTTCGCCAATGTTCTTGCCGATTAACTGCTCTTCAAAGGTATCGATAAAGGAATGGGAGCCAATGGTCAGAGGATAGTCGGTACCCTTGCCGCCGTCAAATGGCTGGCCGTCAACAAAGCCTTCAAAATCTACGACTGTCTGGTCGCCGTCTTCTACTGCTCTGTCTTCTACTGCTACCAGTCTTGCATTCTGATCCTGAACTTTCTTAAGTTCTTTCTCTACATCCTCATCGGTTACAGATGCGTCTGCCTTCTCTACCTCGATGCCCTTGTAGTCGCCCAGGGTAACTTCCGGCTTAACAGCTACCGTAGCGGTATAGATAAAATCTTTGCCCTTTTCAATCTGGGTAATATCAATCTCAGGTCTGGAAACAATCTCCAGGCCGCTTTCCTTCATAGCATCCGGATAGCTTGCGTCAATAGCGTCATTTGCTGCATCCTCATAGAATACGCCAGCGCCGTACATCTTCTCGATCATGGCCTGCGGAGCCTTTCCTTTACGGAAACCTGGAATATTGAATCTGTTTTTATTTTTGTCATAGGCTGCCTTAATTGCCTTATCAAACTGCTCAGCCGGTACTTCCACGGTCAGCTTCGCCATGTTCTTTTCTAACTTTTCTACTTGTAAACTCATAGTATGGGTTCCTCCTTGAATAATATGTGAACCGCCATTTCTCCACAGGGCGTTACACTTCAAGGTACGATTATATCATAAGAAATACGTAAATGCCAGTCCTATTTTGCTTTTAATTATAAAATTTTACGTAACAATTCAGGACGGCGGGAAATCTGGTGGAATCTCCGTGCTTCTTGACTGCAGTAAGCGGTCAAGAAGATGCCGTCCTGAACCGCTGCAAGCTTGCAATTATCTTGGCTGAATCTGAAAACTTATGGTTATCTGTGCTTCTACCTCCAGTTCTCCCGCTTCTACGCTCATGGAACTGCCTGCCTTAGATGTTTCTGCAACGGCTATCATATCTGCCTTCGCATTGGCCGGAGCATAGCGTACCGCCGGATTTTCTCCGTATTCGCTGATATTTTTTACATCCAGAACCTGAAAGCTTCCTGCCTCTCCCATGGCCTCGGCCTTTTCCTTGGCAGCCGTTACCGCCTTTTTTAATGCTTCGGCATAAACCTCATCATAATCGCTGCACATATATTTCACATACTCGATGGAATTGGCGCCTGCTGAAACGGTTCCTCCCAGCAGCGTTCCTACCTGTTCCACAGGAACTCCGGAAACCGTTATCCGGGTGTTCATCTCGTATCCGTTCAGTATTTGTCCGCCCTCCTCTGTCCATCTGTATCTGGGGTATAAGTCATATCCAGATGTCTGTACAGATTTGTCTTCGATTCCCTGTGATTTTAAATATTCCAGGACTTTGCTTAAGGACTCTTCGTTTTTCATTTGACAGCCAGGCGCTTCCTCATCTTCCGAATGGATACTTAAGGACAGTTCCGCCACATCCGGGACTGCCCGCACGGTTGCCCTGCTCTGTACCGTCACCTGTCCGTTTTCATCTCCCTGATACTGGTGAACACGGAATTCCTGTGGAATCATCACGCTGCTGTCCGTTCCTGCTGTACATCCTGCTGCTGACAGCGCCATAAAACAGGCAAGGCCCGCTGCTGCATACTGTTTCATCCTCATATAAAAACCTCCTTATCATGGCAGTATTTCTACTTTCATTATAAGGAGGTTTCCATTTTTTTGTTTTTCTTTTCTCTTAAAAAGTCTTTACAACTTTAAAAAGCCTGTGATTCTTCTATCTCTGTTTCTTCCCCATCTGCCTGTCCGGTCACAACAGGGATTAACTCTGCAGCCGGCTGGCTCTCAGGCTGGCTCTGTGTCTCCTGGCCTTTTTCAATCTTCTCTACCGATACCACACTGGCAGTTGTCATTTCCTCTTCCGGTTCGGTATAAACAAAGGAAATCTCGTCTCCTGCTTCTAAGAAAGGCAGACGTTCGGAAACCGTCACCAGAGCCGTATACACCGTCTCATCGCCTTCCAGGGTAAAGTAGTAACAGGTATTGCCCGAAACTACCACATCCGACACTGCCTCTACCTTGCCGGATACCGTTTTCTCATCCTTGGGAACCGCTATGGTATCATCCTCCAGATTCAGGGCTGCACGGTAATTCCGTCTTGCTTCATCAATCGTGGAACCGGTGCCTACTATCTGGTACTGGGCCACATCTACAAACGCATACATCTTAACCAGGCCTGCTGCATCCTTTAAGGAGATAAAGTAGGTTGGCCGGTCTGAAATGTTTAACAGCAGCGGGAAGGTCGCCGTATATTTTAGGTGCTGAACCTGACCCTGGGCAGAATCCATGGCAGAATACTCGGTTGCACCTGGAACCGGATAGAATCTGGTTTCCTTGGTTCTTAAGTTTACTAAAACAAATCCGATATTGGACTCATCTGCCGTAACGGAAGACATACCTGTATACAGATATACATCATCATTAATAGCCAGATAGTTATAGCCATATGTGGTTCTGCGTACACCCTTCTGACCAAAAAGCGAGTTTAAATAGCCGTTCTGGAATCGTCCGTTGTCGTCTAACTGTTCTATGATCATGTTGGAACTGTAAAGCTGATCGATCCACTGGGGCACATCTTCCTTGGCATAATACTGGCTTTCTCCGGTACATGCGTTTACCAGCACCGCGCCGGAAATATCCTTGCCGTTCCACCACCCGATCCGATAGGTAATGACCGGCGCTACCCAGTAAGGAGTGCCTTCATCATCAATCTCAAAGGATACCTGATCAAACATCTTTGTGGGGTAAGAGAATCGCAGATACCGGTAGATATTCCGGAAAAAATATTCGCTTGGGGAATATCTCATGCCGGATTCCAGCCACACCAGTTCCGTATCCTGGGTTACCATATTTACCGTAATATAAGCCGGAAGGCCGTTTTTCTGGTTCAGCAGCCATTTTACCGGATCGGCATAGGCTAACGGCGTCACCCTGTACGGAGAACCATGGTAGTTGATTTGCGTATAGTTTTCCTGGATTTCAAACTGAGACACCAGTTCCGACATTTCGCCTAACTTTCTGCTGCCCAGTCTGGAAGCCGTATCCTTATCCACTACCGGAATCTGATTCATCTTCAGTTCGGATACGTCCTCGGTAAAGTCTCCGTCCGTAATCATAATTAAATCACGATACCGGGAAGCATTGAAAAACTGGATTCCCACTGCGGAAGCCACTACCATAAAACCAATTAAAACAGCAATTACTATAAATCCATATTTCAATGGTTTTGCCAGATCAATCGGCTCTGCCGGCTCATCCGGATTTGCACCGTAAATGGGCGCTCCTGTCATGGGATCGTGTCCAACGATTACGGTACGGTGACGCTGTCCCAGAGTGGAAAAAAAGTTCTTCACATAAGTCAGAAAGTTCACCACCAGAACAATCAGGATGGAAATAATCAGAAAGATGATAAAGTTCTGATCATGGAAGTTGACTGCCGGAAGCATCGTATAAAAAAGCAGAAAAATCAATATCGCTGATACGAAAATCCGCCCAATAACCGATGCAAATTTGTTGTGCTTCATAATTTGTTTCTCTCCTTTATGGATAATGTTAATAATTTCACTTATTGTAACATGTTTTCGTCCTTTCATGTATTAAATCTTTATAAAACCGTTGTTCCGGTTCTTTTCTGATTATACCTTGACATTCTTTTCAAGGCGTGTTACGATATCTTTGCCTCTAAAGAGGGCCAGTAAGGGCTTGTACTGGTTTCGACGGGGGTCATGCAGCTGGTGAAGCTATCCCCATGCAATGGGTCAAATGGCAAACCTAAATATAAACGCTGAAGATAATTTAGCATACGCTGCCTAATTAAGGCAGTTGTCAGCCTCTGAGCACCTGCACTTAGAGAATCTGGCATCGACGATGCAGGAAACGACACAGGCAAAGCTTTGAGCCTGCGGGCGTAATATGAAGCTACTAAAGCCATCAGGATGTCTGCTTCCGGATGGCAGAGGGAATGTCAAAGAACAGACTATGATAGTAGAAGAACAGGGAATTGATTTTCGGACAGGGGTTCGACTCCCCTCAGGTCCACTAAAATGAGGGTATCGCTCAATCATCAAATCAGACGAATGAGCGGTACCCTCGTTTTATACACGAAACATCCAAACAAATCTCTTTGCGTTTGGTTTCTCTACAGAAGCCCCTTTAATTTCAGATAATCCTTAATCAAAATTGCCATCTGCTCCAAATCAATCTTGCTGGCATTGATTGGCAGGTCATAGTTATTCATATTCATCCAGTCTTTGCCTGTGTAATACCGGTAGTAATCCTTACGTTCTTTATCGATTCTCTTAATTCGCCGAATCGCCTCTTTTTCATCAATCTTCGCCACATCCATGGCTCTCTGAATACGGGTATCCATATCTGCATACACGAAAATGCGAACCAGATTTTCGATGTGATCCTGCTCCAGCACATAGTCTGCACACCGTCCGGCAAAAATACAGGATTCCTCTCTGGCCAGCTTTCGAATCAGGGCTGCCTGGAAACGGAACAGGTTCTCTGGAGATGTCAGATTGTCATCCGGGGAAGGCTCGCTTAAATCCGGCTTCATGTCGGAAACAATCCGGTATAACAGGTTATTTCCCGCCTTCTCATCTGCCAGACGGAAATACTGCTCTCCTACTGCGCTCTTTTCTGATGTCATTTTCAAAATCTCTTCATCGTAAAAATGGATGCCCAGTTCCTTTGCCAGCGTCTCTCCCACTACACGGCCGCCGCTTCCATACTGTCTGCCAATTGTAATAACAAAATGTTTCTTCTCTCCCATTATGTCCTCCCTCTGATGTAAAACATCAATTATTTTCAATCAGAACGTCTTTCTTTTATTATACCATGTCCGTTAAACTCGTCAATATGCGAACGAAAATCCAAATAAAAAATCCCGCTTTTCCTTAACCAGATATGGATAGTATGCAAAATCGTCCTGCCACTGTTTAATAATGGTAGAGGTGATAAAAAATGGTAACATATGACAGGCTGTGGGAAACGATGAAAGCAAAAGGCGTTACCCAATACCGCCTAATCAAGTATTATGGTATCAGCGCCGGTCAGATTGGCCGGTTAAAAAAGAATATGTACGTTTCCACACATACTCTGGATGTCCTGTGCAACATTTTAAAATGTCCGGTTGAAGACATTATGGAAATTCATCTGGATAACGTGGACTATCAGGTAAAGAGACCTGAAAAGGCAGAATCTGTACCAGATGAAAACCAATAGCTTATGATTTTGCAGCAGAAAAAACACCGGTTCTATCCGCACCATTCACCGCGCGGAAAGAACCGGTGTTTTTTTCTGTATTGCTGTGTCTCTGGAATATCCGGCTGTCCGGAACATACTAAAATCCTGCCATATGCGCCAGCAAAACTGCCGCTGCCGCCCCGACTGCCACTACCAGAAGCCCTTTATCAAAATAGGCCAGAATCATGGCGGCTGCAAACCCTGCCGCTGCGCTGGACACGGAACCCGTACAGTATAAGATAGCCGGAAAGGTCATGGCAGAAAGTACCGCATAGGGCACATAGCTTAAAAAAGACTTTATAAACCGGTTGGTAATTTTTTTCCGAAATACAGCCATAGGGATAACCCGGATTAAATACGTCATTCCTGCCATAATCCCAATGCTGGTTACCAGATACCCTATGTTGAGCTGCCCCATCATCTGGCCTTCGATTCCGCTCATGATTCATCCTCCTCTTCCGTAATGGGAAACCACAATGCTGCTGCCCCGCTTGCAAGGATTGTAATAAGAATAATGCTCCATCCGCCGGACAGGAAGGAAAGGGCCGGCGTATAATAACAAACTGCGCTCAATACAGCTGCAAGGACTGCTGTAAACAAAACTGCCCTGTTCTTTTTGGCAGCCGGCACAACTACTGCAATAAACATGCCGTAAAGGGCAATTCCCAAAGCATTGGACACGCTTTGAGGAAGGAGTCTGGTCAAAGCGCCTCCTGCCAGAGTTCCCCCCGTCCAGCCAATAACCGGGCCTGAAATCAATCCTGCCATATACGATGCCGACAATGGCCCTTTATGCTGCATGGATACTGCAAAAATCTCATCGGTAATACCAAATGACACAGCCAGCCGCTGCGGCCATGTCATCGTTTCTTCTACTTTCTGGGACATGGATAAGGACATCAGAAAATAACGGATATTGATAATAAACATACTCATAATCAATTCCATATAAGTCCCCCCTGCCAGTATCAGATTGGTTCCCGCAAACTGGCCTGCGCTGGTCAGATTGGTAAGGGAGATAATTACTGCGGCGGACAAAGGCAGCCCCGAAAGGACTGCCGTCATTCCATAGGCTGCAGATACACTGAAATACCCTAAACAAATGGGGATTCCATCCCGCACGCCCCGTTTCAGTTCTTCTGTTTTCATAACTAGTTATCTGGCCATTTCAAGCTGAGGCCCCTTGGAATGATGGGCCCTGATAATGGTCTCTATTTCCTCCAGATTTGATGATGGCAAATCTCCAGGAATGGTGTTTTTCACCGCACTGGTTGCGTTGCCGTAGCTTACTGCTTTTGCACAGTCGCCTCCGCTGGACAGCAGTCCATAAAGAGCGCCGGAAATATAGGCATCGCCGCTTCCCACTCTGTCTACTACCTCAATATCCCGGTAAGGTTCTTCTTCATAAAATTCATTTCTTGCTGCATCGTAAATAATGGAACCAAAGCTGTGGCGTTTTGGACTGTGAACGGTTCTCTGAGTAGAAGCCACAATCGAAATCGGATACTCTTCTGCAAAACTCTTCATCATCTCTTTTGCCGTTCCAGTCTTTAAAAAGGTCAGTCTGGCCGTATCTTCCGAACAGAAGAAAATATCGACATAGGGAAGGATCTGTTCGATACATTCCTTTGCTTCTGCTCCTGTCCACAGATTGCCGCGGAAGTTTACATCAAAGGAAACCAGGGTTCCGGCTTCTTTAAACTTCTTGATCATCTCAATGGTTGTTTTCCGGATCTGAGGGCTTAAGGCCAGCGTAATGCCGCTGGTGTGGAAACACTTTGTAGCGCCGTATACTTCTTCCGGAATTTCATTAATATCAATCGAGTAAAACGAGCTGTTTGCCCTGTCGTAGATTACTTTTGGTTTTCTGGGGTATGCTCCGTTTTCATAATAATAGATTCCCACTCTGGCAGACGGCGACTTATCGTAAATAAAAAAGTCATCACTGACTCCGTAAGAACGGATTTTCCCCTTCATAAAGCTTCCAATATCATGGGAGGGAAGCTTGGAAATAATGCCGGTATGAAGTCCCAGCAAAGATACACCTACCGCAACGTTTAACTCTGCACCGCCTACCTGCTTTTCAAATACATCGCAGCGCATCAAACGCTCATTATTTGGCGGGGACAGACGCAGAAGAAGCTGTCCCAGTGTTACCAGATCAAAAGTTCTTCCTTTATTCTCACTCATTTACATGTCCTCCCATACAAAAAGCGGCCAACTCCTAAAGGGAATCGGCCGCTTAAGATCACTTATTATCTCTGAACACGGCCAGAACCGTCGCCGCCTGCCAGATTGTCAACATCTGCACGGGTAACCAGGTTGAAGTCGCCAGGAATGGTGTGCTTTAATGCAGAAGCTGCTACTGCAAACTCCAGAGCAGCCTTCATATCCTTGCCGTCTGCCAGACCACAGATTAAGCCAGCTGCGAAGGAATCGCCGCCGCCTACACGGTCAACGATAGGGGTAATGGAGTACTTTCTGGAATGATAGAACTCACGGGTCTTGCCATCCATAATGCATGCGGACCAGCCGTTGTTGGATGCAGAGAAACTCTCACGCAAGGAACTGATGATATACTTAAAGCCAAACTTGTCAGCCATCTGGTTGAAGATGTCAACATAACCAGCTAACTCCAGTTCGCCGGAAGTAACGTCGGTGTTGCCTGGCTTGAAGCCCAGAACCTTTTCAGCATCTTCTTCGTTGCCGATGCATACGTCAACATACTGCATTAAGTTGGTCATAACCTTCTGTGCCTTCTCAGAAGACCATAATTTCTTACGGAAGTTTAAGTCAACAGATACCGTAACGCCGTGCTTCTTAGCTGCCTGAAGAGCCTTCTCGGTCAGTTCTGCTGCGGAATCGCTTACTGCTGGGGTAATACCGGTGAAATGGAACCAGTCAGCATCTGCGAAAATCTCATCAAAATCAAATTCGTCTGCAGTTGCAGTTGCAATGGAGGAATGAGCTCTGTCGTATACAACATTGGAAGCTCTCATGGCAGAACCAGTCTCTAAATAGTAGATACCCAGTCTTTCACCGCTTCTGGAGATATGCTTGGTTCCAACATTGTACTTTCTTAATGCTGCTACTGCACACTCACCAATCGGGTTAGCCGGTACTGCGGTAACAAATTCAGCGTCATGGCCATAGTTAGCCAGAGATACTGCTACGTTTGCTTCGCCGCCGCCGTAGTTAATATCAAACTCATCTGCCTGGATAAACTTCTCGTTGTTTGGGGTAGATAATCTTAACATGATCTCGCCCATGGTTACAATTTTTGCCATTTTTACATTTCTCCTTATACTTGTATTTTTTAAATAGTTCGGGGATTCTGTTTATTTACGTGCTGCTGCTACTGCCTCAACAAACTCCTGCGCTTTCTTTGTTACAGCCTCGAAATCGCCGGTCTTAGCGCCCTTGGTCAAGCTGCTTCCAGTACCTACTGCATATGCGCCAGCTTTGATCCACTTGTCAACGTTGTCCACATCAACACCGCCGGAAGGCATAAACTCACCCTGAGGTAAAGGACCCTTAAAGGAACTGATTGCTGCAGGACCAACAATGTTGCCTGGGAAGATCTTAATGATATCACAGCCTGCCTCTAATGCGGTAACAGCCTCGGTTGGGGTCATAACGCCTGGAAGCATCGGAACTCTGTAACGGTTGCACAGCTTAATGGTCTCTACATTTAAGCTTGGGCTTACTACATAGTTTGCGCCTGCTAAAATAACCTGTCTTGCGGTCTCTGGATCTAAAACAGTGCCAGCGCCGATTACTACCTTTTCATTGTCTTTATACTTATCAGCCATCATCTTGATAAATTCAACAGGGTTGCCTTCGTCCATGGTCATGGTAATCTCAATGAAATTAATGCCGCCTGCAATAATTGCATCAACAACTTTCTCGCCCTGCTCTAAGTTCTTGGCACGAACAACAGCTACCAGGCAGTCTTCTTTCATTCTTGCTAAAACCTGCTCTTTTTTCATGGTAATCTCCTTCTCTCTTAATTTTTGTGGTTAGCCCTTAAATATATTCGCATATGCGAATGTGCTTCGCATTTGCAATTCTTATATTGTTATTCTAATCGCTTCCCATAAATTTGTCAACAGGAAAACCCTATATTTTACCTAAAAAGCCCATTAATTTTGATACTTCTCTGGCCTTTTCCCGAACTGCCCGTCCTAAAGCCTCATAATCTTCTGTCGGCTTATACAGACTGGACACGCTGATGGCTCCAAACACCTTGCCGTCACTGTCAAAAACCGGAGCTCCCACACACTCCATATGCTCTTCTGCTTCTCTCGCATCAAAGGCATACCCTCTTTTTGCAATCTGTTCCAGTTCTTTCTTCAAAGCCGCTTTTGTAGTCAGGGTCTGCTCTGTCTTTTTTACAAAAACAATCTTATCTATGATTTCATTTCGAACCGTTTCGTCTGTAAAGGCTAAAATTGCCTTTCCAAGAGAGGTACAGTACAGCGGATTTTTCGTTCCCACCGTCGCAGTGGTAATAATCGGGTTTTCCGGCTCAAACTTGCACAGATACACAATCTCTTCATCTGAGCGCACTCCAAAAAATACCGTCTTTCCTACCTGACTGGAAAATTCTTTCAGCACCGGTTCAATGGTGCGGATGTAATCCAGGTTATTGGTATAATTAATTCCAATCCGGTAAGCAGTAAGGCCGATCCGGTATTTTTGTTTCTGTCCTCTGGATACGTGAATCATGCCGGTCTCTGCCAGAGTAATCACAATATCATATGCACTGGTCTTTGGAAGTTCCAGTTCCTCGCAAATTTCATCCAGCGTAATTCCATCCGGCCTTTTGGATACTAATTTTAATATTTGTACCGTGCGCAGCGTTGTACGGTTGAGTTTCATTGAGAGATTCCTCCATCATCATGGCGTTTCACGATTTATATTCGTATATACGATATTTTACAAGAACCGCCGGAAAATTTCAACCAGTTTTTTAGAATTGTGCTGACAATTAGCAATCTTACGTAGGATTATAATGTAACTCCCTGTTTAAAGATTGCCATATCGTGAAATCCCGCTTCTTCTGCCTTGACCTTTCTGCCAGATGCAACTTCCAGTACATAATCAAACAGTTCCTGAGCCAGTTCTTCCTTACTCCTGTCTTCTACCATCCGGCCAGCATTAAAGTCGATCCAGTTGTCTTTGTGGCCTGCCAGTCTGGAATTGCTGGAAATCTTGACAGTAGGCACAGGAGACGCAAACGGTGTTCCCCGTCCGGTAGTAAAAAGCACAATATGGGCGCCGGATAATGCCAGGGCTGTAGAGGCCACCAGATCGTTGCCAGGAGCAGACAGAAGGTTTAATCCCCTGGTCTTTACCGGTTCTGTATAAGCCAGAACACCTTTTACCGGAGCGCTGCCGGATTTCTGGGTACAGCCCAGGGACTTGTCCTCCAGCGTAGAAATCCCGCCTTTTTTATTTCCAGGGGAAGGATTCTCATAAATAGTCTGGTCATGACGGGTAAAATAATTCTTAAAATCGTTAATTAAGTCTACTGTTTTTTCAAAAAGTTCCGGAGTCTCACAGCGGTTCATCAAAATCGTCTCTGCACCAAACATTTCCGGAACTTCTGTCAAAATGGTCGTTCCTCCCTTAGATACCAGAATATCGGAAAATGCTCCTACTACCGGATTGGCGGTAATACCGGATAATCCGTCAGAGCCGCCGCACTTCATGCCAATAACCAGTTCGCTGGCATCAATCTTTTCTCTGGAAAATGCTTTAACATAGACTGCCAGTTCTTCCAAAAGCGCCATGGCTGCTTCCTGCTCATCTTCTGCGTCCTGACACTGTAAAAACTTTACCCTCTGAGGGTCATATTCTCCAATATAATCCATTAATACCGGAATGTTGCTGTTTTCACAGCCAAGGCCCAGCACCAGAACACCGCCTGCATTCGGGTGATGGATCATGTCAGCCAGAGCCTCTCTGGTGTATTCCTGATCGTCTCCCATCTGAGAACATCCGTATGGATGGGGGAATGCGATTACTTCCTCCAGACTGCCGCCTACCAGTTTCTGTGCCTTTTTCTCC
This sequence comes from uncultured Clostridium sp., assembly GCA_900551135.1. Lineage (GTDB taxonomy): Bacteria > Bacillota > Clostridia > Lachnospirales > Lachnospiraceae > UMGS1370. The sequence goes on from URUX01000009.1 coordinate 16,684, forward strand.
AGAGCCCTGGCAATGGAATTGACACAGCCCACTGTAGGAATAATCCAGATTTCATTGCGGACACCGGCCTTTCCATCTGTCCTGCGGTATCCCTCGAAATACGCATGTTCTGTTTCCTTTAATGAAGATTTCACCGGTTCATAGGTATAGGAAAGCAAATCGCCTAATGCTGTGGCAATGTTATGAACGTGAACCCACTGGCCTGTTTCAATTGCCTCTTTGGCATGACCAATACGAAATCCGTATTTTACAATATCTTCCCCTGCTCCGATGGGTTTTAATGCAAACTTATGGCCCTGGGGGATTTCCTCCAATGTTGTCACCTGTGCAGTTCCTATCTGCAGCGTCTCTCCTTTTGCAATGGGGCGCAACGCTACTGCCACATTATCATTTTCGTTGATTCTGACAAAATCCTGCATATCCCTTATTCTCCTTAATTCTGATTTTCAATCGTAACCCCGTTAAATTGTAAGCGCTTACAATTATTTTACAAAATTTCCAGCAAAAAGTCAATCTAAAAATAAAACCGGTTGCAATCTTTGTGAAATTTGAGTATAATGACAATAGGTTGTAAGCACTTACAGCCATTTGGTTATGAAGAGGTATTTACATGAATATTTATGATGTATCAAATAAAGCGGGCGTGTCCATTGCAACTGTCTCCCGTGTATTAAACGGCAATCCCAATGTCAGTGAAAAAACCCGCACCAAAGTGCTTTCTGTCATGGATGAACTGGGTTACACTCCCAACATTTTTGCCAGAGGCCTGGGATTAAACACGATTAAAACCATTGGAATCATGTGTTCAGATTCTTCAGATTTATACCTTGCCAACGCCATTTATTTTTTAGAACGGGAACTTCGAAGCAGGGGATACGATTCCATTCTCTGCTGTACCGGAACAGATCTGGAGACTAAACAGAAATATTTCGACTTGCTTCGTTCTAAGCGGGTTGACGCCATTATTCTGGCAGGTTCCAAATTTGTGGAGATGAAGCCAAAAGACAATGCCTATTTAATCGACGCTGCCAAATCGCTGCCGCTGATGTTAGTCAACGGCTATCTGGAAGGGGACAACATCTATTCTACCCTTTGTGATGACAGAGCTGCCGCCTATGAGGCTTCTGCAGCTTTAATTGATTCAGGAGTCCGAAATCTTTTATACCTTTATACCAGCTGCTCATACAGCGGTCTTAACAAACTGCAGGGCTACAAAGACGCCCTGGCAGCCAAAGGTTTTCCCATTCGGGAGGAATACATCTGCCAGTGTCCAAAAGATGTAGCCAGCGCCCAGGCTCTCTGCCACAAACTTTACAGCGAAGGGCTGTCCTTTGACGGTGTCCTGGCTTCTGACGACTCTCTGGCAGTTGGCGCTGTAAAATTTGCCCACCAGGAGGGCATTGCCATTCCGGAATCTCTTTCTGTCATTGGCTATAATAATTCCATTCTTGCCCAGTGCTCTTATCCGGAACTGACTTCCATCGACAGTAAGGTGGAAGCATTATGCATCACTACGGTCAACACATTAATGGGGGTATTTGAGGGAGCCAACGTGCCTGCAAAAACCACCATTTCTGCTGACATTATAAAACGCGGAACCACGCATTAACACTTTATATAATTAAGGAGGACTCACACATGAAACCATTTATGGACAAGGATTTTCTGCTTTCTACAGACATGGCAAAGACTCTGTACCATGATTATGCGGAACCAATGCCTATCGTAGACTACCACTGCCACATCAATCCTCAGGAGATTTATGAAGATCGTAAATTCGACAACATTACTCAGGTATGGCTGGGCGGCGATCATTACAAATGGCGTCAGATGCGCTCCAATGGCGTAGAGGAAACATATATCACCGGCAATGCGTCTGACCGGGAGAAATTCCAGAAATGGGCCGAAACCATGCCAAAACTCATTGGCAACCCGCTGTATCACTGGAGCCATCTGGAACTGAGCAGATATTTTGGATATGAAGGCTATTTAAATGGCGACACCGCTGAAGAAGTATGGAATCTGTGCAACGATAAGCTGCAGAACGATCCATCCATGACCGTCCGCGGACTGATCCGCCATTACAATGTAAAGCTGATCTGCACCACCGACGATCCGGTTGATACCTTAGAGTGGCATGAAAAAATCGCAGCAGATGAAAGCTGCAAAGACATCAAAGTACTTCCTGCATGGCGCCCGGACAAGGCCATGAACGTAGAAAAAACCACCTTTGCTGAATATATTGCCCAGCTGTCCCAGGTAAGCGGTATAGAAATCAAAGATTTTGCATCCTTAAAAGAGGCATTAAAACTTCGCATGGCTTACTTTGCAGAACGAGGATGCAATGTCTCTGACCATGCATTAGAATATGTGATGTATCAGCCGGCTTCTGATGAAGAAGTAGACGCAATTATTGCCAAAGGCTTAAGCGGACAGGCTGTTACCAAAGAAGAAGAATTAAAATATAAAACTGCATTTATGCTGTTTGCTGCAAAAGAATACAACCGTATGGGATGGATTATGCAGCTTCATTATGGCTGTAAGCGTGACAACAATGCCATGATGTTTGAAAAGCTTGGCCCTGACACAGGATTTGACTGCATCAACAACTATGCGCCAAGCGCTCAGATGGCTGACTTCTTAAATGCATTAAGCGCAACCGGTGAAGTTCCAAAGACCATTATTTACTCCTTAAATCCAAATGACAACGCTGCCATCGGAACCATCTTAGGCTGCTTCCAGAGTTCTCCGGCAGGCCGTATCCAGCAGGGTTCTGCATGGTGGTTCAACGATCACAAGACCGGTATGAGAGACCAGATGATCAGCCTTGCAAATTTAGGCTGCCTGGGCAACTTTGTGGGAATGCTGACTGACTCCAGAAGCTTCTTATCCTATACCAGACATGAATACTTCCGCAGAATTATGTGTGATTTAATCGGCGGCTGGGTAGATAACGGCGAGTATCCGGCAGATATGAAGGCCTTGGAAGAAATCGTAAAGGGCATTTCCTACAACAATGTAATTAAGTATTTTGGATTTGAAATCTAATTCCTATTATCTAAATTGACAGCATGAGCCGCTGGGAGTTTTTTCCCAGCTGTGCCCGCTGCCTGCAGGTAAAGCAAAACGCAGGCAGGCATAGAGGTTCCCATTCCTGTGTAATGAAGTTACCGCACAAAACATACGGAACGGATTGAACTCTATGCCTGCTTTTAAATTATATCTGTACTGCGGACTCTACGGAGTCCGTTTTCTGTTTTTAGTTTGTTCCAATGGACATGGTCTCCGGCAAAGTACTGCCGCCGTCAATGACGATCTGGGAACCAGTCAGATAGCTGGATTCATCACTTCCAAGGAATGCAAACAATTCGCCGACTTCGATTGGTTTTGCAAGACGTTTCATCGGCACGCCTACTGCAATATCAGCGATGGCTGCTTCTGGATTTTCCGGATTGGATTCCAGAGCCATCTTCTCAACCATTGGAGTACGGGCATAACCAAGCTGTGAGCAGTTTACACGGATGTTGCGGTTTGCATATTCCACAGCCAGACATTTCGTTAATCCTACCAGTGCTGCCTTGGTCATCGCGTAAGCGGCCTCTCCTGCGTCAGCTACAATATCGCCGGTTACGGAAGATGCGATTACAATATTTCCGCCGCCCTGCTTTAACATATACGGGATAACCGCCTTACAGGTATTCCATACACCCTTAATATTTACATCAATATGGAAATCCCTGGTTGCATCGTCCATTTCCTCAAAAGGAGCCAGACGGCATACACCTGCGTTGCAGCATGCTACATTGATTTCACCAAATGCTTCCACTCCTTTGGCAGCAGCCGCATCCATCTGAGCCCGGTCTGCTACGTTTGCTACTACTGTAATAATTTCTGCATTGTATTCTTTACGGAGTTTTTCTGCCGTTTCTTCTACGGAAGGGGAAAGATCCACCATAATCAGCTTTGCGCCATATTTTGCATAGGCAGTACAAATTCCTTCTCCAAGACCAGCGGCAGCGCCAGTAATCAGTGCAACTTTTCCATCTAATTTAGCCATTTTTATCTTCTCCTTTTCTTCTCTTGATCAGCCAAACCTTTTTGACTGGTTCCTATATATCTTCAGACGTTTTCCGTCTGGGGAAACCTTTTTACAGCTTTAGAACTGCTGAATGCCATCCGGGGTCTCGATTTCAACCGGATGCTTCTTCCAGTTTACCAGAACCATCCACAGCCAGATAATCACTCCTATTCCCAGATATACGCCAAAGCAAATCCAGGAATCAATTCCCTGTCCCAGTGTACAGAAAAATGCAATGGCTACTGCAATCAGCATTGCGAAAATACGGAACGCATCTCCGCCTTTTACTGTATTGGCGCTCTTCCATTCCGGATGTTTCCGATGAATGCATACAGCTGAAATCATGGTCAGAGCATATGCACAGGCGCAGCCAAAACTCATCAGATTGAAAAATGCGCTCATAAAATCAGAAGAGTTCTGAAGAACGATAAAGATTAATGACAGTACCAGCAGGAAAATGTTTGGCAGCATCGGCTGCTGGTTTTTGTTTACTTTTGCAAATACTTTCGGAAGGAAATTCTTGTTAGCCATGGAATACAGCATACGGACCGTTGACATCCAGAATCCCAGAAGGGATGCGCCCATACCCAGAAGGCAGGAAAGAATTCCTACAATAATTGGCCAAAATGTCCATCCTAATACATTCTGCATGGTTGCGATAGTCAGGAAGCCGTCTTGTGCAAAGTTGGCATGAACCTGGCTTAATCCGTCCAGTCCTGCTACACAGAAATAATAAAATACATAGATGCAGCCGCAAGTCAGAATAGAACCGCAAATCGCCTTTTTGGAGTTCTTAATCGGGAAATCTCCCTCTTCCACCATCTGGGGAACGGTTTCAAACCCAAAGTACGGAGTAATCAAAAGCGCCATACCAATGATCCATCCTGGTATACCATGAACGGAATCCAGCGTAGTGGTGAAAATATTTCCAAAGTTTGACAGATGCCAGTGACCAGAAAACAACAGAATAAAACCAGTCAGAATGGTTACCGCTATGTTGCAGAACAGCATTCCTGCCTGTGCCTTAACCAGAAACTGCACATTCTGGATACTCATAAGGAAATACAGAAGCAGAAGCACAGCCGCGCAGCCTACCATTGCCCAGGTTCCCAGATTCAGACCCAGCGTTTTGTTTACCCAGGTCATAATGGCCATAACAACAGCCGGCGGAACCGATATCCAGGCAGCCATAATCAGCCAGGAAGCCAGAAAACCAACGTGCTTATTGATTCCAACTGTATTGTAAATCAATTCACCGCCCGAAGTGTGAAACAGTGATGCCAGTTCACTGTATACCAGAGCAACTGGAAGGATGGCTACCGTCATCAGGGCAAAGGCCAGAAACGTACCGCTGCCGCAGTAACCGTAAAACACGGAATCCCAGTAATTTACAAAAGTAAAGATAGATCCGGTCGCTACCGTATAGACAAAAATCAGTTTTAGACTTTTGTTCAATCCTCCGTTTTTATTTTGTTTTTCTTCCATAGAAAACACCCCTTTTACTTATTTCATACAGGCCGAAACGCTGTTTCTTCCAGTTTTTTCAGCCCAGACGCAAAAAAAAGTCCAAACCCCCTTATGAATAAAGGTATTCTGGACTTCGATGCCGCTGTTTCCCCTGATATGCGCCGTTGTATATCAGTCAGATTTCATTTTAAAGAGATATCGCTTTAACTGTTTTTATCATACCACTCCGGCTAAAGATTGTCAACTAATTAACAAAATTTCTTTCACTTTTCAAATATCCTGCTCCTTTAGCCATTCCCGCACTCCTCACAGGCTTCGTAAGCTTTTAACAAAACATCTGCCACTTCTGCCATGGTCTGCTCTTTATCCATTGCCTGACGACGAATGTAAGAATAGGCTTCCTGTTCCGAAATCTGCCTGCGCTCCATCAAAATTCCCTTGGCCCGTTCAATATATTTCCGGTCCTCCAGCGCTTTCTTTGCCTTTTGGCACTCTCTGGACACATTCATCAGCTTTTCTTCCTGACACAGAGCCACTTCTATCGCTCCCAAAAGAGCAGACTCTTCTACAGGCTTTACCAAATATCCCATAACGTGTTCCTGGGCTGCCTTATGAGCCATTATCTTGTTATGACAGGCAGTAAGAACTATCGTAAAATCAGTCAGTTTTTCCTCGTTTATAACCCGTATTGCCTCAAATCCTGTCATAACAGGCATGCTCAAATCCATAATTACAAAATCCGGCAGTTCTCTGCGGCATACCATAACCGCTTCCAGACCATCTGCCGCTTCTCCGGCTACCTGATATCCGTTTCTCTCCAAAATCTCTCTCAGCTGTTCACGCGTTTGTTTATCATCATCGGCAATCATCACACGATACATATATTCTCTCCCCTGACCTAATGAAACGTTCTGTTCTCATTTCTGCGTTTTCAATAGCAGTTTCCTTCACCATATAACTACGGAAAAGTGTCTATTTTTTAACGTATTCTTAATGCATGTGAACATTGTACCATGTGAAAAAAAGAATTTCAACTCTGGAGTCTACATCATTGCCCCTGAAGCATCAAACTGGTACTGGATTCCGTCAATGGTCATCGCAGTACCGGATACCATGATGCCGCCATTTGCCGGATCCAAATAGTACCAGGTCTCTCCTAACTGCTTCCAGCCTGCAACCTTTTGATAATTTTCAAAATAATACCAGGAACCGTCTATCTGCTTCCATCCGGCAGAGGGAATGATCTGGCTGTAATCTGTAAACGCCATCTCAATGCAGACTGCTCCTTCAATTCCCCTGACGGTTCCGCTGTCGGTACACTGCCAGATGGTGCGGTTCGGATAGCTGTTAATCGTGCCGTACCGGGCGTACCAGATGTCGTATGGAATCTGGGTGGTGTCCATCTTATTCACCAGCCAGTCGTTATAGCTGAATACAATGGGCTTAAAGCCTGCCGCTTCTACAGTACGGCAAAAAGCATTGACAATATCGGTCAGCTGCTGCTTCGTAAGCCCTGCTTCCTCGAAAACTCTGGATTCTACATCCATGGCAATCGGGTAAGAAAGCTGGTATTCCTTTGCTGTTCTTACAGCAAACTGCGCCTCTTTCACGGCATCCTCTACAGTCAGGGCCTGGGAATACAGATATGTACCCACATGAATCCCCGCTGCTGCGGCTTCTCTCATATTAACATCAAAATATGGATCCAGATCCTCTACGTATCCCATGCGGATAAAAGCAAAGTTAATGTCATCAGAAGCTACTGCCTTCCAGTCAATATCCTGCTGATATTTGGATACGCTGATTCCTCGAAACAGCGCCCCTTCTATAGCATTCCCTTCACTGTTTACATACTGGCCGTTTACTTTGGTAAAGGCTCCGTTTTGAGAGCCTGTATAACCCGGATTCAAACCATCTGCTGTTTCCAGACCGACTCCAGGCCCGACTTCATTGGTATCTGCAAATGCCGTCATAGACATGGAGGCAGAAAGCAGTCCTGCCGCCACAGCAAGCGCTGCCAGAACGTTTCTTCGTTTTTTTCCTTGTATATTGCTGCTGTTCATCTTTCTCATTTTTCTCCTTCCCATAGCTGAAAAGATTTGGATATTTTTCTACATAATTATAGTAACCATTCCGGTTCCGGTTTTCAAGGTACGGACAATAATTGTAATGATTTTTAATTTTTTTGTAAGAAAGAAAGTTTAAAAACCGGCAATCAAAAATAAACTCCTTTAAAGCATCTTCATTTAACATAAAAACCTCCTTCTGCCTGCCAATTATGACAATCAGAAAGAGGTCTCTCTTATCTATTATCTCTCGTCTGTATCCCAGTTGTGGTACACAGCCTGCACATCATCATCCTCATCCAGTAAATCCAGAGTACGGTTGATCTTCTTAATATCTTCCTCGCTGGTAAGTTCTACCCAGGTCTGAGGAATCATGGTAACGTCTGCCTGAGCCATTGGAATCCCTGCATTTTCTAACGCTTCGCGGACAGTACTGAAATCATCCGGAGCAGTCAGCACTTCGTAGCTGTCCTCTTCTTCGGAGAAATCTTCTGCGCCTGCGTCTAATGCAACCATCATCAGCTCGTCAGCATCCATCTCGCATTCTTCTTTGTCAATAATAATCTGACCTTTTTTGTCAAACATATACGATACGCATCCAGGAGTACCTACGTTTCCGCCTCCCTTAGTAAATGCGCTTCTTACGTTCGCTGCGGTACGGTTCTTGTTATCGGTCAGTGCGTCTACGATAATCGCTACGCCGCTTGGGCCGTATCCTTCATAGGTAATTACTTCATAGTTTACAGAGTTTGCGTCTCCAGCTGCTTTCTTGATTCCTCTGTCAATGGTATCATTTGGCATGTTGTTGGCCTTAGCCTTTGCGATTACATCGCGAAGCTTGCTGTTATTGGCCGGATCCGGGCCGCCCTCTTTTACTGCAACTGCAATCTCACGTCCGATAACGGTAAAAATCTTGCCCTTTGCAGCGTCGTTTTTCTCTTTCTTATGCTTAATGTTGGCAAATTTAGAATGTCCTGACATACAATAAACAACTCCTTTTTCTCTCTTCCGTGTCAAATCCCCTCATATCTTAGCACTATTGATGGGCTTTTGCAAGTGGGAACTGTAAAAGACTTCACAATCCCAGCCGCTTTTTCTATCTCTTCTCTGGTATTGTCTTTCATAAGCACCTGAACCTGCCAGTAATATCCGCCGCAGTATAAAGCATAGCGAAGTTCATAACGGTAATCCGTCTCTTCCCCCGTATAAACGATTTCTGCAAAGTAATAACTTGCTTCCGGATCGGAATCCGAATCTGCCAGACCTGCCTCAAATCCGGCAAGGTCAAACTCTCCGCTGACCCCGGTGTTTAAAATCAGTTCCCTGCATTCCTCTTCTGTGTCAATATAAGGAAAAATCTCCTGGGCATCTTCCTTTTTCATATGAATAATATCTACCCGGCCGCCTTTTCCTGCAAAGCTGTCAATTCCGGAATCCCCCTGTGCCTCTGCCTGCCAGCTTCCATCCGGCAGCGTAACCGAAAATCCGTCTTCCCGCTGAGAGATTTGATATACCCACGGCTCTTTTGAATATTCATAGGCAGATGCCACATCTTCATACGGAATAAAGGCAGACCAGATTCCCTCTGATTCTACGAAAATCGTATCTGATGTTCCATCCTCCCGGGTATAAACAGCAGTTCCTTTTTTCAGTCCTACTGCTTCCCAGTCTGCTTCCGGCATAGTTCCTTCTGCAATCGAATCGACTTCTCCGGCCTGGAAGTAATCCTGAGGCGCTGCTGAAAAATCCACATCATATACCCATACATAAATCCTGCCTCCTGCCATGACTTTGGCATCCCGAAAAGCCGGTTTTTCAGAAGACTCTGTTTCTGTCTGTACTGTCTCTTCCTCTGCCTTTGTGGTAATCTCTGCAGAAGACTCCGCTGACTCTTTTGTTTCAATAGGCTGTCTGCTCTGACATCCTGACAGGAGCAGAAAAACCGATACCATACTGATGCAGCATCCTGCCGCCCACTTTTTCTTCCATGTTCCTCTCATCTAATCCACTCCATTCTGCTGTCCCAACTGTTTTTTCATCTTTTTTACACAATGATAGAAAGCCGGCACTAAAAAGAAATCTGCAAAAATCCAGGCAACGGGGCTTCCGATACAGGCCGCCGCATATCCAAAAACAGGTACCAGCACAAATCCTACCAAAGAACGTCCTACCATTTCGCATACTCCTGCGATAATGGCAAAGGTGCTGTATCCCATACCCTGGATGGCGAAACGCATCA
>URUX01000010.1 GCA_900551135.1 uncultured Clostridium sp.
GTTGTCTGGGTAAAGCCAGACAATCCACTCGCTGCTTTCGCCGCCGCAAAGTCCGCTACCCTCGGAACGCCCAATTAAGGAATTGGGCATTCCTCACCCGCTCCCTTGCGGCGGCTCCTCCGAAAAAAGTCCCGCTCCCGTCCGGCTAAAGGCTTGCAAGCGCGCCTTTTTACGCCGTCTGGTCGCTACCAACTTTTTTCGGGCGGGGGAGATTAAAAATTAAGAGGGAATTTTGGAGATACCGCAGATATGCGGTTCCAAGGCGGCGCAGCTAAGCTGCGCCGCCCCCAAAGAGGGCGAAAACAATGGTTTGCAGGAAAAGGGACTTATCATCTCATTTCAGCTTACAAACCCTGTAGTTTTCTGAAAAGCTGGGGGAGACCCGATGGCGGCGGTTTATCCGCCGCCTATAAAGGGAAAAAGCAATGGTTTGCAGATAGCAAGTTCTATCTACTCACTCAGGCCACAAGCCCCATCCGCCTGGGGCGGATTTGGATTCTACCATTGCAGATGCAGTCGCCCATGCCATGAAAGAGTGGGCCATTGAGAGAGGAGCCACGCATTACAGCCATTGGTTTCAGCCGCTGACGGGAATTACTGCCGAAAAACAGGATTCATTTTTGTCTGCGCCTGATTCCAACGGAAAAGCCATTATGGAATTTTCCGGTAAGGAACTGATAAAAGGTGAACCGGATGCGTCTTCCTTCCCGTCAGGAGGGCTTCGCGCAACCTTTGAAGCCAGAGGATACACCATGTGGGACTGTACATCACCAGCATTTTTAAAGGAAGATGCCATAGGTGTGACGCTGTGTATCCCGACGGCATTCTGCTCTTATAAGGGCGAGGCTCTGGATAAAAAAACTCCTCTGCTCCGTTCCATGCAGGCAGTAGAAGAACAGGCTTTGCGGATTCTCCGTCTGTTCGGCAATACGACAGCCAAACGGGTAGTGCCTTCTGTGGGACCAGAACAGGAGTATTTCCTGGTTGATCACGAAAAATACATGCAGAGAAAAGACCTGATTTATGCAGGCCGTACCCTGTTTGGGGCAATGCCGCCAAAGGGCCAGGAAATGGATGACCACTATTTTGGCATTATCCGCGAGCGTATCGGCTCATTTATGAAAGAATTGAACACAGAATTGTGGAAACTGGGGGTGTCTGCCAAGACCCAGCATAACGAAGCAGCGCCTGCCCAGCACGAACTTGCACCGATTTATGCGGAGGCAAATGTAGCGGTGGATCACAACCAGATGACCATGGAAACCCTAAAGAGGGTTGCAGAACGTCATGGTATGAACTGCCTTCTCCATGAAAAGCCTTTTAAAGGGGTAAACGGTTCCGGCAAACACAACAACTGGTCTCTGATTGCAGATGATGGGAGCAATCTGTTAAATCCAGGAGATACCCCTCATGAAAATGTACAGTTTCTTCTGGTGCTGGCCTGTATCTTAAAGGCAGTTGATATCCATGCAGATTTGCTGAGAGAATCTGCTGCAAATCCCGGAAATGACCAGCGTTTGGGAGCACAGGAAGCGCCGCCGGCTATTATTTCCGTATTTTTGGGAGAACAGCTGGAAGATGTAATTGATCAGCTCTGCAGTACAGGAGAAGCGACCCACTCGAAAAGCGGCGGTACGTTAAAGACCGGAATTAAAACACTTCCGGATTTGTCCAAGGATGCTACAGACCGGAACCGGACTTCTCCCTTTGCTTTTACCGGCAATAAATTTGAGTTCCGTATGCTGGGAGCGTCGGATTCTGTAGCTTCTCCCAATATTGTGTTAAACACCATTGTGGCAGAGGCGTTTCAGGAAGCAGCGGATCGGCTGGAACAGGCAGAAGATTTTGAGATGGCAGTTCATGATTTGATTAAAGAACTGTTTACAGAACACCGGAGAGTAATTTTTAACGGAAACGGCTATTCCCAGGCATGGGTAGAGGAAGCGGCCCGCAGAGGACTTCCCAATATCAGCTGCAGCGTGGATTCTATAGAAACGCTTATTACGCCGAAGGCGGTAAAGCTGTTTGAGGAGTTTCACGTATTTACCAAGGCGGAACTGGAATCCCGTGTTGAGATTGAATACGAAGCCTATGCAAAGACCATGAATATTGAAGCGCGGACTATGATAGACATGGCAGGAAAACAGATTGTTCCGGCTGTGATTAAATATACCACCCAGCTGGCCCAGTCCATTCAGGCAGTGACAGGGGCATGTCCCCAGGCGGATGTCAGTGTCCAGACCGAGCTTCTGATCAAAACTTCTTCTCTTCTGGCGGAAATGAAAAGGGCGTTGTCTGAACTTTCTGATATCACGGAAACCTGTGCTGCTATGGAAGCAGGAGAGGCTCAGGCAAAGGCTTATTACCGTCAGGTAGTTCCGGCAATGGACCGGCTGCGGGAACCGGCAGATAAGCTGGAAATGATTATGGACAAGGAGTTATGGCCCTTCCCAAGTTATGGAGATTTAATTTTTGAGGTATAAAGGAGAAGACTGTCCTGAGCAATCAGGGCAGTTTTTGCGTATATGGACCGGTTATTTTTCCAGTTACCTGAAAGTGCGTACTTTACAAATGCGAAAAATGACGATAAACTGTTGAGGAAACAACGATAACCAAGCAATTGCTCAGAATGGCGGGAAATATGATCGATTTTATAAAAGAAGTATTGAAGCTGTATGTGGAACGGGGACCCTGGTTTTTAGAACTGCTGGCAGCCCATATCCGTTTGTCTCTGATGGCCATTGCCATTGCAGGGACTCTGGGGCTGCTCATCGGAATTATTCTGTCGGAATATCGAAAAGCAGCTCCGCTGGTAATCGGAATCTGTAATGTGTTTTATACGATTCCATCTATCTCCATGCTGGGAATCCTGATTCCCCTTTTAGGCATTGGAGACAAGAATGCGGTAACAGCCATTTCTATCTATGCGCTGATGCCCATGGTACGAAATACCTATACCGGACTTACGACGGTAGATAAAGACATCCTGGAAGCTGCAAAAGCCATGGGAAGCACCAGGATGCAGATTTTAACCAGAGTGACCTTACCGCTGGCATTTCCGGTGATTCTAACAGGTCTTCGCAGTATGACGGTTATGGCCATTTCCATGTGTGGTCTGGCGTCTTATATTGGAGCCAGCGGATTAGGAAAGGCAATCTATCGGGGAATCAGCATTTATAATCCCCAGATGACTTTTGCAGGAAGCATTTTAATTGCTTTGCTGGCTCTGGCGGCAGATATGCTGCTGGGGCTGATAGAAAGAATTTATAAAAAGAAAAGGAGAATGGAATAATATGAGAATAGCTAGAAAAATGACGGCAGCCCTTTTATCCGGCGCCATGGTATTAAGCCTTGCAGCCTGCGGAGGACAGAGCGCAGAAACGACAGCGGCAGCAGAAACGACAGCGGCAGCAGAAACGACAGCGGCAGCAGAAACGACAACAGCAGAAGAATCAACAGCGGCAGAGGCATCCACAGAGGCAGCTGGAGCAGAGACTGCTTCCAAGGAACCGATTGAGATTGCAACCAAGCCGATGACTGAGCAGTATATTCTGGCAGAAATGCTGAAATTACTGATTGAAGACAGCACAGACTATACGGTAAATATTACTCAGGGAATTGGAGGAGGCACTTCCAATATTCAGCCTGCCATGGAAGCGGGAGAGTTTGATCTGTATCCGGAATATACGTCCAGCGGCTATGTAATGGTTTTAGGACATGATGCTGCAGGAGTCAGTGATGAGGAAATCTGGGAAACTCTGGTAAAAGAGTACCATGAAAAGTTTGGGATGACCTGGCTGGGACTGTACGGATTCAATAACACCTATACGGTGGTAGTAAACAGCGATGTGGCAAAAGAACACAATCTGGTTACCACTTCGGATCTGGCAGCTGTTGCAGGAGAACTGACCTTTGGTGGAAATCCGGACTATCTGGAGCGGGCAGACGGATTTCCGGTACTGTGCGACACCTACGGCCTGGAATTTAAAAAAGTGATGGACATTGATATTGGACTGAAATACCAGGCAATGAACAGCGGGGAGATTGACGTAACCAACGGATATACCACAGATGCCCAGCTTGGCTCCGGAAAAGTAACGGCTCTCCAGGACGACAAACATCTGCAGGTTAATTACTTCTGCTCTACCGTAGTCAGAGAAGAGGTATTAGAGGAATATCCGGGACTGGAAGAAGCGTTAATGAAGATGGACGGAATCTTGACCGATCAGGATATGGCCAGCTTAAATTACAAGCTGGAAGTAGAAGGAATGGATGAGAAGCAGATTGCGCTCGACTATCTGACAGAAAAAGGATTGATTGCCAATGAATAAGGGACAAACGCAGGATACGATCGTCCGGTTTGACAATGTGAGCCTGTCTTATGGACAGAATCAGGTGTTAAAAGAGTTTTCTCTGGATGTAAAACGAGGAGAATGCCTGACCATTATCGGAAGCTCCGGCTGTGGAAAGACCACGCTGCTGAAAATGATCAATGGCCTTTTGAAGCCGGATTCCGGCCGGGTATATGTTGACGGACAGGATGTCAGCCAGGCAGATTTGACCAGGCTTCGCAGAGGCATTGGTTATGCCATTCAAAATGTAGGGCTGTTTCCTCATATGACGGTAAGGCAGAATATTGCCTATGTGCCTTCTTTGTCAAAAAAATGGGATAAGAAAGAGGAAGAAGACCAGGTAACCGAACTTTTAAAAACGGTAGGTTTAGATCTGGAGATGGCGGAACGTTACCCGCTGGAACTGTCGGGAGGACAGAAGCAGAGGGTAGGAATTGCCAGGGCTCTGGCAGCGAAACCATCTTTAATGCTGATGGACGAACCTTTTGGGGCAGTTGACAGCATAACCAGAAGGGGGCTTCAAAAAGAACTGAAGCGTTTCCATAATGAAATGACGCTGACGATCCTTTTTGTAACTCATGATATTCGGGAAGCCCTGCTTCTGGGAGATCGGGTTCTGATTATGGAGTCGGGAAAACTGGTACGCCTTGGTACACCAGAAGAAGTACGGACGGATCCGGGAAGCGATTTTGTAAGAAAACTGTTGGATGAAAGCGAAATCTGACCGTTCTGCCATGTGGAGATTCAGTCAGAAAAATATATTTCTGTTACAATGAAATAGCAGACCTATCGTGCAGATAAGACCGCCGCAGGCGAAAGGGCATAGTCAAAAGACAGAATGCCGATTCGCATTGCGGCGGTTTTTCTGTATCATAGGAAATTCGCAGGCGACTTTTTTCTTGACAAAAAAATACCGGGGTTCGGATTTATTAAACTTCCGGTAAGGATTCTTTACGGAAAAAGTAAAGAATCCGAAAGGAAAGGATGTTATACTAAACGTAACATCTGTGTCAGGGAATTATGTTACAGATGGAAAAGGGGATGGAGATATGATAGAGATCTATGGAGCAGCCCATTTTCTGGTGGATTTGGCATGCGCTTATCTGATGTTTTCTGGCATATATGGATCAGAAAACTGGTATTTATGCCTGCTTTTATATAACTTTTGCGCCTTTGCAATGCAGATGCCTATGGGGATACTGGCAGATTACAAAAACCGCAATGCATATCTGGCAGTCTTCGGCTGTGTGCTGGTGGCAGCCGCATATGTTCCCGGAACAGCAGTAACTATGGCAGTCCGGAATGGAACAGCCGGCAGCATGATGGAAACAGTCGGTTTGTGGTCAGCGGGTGCGGCTTCTGTTATGGCAGGATTGGGAAACGGTCTGTTTCATATAGGAGGCGGACTGGATGTGCTGAATAAAAGTAAAAAATCGGCGGGAATGCTGGGCTTTTTTGTGGCTCCCGGAGCTTTGGGAATTTATGCCGGAACGGCATTGGGAAACGGAGCAGTTCAATCAGGAGAGTGGCCGGCGCTTTTGTTGCTGCCTGCGGCACTGGGAATATTCTGGTGCGCTAAAAAGAAAAACATCTGGCAGAATTCCGGTAATCAGCCATTTTCCCTTTTGCTGGACAGACCGGTACTGGCCGGTGCCTGGAAGCAGGCAGCCGCAGCGGTGATTTGTCTGTTTTTTGTAGTAGTTCTTCGATCTTATCTGGGAATCATCCAGGATTTTCCGTGGAAAGAAAGTACTGGAGCCGGCATGGTACTGGTCTGTGCAGCGGCCGTTGGAAAGACTGCAGGAGGATTTCTGGCAGACATAGCCGGATTTAAGAAGACGGCGGTGTTCTCGTTGGCGGCATCCGGAGTGCTGTATTTATGTTCTTTTCACCCGGCGGCAGGGATACTGGCAGTATTTTTTTGGAACATGACCATGCCTCTTACGTTGTGGGCAGTGGCAAAATTAATGCCAAATGCCAAAGGTTTTTCGTTTGGTCTGTTGACCTTTGCCCTGTTTTTGGGATTTTGTCCGCCTTACCTGAATATTTCTGCATTTACAGACCTGTTTCATACCCCGGAACTGGGGTTGGGGATTATTTGCGGAATTTCGTTTGTACTTTTGCAGGGGGGAATGTATTATGCTGGAAAATACCTTCATGGGGCCATGGATAGTCCCGGTAATGGGAGTTTCTCTGGCGCTGACGATATTCATTGAAGCAGGAACTGCCCTTTTGTGGAAAATACGAAATCCCTGGGATCTGGCCCTGACAGGGGCGGTAAATCTGCTGACCAATCCGGCTGTCGTTGCAGTGTATTATCTGGCAGAAAATGCTGTAAGAGTACAGGGCAAAGCAGAATGGATCTGGATTCTGATTCCGCTGAAGGTGATATTAGAGGCAGCGGCAATCGGTACGGAAGCAGTATGTTACAAGGCGGCAGGCAGAACAATCCGGTGTCCGTGGATGTTTTCCATCACCGCTAATATGGCTTCTTACTGGATTGGAGCCGGACTTCAGCGGATATTGTGAAAAGTTTACATAAATCAGGAGGAATGTTATGAAAAAAACTTGGAAAAAGACAGTGGCTGCCCTGGTATTTGCCGCAGTGCTGATGCAGGGGCTGATGACAGCCTGGGCAGATGTGATCTGGGAACCGGCAGATGATTTTTACCAGACTGAACGGTGGGAAAAACAAAGAGAAGACGACTTTGTATTTCATAATCGCAGCTATTTTGCCAATGGAACGTCAGGATATATTTATGTAACGAATAATCCGGAAGAAGAGAAGGTAACAGATGCGCTGGAAAATGGAACAGTCCTCTTTGTATCGTTCACTTATGAAAACAGTCATGGAGAACAGTGGGGTGTCATTCAATACCAGAGAGATGAAAGCGGAGAGGCAGCGCCTAATTACGGGTACGATCCGGAAAATGCCGATGTAAAAACGGGCTGGGTGTTAATGGATGAATTATCGCTGGTCTATGACAGTGAGGAGTTTAAAGCTGACCATGAAGCGGAGATAACAGAGGCTGCAGAGAAAATTACCATCACGCCGGAAGAAGGAAAAGAAGTACAGTTTTGGAGTTATCCGGGTTCTGGAAACATTGTGGGAAGCAGTTCCTATGGGATAGAAAAGATGATTTTTCAGGAATTCTATGAAGATCCGGATGGAGAACAATGGGGATATGTGGGATACCATTATGGAATGAAAAACGTTTGGGTATGCATTACCAGGCCGTATGAAATCGAACTTCCGGTTACGGCTCCGGCGCCGGAGGAAATTATAGCGCCGTCAAAAGCGCCGGAGCCGCTGCCTGACACTATGGATGCCACAGGAAGCGGCATCCATGAAAAAACAGGGAAAGGCAGTCAGGCAGTTATGACAGCAGCGGTGCTGGGACTGGTACTGGCAGCGATTGGCTGCAGCGCCGGAATTATTCTGTTTATCCGTAAAAAGCGGGAAGAGGAAAACTAAATCCGGGCGATGCCTTCTGCTATGGCAGTATCTGATACCGCTTTTGCCACTACGTCTGCTACAGATTTGTCCAGGGCAGATGGAATAATATGTTCGGCGGTAAGCTGGCTGTCGGGAATCATGGAAGCAATGGCATAGGCTGCTTTCTGCTTCATGGATTCTGTAATTTCTTTCGCTCTGACAGCCAGTGCGCCTTTGAAAATGCCTGGGAAGATCAGAACATTATTGATTTGGTTGGGGTAGTCGGAACGGCCTGTGCCGATGACGGCGGCCCCGCCTTTTTTTGCTTCTTCCGGCATGATTTCCGGAGTGGGATTGGCCATGGCAAATACGATTCCGTGATTCATGGAAGCAACCATCTCTGCCGTTACCAGTCCTGGACGGGACACGCCGATAAATGCGTCTGCGCCTTTTAAAGCGTCAGCCAGCGTTCCATGTTCTTTCTCTAAATTACTGATATGGGAGATTTCTTCCTGTCCCTGATTTAATTCTTTGTCGCCTTCGCAGATAATTCCGTGAATATCGCACATAATAATATTGCCAAAGCCCATTGAGATGAGAAGTTTTCCGATGGCGATACCAGCGGCGCCTGCCCCGTTAATGACAATCCGCATCTGTCCCATGGTTTTTCCCGTAACCTTCATGGCGTTGATTAAGGCTGCAGCGACTACAATGGCAGTACCATGCTGGTCGTCATGAAATACCGGAATGTCGCATACTTCTTTGAGGCGGCGTTCGATTTCAAAGCAGCGGGGGGCAGAAATATCTTCCAGGTTAATGCCTCCAAAGCTTTTGGAAATCAGAGCAATGGTTTGCACAATGGTATCGGTATCTTTGGAATCAATACAGATTGGAAACGCGTCTACATCTCCGAATTCTTTAAACAGGGCACATTTTCCCTCCATTACCGGCATTCCGGCGGCAGGCCCAATGTCTCCCAGTCCTAAGACGGCGGTTCCGTCCGTAATTACGGCTACCAGATTGGAACGACGGGTCAGCTGAAAGGATTTTTCATAATCTGCGGCAATCTGGCGGCAAGGTTCTGCGACACCAGGAGTATAGACCAGAGAAAGTTCTTCTCTGGTAGTGATATGTTTACGGGATACGACTTCGATTTTACCTTTTAAATCATAGTGGAGCTGTAAAGAAGCTTCATTAACATCCATGGGGATTCTCCTTTCGTACTGTATGAAACTGAGGCTGTCCGGGACAGCTTGTCAAATCATGTTTTCCGGATGAAACACCTGATCAAACTGTTCCGGCGTTAAAAATCCCAGAGCAGTACAGGCTTCTTTGAGGGAAATATTTTCCTGAAATGCCTTTTTTGCGGTTTTTGCTGCATTGTCGTAACCAATATAAGGGTTCAGACAGGTTACCAGCATCAGGGAGCGGTGAAGATTTTCTTTCATTTTCTCCCGGTTTGCCTTGATTCCCGCTGCACAGTGGTGGTTAAAGGAAAGGATGGCATCGGAAAGCAGGCGGACAGACTGGAGAAAATTGTAAATGCAGACCGGCATAAACACATTTAATTCAAAATTGCCCTGGGAAGCGGCCATGCCGACTGCCACATCATTGGCTATGACCTGAACGGCTGCCATGGTAACGGCTTCGCATTGGGTAGGATTGACTTTTCCAGGCATAATCGAACTGCCAGGTTCGTTTTCCGGTATGGTAATTTCGCCCAGGCCGCATCTGGGGCCGCTTGCCAGCCAGCGCACGTCGTTGGCGATTTTCATCAGATTGGCAGCCAGGGCTTTTAAAGCGCCATGGGCAAAAACCAGAGTGTCTTTGCTGGTTAAGGCGTGAAATTTATTGGAAGCAGTGACAAAAGAAAATCCAGTCAGTTCCGAAACAGCTTTTGCCGATTCTTCTCCAAAATTTGGTGGAGCGTTGAGGCCGGTTCCAACTGCAGTTCCTCCGAGAGCCAGTTCCTTTAAACCCTCCAGACTGGCAAGAATCATGCGCTGGTTCTGTTCCAGCATCGCTCTCCAGCCGCTGATTTCCTGAGAAAAGGAGATAGGAGTAGCATCCTGGAGATGGGTGCGTCCTGTTTTGATAACTCCCTGATTTTCCTGTTCCAGTCGGGAAAATGTAGAGATAAGAACCTCTATTGCCGGAAGCAGCCGGCTGTTGATTTCCAGGACAGCGGCAATATGCATGGCGGTTGGAAACGTGTCGTTGGAACTTTGCGACATATTTACATGGTCATTGGGATGGAGAAGCTTTTGCCCGGCCATTTCATTGCCGCGGTTGGCGATGACTTCATTTACGTTCATGTTAGACTGGGTTCCGCTTCCGGTCTGCCAGACTGATAAGGGAAAATGTCTGTCCAGTGTTCCGGAAAGGATTTCATCGCAGACGGATGAGATGAAATTCAAGCGTTCCTCATCCAGCCGGCCCAGCCGGTTGTTGGCGATGGCTGCCGCTTTTTTCAAAACAGCAAAGGCACGTATGATTTCCATAGGGATTTTTTCCGTTCCGATTTTAAAATTTTCAAAACTCCGTTCCGTCTGGGCGCCCCAGTAGGCATCGTCTGGAACCTTTATCTGGCCCATGGAGTCGGATTCAATGCGGTATTTCATAAGAAGTCCTCCTGCAATAAACGGTAATATATATAGGAAAGGTCTTAAAGTTACGTGACCGTTTGACCATGGTATCATAATAAAGGAAAAAATATGGAAAGTAAATATATTTTTCCCTTGACAGAAAAACTTTGTGTGGATATAATAATTAGGCGTGCACCAGAACGCAAATTTTTGGTGTGCAAAAAAGCTGACTTACAGCAACCACAGTCAATATCGCAGGAGGTGAAAAGAATGCCAACATTTAACCAGTTAGTAAGAAAGGGAAGACAGAGCAGCGCAAAGAAGTCCACAGCTCCAGCTCTTCAGAGAGGATACAACTCCTTACAGAAGAAAGCTACCAACGTTTCTGCACCGCAGAAGAGAGGTGTGTGCACCGCTGTTAAGACTGCAACCCCTAAGAAGCCGAACTCTGCATTAAGAAAGATTGCCAGAGTACGTCTTTCCAACGGCATCGAGGTAACAAGCTACATCCCAGGTGAGGGACACAACTTACAGGAGCATAGCGTTGTTCTGATCCGTGGCGGCCGTGTTAAGGACCTTCCAGGTACCAGATACCACATCATCAGAGGTACTTTGGATACCGCAGGCGTAGCCAACAGAAAACAGGCTCGTTCCAAATACGGTGCAAAGAGACCAAAAGATAAAAAGTAATTAATTAGCCGCAGTATTTGATTTGTAGGATAATGCCGGATGATGATATTGAACCTGTAGGTTGCAGGAGATAGAGATTACCTGCTGCGAAGGTTCGCAGCAGACCGCGCATGAACGTGCCCACTGTAGCAGCAAAGGCTGCACGAAGTGTACGAGTACCGAAGATCTAATGAAACGCTGCCGCCCTTAAGATGGGTGATGGCAGCAGTATTAAGGAGGGAAGTAACGTGCCACGTAAAGGACATACTCAGAAAAGAGACGTACTGGCAGACCCGATTTACAACAACAAGGTTGTAACCAAGCTGATCAACAACATCATGTTAGACGGCAAGAAGGGTGTTGCACAGAAGATCGTATACGGCGCATTTGAACGTGTTGCAGACAAGACCGGCAAAGACGCTGTAGAAGTATTTGAAGAAGCAATGAACAACATTATGCCTGTTCTGGAAGTTAAGGCAAAACGTATCGGTGGTGCTACCTATCAGGTGCCGATCGAAGTTAAGCCAGAGAGAAGACAGGCGCTGGCACTTCGCTGGATCACCATGTTCTCCCGTAAGAGAGGCGAGAAGACCCAGGAAGAGAGACTGGCAAACGAGATTATGGATGCAGCTAACAACACTGGCGCATCTGTAAAGAGAAAAGAAGACATGCACAAGATGGCAGAGGCAAACAAGGCATTTGCACACTATCGTTTCTAATCATCACAGGAGGAAAAGACCTTGGCTGGAAGAGAATATCCTTTGGAGAGAACCAGAAATATCGGTATTATGGCTCATATTGATGCAGGTAAGACTACATTAACCGAGCGTATCCTGTATTATACTGGTGTAAACTACAAGATTGGTAACACTCACGAAGGCAACGCAACCATGGACTGGATGGAGCAGGAGCAGGAGAGAGGTATCACCATTACTTCTGCAGCTACTACCTGTCACTGGACTCTGGAAGAAAACTGCAAACCAAAGCCAGGTGCTCTGGAGCATCGTATCAATATCATTGATACCCCAGGACACGTTGACTTTACGGTAGAGGTTGAGCGTTCCCTGCGTGTACTGGACGGCGCTGTAGGCGTCTTCTGTGCAAAGGGTGGTGTAGAGCCTCAGTCTGAGAACGTATGGCGTCAGGCTGATACCTACAATGTACCTAGAATGGCATTCATCAACAAGATGGATATCCTGGGTGCAGATTTCTACGGAGCAGTAGAGCAGATTCGTACCAGATTAGGTAAGAATGCTATCTGCTTACAGCTTCCGATTGGCAAGGAAGATGAGTTCAAGGGAATCATCGACCTGTTTGAAATGAAAGCCTACATCTACAATGATGATAAGGGCGATGACATCACCATTACTGATATTCCTGAAGATATGCAGGATGATGCAGAGTTATACCGCAGCGAGCTGATTGAAAAGATCTGCGAACTGGATGATGACTTAATGATGATGTATCTGGAAGGTGAAGAGCCTTCTGTAGAAGAATTAAAGAAAGCTTTAAGAAAAGCTACCTGTGAATGTGCTGCTATTCCTGTTTGCTGTGGTTCTGCTTACAGAAACAGAGGCGTACAGAAACTTCTGGATGCAGTTATTGAATACATGCCGGCTCCAACCGATATCCCTGCAATTAAGGGTACCGACTTAGACGGCAACGAGATCGAGAGACTGTCTTCTGATGAAGAACCATTCTCCGCTCTGGTATTTAAGATTATGACTGACCCATTTGTTGGTAAGCTGGCTTACTTCCGTGTTTATTCCGGAAGTCTGAACTCCGGTTCTTACGTGCTCAATGCAACCAAGGGCAAGAAAGAGCGTGTTGGACGTATCCTTCAGATGCATGCCAACAAGAGACAGGAATTAGACAAGGTATACGCTGGAGATATTGCGGCTGCTATCGGATTTAAGTTCAGCGGCACCGGCGATACCATCTGTGATGATCAGCATCCGGTAATTCTGGAGTCCATGGAATTCCCAGAGCCGGTTATTGATATTGCAATTGAGCCTAAGACCAAGGCTGGTCAGCAGAAGATGGGCGAAGCTTTAGCAAAGCTTGCTGAAGAAGACCCGACCTTCCGTGCAAAGACCGACCAGGAGACTGGACAGACCATTATCTCCGGTATGGGCGAGTTGCATCTGGAAATCATCGTAGACCGTCTGCTGCGTGAGTTCAACGTTGAAGCAAACGTTGGTGCTCCTCAGGTAGCATACAAAGAAACCTTTACAAAGCCTGTTGATCAGGAATACAAGTACGCTAAGCAGTCTGGTGGACGTGGTCAGTACGGACATTGTAAGGTTAAATTCGAACCTATGGATGCAAACGCTGAAGAAACCTTCAAGTTTGAGTCCAGCGTTGTCGGCGGTGCAATTCCGAAGGAATACATTCCGGCAGTTGGCGCAGGTATCGAAGAAGCTACTAAGAGCGGTATCTTAGGCGGATTCCCTGTACTGGGTGTACATGCAAATGTATACGATGGTTCTTACCATGAAGTCGACTCTTCTGAAATGGCATTCCACATTGCAGGTTCTCTTGCATTCAAGGATGCTATGCAGAAAGCAGCTCCGGTTCTTCTTGAGCCAATCATGAAGGTCGAAGTTACTACACCAGAAGATTACATGGGTGACGTTATCGGTGACATCAACTCTCGTCGTGGCCGTATCGAGGGTATGGAAGATATCGGCGGTGGTAAGATGATCCGTGGATACGTTCCGCTTTCCGAAATGTTCGGATATGCTACAGACCTTCGTTCCAGAACACAGGGACGTGGTAACTACTCTATGTTCTTTGAGAAATATGAGCAGGTTCCGAAGTCTGTACAGGAAAAGATCCTTTCTAAGAAAGACTGATAATTATTGATCATCTGCAGTCTGCCGGTGTTTAAAGCCGGCAGGGTGTAGGAGATATAAAGTTACTGTTCACTATGTTCTCAGTAATGTGTGGACTGTAATGATACAACAATTGATAATGATACACTGTTTATAGTGTGAAACTTATCAAATTGTATAAAATGCTTGCAAATATTCTGGTTATGCAATATAATCAAGGATAGCAAGTTTAAAACCGAAAAAGGCGCTCTATAATAATATAAGAGCCAAATGTTTTAAGGAGGACGTTTTAAAATGGCAAAAGCTAAGTTTGAGAGAACAAAACCGCATTGTAACATTGGTACCATCGGACACGTTGACCATGGTAAAACAACTTTAACAGCAGCTATCACAAAAGTTCTGTCTGAAAGAGTTGCTGGTAACACAGCTACAGATTTCGCTAATATCGATAAAGCTCCGGAAGAAAGAGAACGTGGTATCACAATTTCTACAGCACACGTTGAGTATGAAACAGAGCATAGACACTATGCACACGTTGACTGCCCAGGCCATGCTGACTACGTTAAGAACATGATCACAGGTGCAGCTCAGATGGATGGTGCTATCCTCGTTGTTGCTGCTACAGATGGTGTTATGGCTCAGACTAAAGAGCACATCCTTCTTTCCCGTCAGGTAGGTGTTCCTTACATCGTTGTATTCATGAACAAATGTGATATGGTTGATGATGAAGAACTTCTTGAACTGGTAGAAATGGAAATTCGTGAACTCTTAAGCGAGTATGACTTCCCAGGAGATGACATCCCGGTTATCCGTGGATCAGCTCTTAAAGCTCTTGAAGATCCGAGCAGCGAGTGGGGAGACAAGATCATGGAACTTATGGATGCTGTTGACAGCTACATTCCAGACCCACAGCGTGACACAGATAAACCATTCGTAATGCCTGTAGAGGATGTATTCTCTATCACAGGTCGTGGTACAGTTGCTACTGGTAGAGTAGAGGCTGGTGTACTTCACGTATCTGACGAAGTTGAAATCGTTGGTATCAAAGAAGAAACACGTAAAGTTGTTGTAACTGGTATCGAAATGTTCCGTAAACTCCTTGATGAAGCTCAGGCTGGTGATAACATCGGTGCACTTCTTCGTGGTGTTCAGAGAAACGAAATCGAGCGTGGACAGGTTCTTGCTAAACCAGGAACACTTACATGCCATACAAAATTCACAGCTCAGGTTTACGTTCTGACAAAAGATGAAGGTGGACGTCATACTCCATTCTTCAACAACTATCGTCCACAGTTCTACTTCAGAACAACAGACGTAACAGGTGTTTGCAACCTTCCAGAAGGAACAGAAATGTGCATGCCTGGAGATAACATCGAAATGACAATCGAACTGATCCACCCAATCGCTATGGCTCAGGGTCTTACTTTCGCTATCCGTGAAGGTGGACGTACTGTTGGATCAGGACGTGTTGCTACAGTTATCGAATAATTTTAGCATAACATCTTAATTATATAAATAGAGTACCGCAAGGTACATTGTGTCCAAACGTAAGATACCCCGGAACCGTAAGGTTTCCGGGGTTTTTCTGTTGTGTAAAAAGTTTAAAATAAGGCTGTAAAGAATAGCGAATAAATTAAAAACAGGCAGGTATGGGAAGAAAATGAAAATCTTCGCATATCTGCCTGTGATACTGTTATGATACTATTTCTGTTCGTTATTGGAAAATTTCTGTGCTAAAAGTTCATCTCGTTTACGGATTCGTGTTTCAAAATCCAGTTCTTCAATTTCTTTATGAGTGACAGGTTTGGAAGTGTAGTATTCCAACGTCTGTTTCTTCCACATATCAAACATATCTTTACCTGTGAAATAAGATTCCAGGCTTTCTCTGTTCTCCTGCAGATCGGCAAGAAAATTGCACATATCTGCATTTAAAGAGTGTTCCGGATCATTTCCATAAAAGCGAAGTCCGGCATACCATTTCTGTGTTTCTGTTTCTATATCACCGGGAAATTTATTATTTATATCCAGTTCATACCAGAGTTCATTGGATTCATGATTGATGAGAGACTGGAATCTGCTATCAAACAGACTGGTGTGAGAGTGCTTATTTTAGATTCGATTCAGGCATACCTTGGAGGAACAATGGATATGAACCGGGCAAATGAAGCAAGGGATATGACAAAAAGATTGAGCTTGCTGGCAGAAAAGTATAAATGTGCAATTTTATTAATCGGACACATGAATAAAGCTGGGGGAAATAAAGCTGCACATAGAGGAATGGGTTCGATTGACTTTTTTGCGGTAGCCAGGAGCGTATTACTGGTAGGAAGAATAGAGGGAGAACCGGATTTAAGAGCAGTGGTTCAGATTAAAAATAATCTGGTTGCATTTGGACATTCCAAAGCATTTCGCCTGACAGAAACCGGATTTGAGTGGATAGGTGACTATGAAATCACCGCAGATGAGGTGCTTGGTGGAATTGCTCCAAAGGTAAATAAACTGGAACAGGCAAAAAAGATGCTGAGGGAACTGGCAAAAACATCAGCTTCTGTGCAAAGCAGTGAAATCTTTGATAAGGCAGAAGAGTTGAATATTTCTAAAAGAACACTGGAAAATGCAAAAAAGGAACTTGGAATTAAGGCAAGACGAATCGGTAATTCATGGTATTGGGATTTAGATAAAGTTAAGCCGGAATAAATTAAGGGTGCAACATTGCAGAGTATGAGAAAAACGGAATGAGTTATACGTTGCATGGAGATTACTATTTGCCGGATCTGGTTTTGAACGAAGCAGAACCGACATATGGAATGTTACGAAAGCAGTTCTTAAAAGAACACAGATCAGCAAGGTATCAGTATCTGTTATTGACTGGAAAACTGAATGAACATCTGAACCAGACAGATCAGGAAGCCAGAGAACAGGTGGAAATGCTTATGAAACAGATGGCAGAAAAAAAGGGTGTAACTGAAGAATTAAAGGTACAGGATCAGATGAAGTGGGTTGGGTTAATGAATAATATAAAAGTTAGTGCAGAAGAGATTATATTGAAAAACATGGTATATGTGTGAGTGTGAGAGAAGAGATCGCTCTTTTACACTTTTGTATATATTAGAATAGCACTTTAGAAAGCACTATGGTATAATAAGGTGAAGATAAATCGGAATTGCAGATTTAGAAAAATTTTGGGTATTTGAAAAAAGATTGTACCCTTAAGAGGCGAGAGTAAATATGGTTTATAGGAAATCTTGTGCTGTTACACTTTCTTGACATTTTCATGACTGTTCTAAGGATATTTTTACATTTGCCTGAGCTATACTTTAGCCATACCGAACAACCGGTAAATAAAAAATCAGGAGGTACTAAAATGATGAACAGATTATTCAAAAGAGGAATGGTAATAGCACTTGCAGCAGCAATGACTACATCCGCAGGTATTCCTGCCATGGCTGCCCAGAAGGAGACACAGGAGGAGACAGTGACTACATCAGAGGTAACACAAACAAATGTAGATTATGGTTCTCTCACTCAGAAGGAGATTGAAGAGTTTAACTCCATTTATGACCGACTTGACGCTATCGACAAAGAGGTAATGAAAGATGCAGATGGTCTTTCTGATGAAGATATCTATGCCAGATACGATCAGTATCAGGATGAAACCGATACCCTCATGGATCGCCTTGAGGAGCTTGATAAAAAAACCGGGTGGATCGACAACGAGGAATATGAATATTCCGAGGATGGGTATAATGCTTTGTACGATACAGGCAAGCTCACCGCAGAGGAAGCAGAACAGCTTCAGAAAGCATATGAAAGAATCGAAGAAATTGATGCGGAAGTGTGGACGGACGATGATCTTTCAGACGATGAGATCGAAGCCCGCTATGCAAAGTATGATGACGAGATTACATCACTGAACGCACAGATTGAAACGCTTGAAAAGAAAGCGGGTTGGTATGAGGGATGCTATGGAAATTTGAGCGAAGATGAAGTCAATCAGCTTAACAGTATTTACAATAAAATTGATGCAATCTATGACAATATTTATAACGGCTCTGATAACCTCTCTGATGAGGAATTTGCTTCTCGCTATGCGAAGTATTCAGATGAGATTGATGCTTTGGAGGCACAGGCAATCGCTCTTGAAGCGAAAGCAGGTGGAACTAAAATACAGACATACTGATTTTGAAAGATATAATATGGGGAATCTCACGGAATTTCTGAGGGACTCCCCTCATGTGGGATTAAAGATATGGCAAAAAAAATCTATTTGGCAGATGATGAACAGGATATACGAGAAATACTCACAGAATTTTTATCCAATGCCGGATATGAGGTAACAGCATACAAGAATGGTGATACACTCTTTTCTGCTTTTCAGGAGAAGCCCTGTGATCTTGTTATTCTTGATATTATGATGCCGGGTTCAGACGGTCTTTCCATATGTAAAAAGTTAAGGACAATATCATCAGTTCCTATTATTATTTTGACGGCAAAGGATTCAGAGTCTGACCATATGAAGGGATTTATGTATGGAGGGGATGACTATCTGATTAAGCCATTTTCGCCGTCACTTCTTGTTGTCCGGGTAAATGCGTTGTTCCGAAGAGTTGAAATGAATATACCGGTAAAGGCAGATATTTCCTTTGGTGATGTGTGTTTTTCATGGGAGAAGCATAATGCCATTGTGAAAGAGCATGATATTGGTCTGACTATGACAGAATTTTCGCTTCTGGGATGTCTTATGGAACATGGTGGAACGGCAATCCCCCGGAATGAAATTCTCGACAAAGTATGGGGAATAGATTCTACGGAGATAGAAACCAGAGTTGTCGATGAGACAGTAAGAAGAGTCAGGCAGAAAATGAAGACCGCAGGCAGCAAAGTTCGCATTAGTGCTGTCTGGGGCTATGGCTATAAACTGGAGGATTGTAATGAATAAGACACGTTATAAAATTGCCACACTTACAGGTTCCGCCGTTATGGCAGCCATGCTTTTGAGCCTGCTGATTCTGAACATAGTTTTTAATAAAAAAATAGAGCTGAGAGCTGAGAATGCAATTAAAAACGTTTTTACTTTGAATTCAGACGAATATTTGAATTACGAATCTGAAAATGATACGGGCTCTTTATATTATGCCTCACTTGTATATATGGGGGCAGATTCAGAAAACAGGGATGACATATATCAGATTCTGACACCCAAAGAGAAGAAACTTATTGACTGGTATGAAACACACCCGTCTGATGAAATGCAAAGGGCAAAAATTAACGAAGCAACTTATTATATGAAAGCCAGAACAGAGTATTACGAAGACAGCAATGAGAGATTACTTGCTTATGTGGATGTTACCGGCGAACCAGAACTCGTAAAAGAAATCAGTTTTGGTGTTTTGCTGGATGCTTTTGTCATTGCCGCTCTCGGTGCTGCCATTGGATATTTTCTCGGGAAAAAACTTGAACAAAATGACAAAGCTCAGAAGACCTTTTTTGAGAATACATCTCACGAATTAAAAACCCCGCTTATGGCAATTTGCGGATATGCGGAGGAGATTGAAATGGGAGTCATTACCGATTATTCTCAAGCGGGCAGAATGATAGTGTCTCAGACGGAGCGTATGAGTAAACTTATTGAGGATATCCTGTATTTATCAAAAATGGAAAGCGGTACGGAACCATTAAAGTGTGAACCAATAGAAATGGCATCACTGGTTCAAGATATTTTGATGCCGCTTGAAGGAATTGTGAACAGGCGAAACCTTTCAGTATCGTTAGAACTGGACGAAGGATATGTCAACGGAGACCCGGAGAAGCTGGAACACGCTGTTGCTAACCTGATAACTAATTCCGTAAAATATGCGTGTAGTCAAATCGAAATATCGTGGAAAAATCAAGTCCTTTCCATCTGGAATGATGGAGGAGAACTTAGCACAGAGGATTTTTCCCATATGTTTGAACGTTTTCATACGGGACAAAACGGAAACAGCGGAATAGGGCTTGCCCTCTCAAAAGAAATCGTTGAAATGCACGGATGGAAACTTAGTGCGAAAAATGACAGGCATGGCATATGTTTATCAATGGTATGCCACAGTTAATTTAGGAACAATCAGGTTTACAGCTTCCAGTTTGTTGAGATGTTGCAAAATTTGGAATCAGGAGAGAATAAGAATGATTAACAATTTAATGTACATAGAATTAAAAATGGGATATTCTGATGATGATCCGGCATGGATTGGATATGTCAAAACTTCAAAAAGTAAGAAAACAATCTATTTTAATGACCATGCCTTTCAGAAAAATATCGGTAACTATGCAAATTATATAGATATTGAGAATGGTGATAAATATTGGATTTCCGGACTGAAAAAGGAAGAGAGCAATCGTCATTGGGCAGGACATGGAAAGATTATGATTGATCGTAGAGCTGTTAATGAATACCTTTTCCTGATTGGTGAAAAGGAATTGCCATTAAATCTGTTTGAAGTAGTTGATATTGAAGATAGATTTCCGGTTAAAAGAGTAAAAGAATTATTGAATGAAAAGAAATAGCAATGCCAGCAGTCTTGCAATATTGAGAATAAAAAAATGTGACATTCTTACATATGCGTGCTAATATGAATATAGAAAAAGAGTACTACTGATAGACGGTTAGTCCACATACTTATTGAAAATAACCGTTCACGCTGGGGCGGTTATTTTTGTGTCTTGTTATTAACTTTGCCGAATACCTTTGAGTAACGAGGGAGTGAGATATATGGAGCAATTATTGATTGTTGAAGATGATATTGGTTTGAATCAAGGTTTATGCAAAGCACTGAAAGTAGATGATCGGAAGGTTATTTCCTGCAAAGACCTGAAAACGGCGAAGGAGCAGCTGCTTTGCGGCGGTGTATCCCTGATCCTGTTAGATATCAATCTGCCGGATGGCAGTGGGCTTGAATTGCTACGGGAGGTCAAGGAAACCACACCCGGGATTCCTGTTATTCTGCTGACTGCCAATGATACCGATCTGGACATCGTGGACGGACTGGAGAGGGGCGCTGATGATTACATTACCAAGCCCTTTTCTCTTTCGGTTTTGCGGGCAAGGGTGAATACCCAACTGCGAAAGCAAGCGTCAAACCATAAAAATGCGCCGTTCCATATGGATCTATTTCACTTTGACTTTGAGGCTATGACCTTTTATGTGGGAGATTCAAAAGTGGAATTGAGTAAAACAGAACAAAAATTACTGCGTCTGCTTGTTGAAAACCGAGGCCGAACCATGACCCGTGGAGACCTTGTCGACCGGATCTGGACAGATGGCGCAGAATATGTGGATGAAAATGCTTTGTCTGTTACGATCAAGCGTCTGAGGGATAAGCTTGGCGCACAGAAATACATTAAAACCGTCTATGGAATCGGTTATAGCTGGGTGACAAAAGATGAATAAAACCGGCATTGTGATCATACTGCTGTGTTTTCTGGCGGCGGTAGCTGTTGTATTATGGGAGCGGAGAAAGGTCAGAAAAACGATGGAAGAAATCGAAAGGATGCTGGACGCTGCCATGACCGGTTCTTTTTCTGAAATCACTTTTGATGAAAGCCAGCTGTCTGCTTTGGAAACAAAGTTTGCACACTATCTTTCTGCCGCAGAAGCATCTTCTCGAAATATGGCACAGGAAAAAGACAAAATCAAATCCTTGATTGCGGACATTTCCCACCAGACGAAAACGCCGATTGCAAACCTGCTGTTATACAGCGAGCTTTTGATGGAGGAAACTCTGCCTGCAT
The DNA here is from genome assembly GCA_900551135.1 of uncultured Clostridium sp. GTDB lineage: Bacteria > Bacillota > Clostridia > Lachnospirales > Lachnospiraceae > UMGS1370. The sequence continues at coordinate 21,647 of URUX01000010.1, forward strand.
CGGCAAAGGAAAACGTGGAGGCACTGTACAAACAATCGGAAAAGCTGCGATTTCTGATTGATTCTCTCGTAAAGCTTTCCAGACTGGAAAACGGGATCATTTCACTCTCCCCTCAGCAAGCAGCGCTGCAGCCGCTGCTTGAAAGCGTAGTAGAACAATATGCCGCCAAGGCTTCTGAAAAAGGATTGTCTTTGCAAATGCAGGATACAGATGCTTTTGCTGTATTCGACTTCAAATGGACAGCGGAAGCGCTGGCGAATATCGTAGACAACGCCATCAAATATACAGAGCATGGCACCATTACTATTTCTGCCGTAAGCTATGAAATGTTTGCAAGGATCGATATATCGGATACCGGTTCAGGCATACCGGAAACTGAGCAAGCGAAGATATTTGCTCGCTTTTACCGCTCAAATAGTGTGCAGAAACAAGAAGGGGTCGGCATCGGCTTATACCTTGCCCGACAGATTATATCCGGCGAGGGCGGTTATATCAAGGTTGCTTCCGTTCCGGGAAAAGGAAGTACGTTTTCCATATTTCTGCCGAAATAACAACAATTCTATCAAAACTGTTAGATTTCATTTTCCGCCGGAAAGAATGTGGAAAGATTCCTATGCGATAATCTGTATGTATCAAAGGATCATTTCCTTTCATACATACAGATTTTTTCATGGAGGTACTCATTTATGGAAGTTTTACAGGCAAAAAACCTGAAAAAGATTTATGGCTCCGGCAATAACGCAGTTCATGCGTTGGATGGAGTTGATTTAAGTGTGAAGAAGGGAGAGTTTGTTGCAATTGTCGGCACATCCGGATCCGGAAAATCCACGCTGTTGCATATGCTGGGCGGGCTGGATCGCCCTACAAGCGGCACGGTCATAGTGGACGGACAGGATATTTTCTCCCTGAAGGAGGAAGCGCTGACCATCTTTCGCCGCAGGAAAATCGGCTTTGTATTTCAGAACTACAATCTTGTTCCGGTGCTGAATGTATATGAAAATATCATTCTACCCACTGAACTGGATGGCGGAAAGGTAAACAAGGCTTTTGTGCAGCAGATCGTGCAGACGCTTGGACTGAGCGACCGTCTGGATGCCCTGCCCAATCAGCTCTCAGGCGGTCAACAGCAGCGAGTAGCCATTGCCCGTGCGCTGGCGGCAGCACCCGCTATCATTCTGGCAGATGAACCCACCGGCAATCTGGATTCCAAAACCAGCCAGGATGTATTGAGCCTTTTGAAAGTCACCAGTCAAAAGTTCGCCCAGACAATCGTAATGATCACTCACAACGAAGAAATTGCGCAGATGGCAGACCGCATTATCCGTATCGAAGATGGTCGGATCGTCTCCCAGAACTAACGGGAGGTGGCTACGATGAATGTCAAAAATCGAAAATGTATTCGAAAACTCAGCTTAAAATCTCTTTATGCGAACCGTCGTCGCAATCTGATCGCCATTTTTGCCATTGCGCTGACAACGCTGCTATTTACGTCCATGTTCACCATTGTCTTGTCGTTGAACGCCAGTTATGAAACCTACCAGTTTCGGCAGGTAGGCGGCTATGCGCATGGCACCTTTAAGGATGTTTCCCCCGAGCAGGCGGAACGCATCGCTGCCCACCCAAAGGTAAAGGCTACGGGGGCACGGAAGGTAATCGGTATCACTGCGGAGGGGGTCTTTGCCAAAATACCGGCAGAGATCAGCTACATGGATGCCAACTGCACTAAATGGAGCTATGCAACCCCTACTACCGGACGGATGCCCGAAAGCGGCAAAGAGGTAGCCATGGATACGGCAGCGTTGCAGCTGCTTGGCGTAACGCCGGAGCTGGGCGCCGAGGTCACGGTTTCCTATTCCATTACGGACAAGGATCAAACCGCCTTTACTGTAACAGATACCTTTACGCTGGTGGGCTATTGGGACTATGATGAACTAATGCCTGTTCATTACATCAACATCAGCCGTGATTACGCAGATGACATCGAAGCGCAGGCAGTGAAAACAGGTTTACAGCCTTTCCGCACCGATTTGAATGTCATGCTGGCCTCCGGCACAAACATTCAAGGGCAGATGGAGCAGGTGGATACCGATCTTGGCTACACATGGGACAGCTATACCGATCCCAACAGCGTCCGGATCGGCGTCAACTGGGGATATACCTCATCCCAGCTGGAGTCGCAGCTCGATCCAGAGCTGATGATCGCCATAGCAGCTTTTTTGCTGCTGGTGATTTTCACGGGGTATCTTATCATCTATAACATTTTTCAGATCTCTGTTGCAGGGGATATCCGGTTTTACGGACTTCTGAAAACCATTGGCACAACGCCCCGGCAGCTCAAACGCATCATTCGCCAGCAGGCACTTCTGCTTTGTCTGATCGGCATTCCGGCGGGGCTGCTGTTGGGCTATGGCATTGGCGCTGTTCTGGTGCCTGTTGTCTTGCGCTCCACCCAGTTGGATGCAGGCATCACCACCATCAGCACTTCGCCTGTGATCTTCCTTGGTTCTATGCTGTTCGCCTTGTTGACGGTGCTTTTGTCCTGTTCCAAGCCCGGAAAAATGGCAGCCAAGGTCTCTCCGGTGGAGGCTACCAAATATACGGATGTGATGCAGACCAAGAAAAAACGGCGCAGCATCCGAGGAGCAAAGCTCCATCAGATGGCCTTTGCCAATCTGGGACGAAACAAGAAAAAGACGGTACTGGTGGTGTTGTCTCTGGCACTGTCGGTGACACTGTTCAATGCGCTGTGTGCCTTTGTGGGCGGCTTCAGCATGGAGAAGTATGTATCCTCCATGACCTGCGCCGATTTTATCGTCAGCACGCCCGACTATTTCCGTTACAACCCGGCAGATGAATTCATCACGCCAGAACAGATCGAAGAGATCGCAGCAAACACAAAGGCCAGTCTTTCCGGCACGGGATATGCTGTGCGAAAACCCGCATATCTGTGGATGACGGAGGATGCTCTGCGGCAGGACTATGCAAGGTACGAAAGCGCCGAGCAGTTGGACAGCCATATGAGCCGCATGGAGCACCGGGGCAATATGGTGATGGGAGATACCAGAATCGAGGCTCTGGATAACAGTCTGTTTGACAAGCTGCAAGTGTTCGACGGAGATATTTCTCCTATGCTGGAGCCAAACAATAACGCTATTGCCATTGCGGTTTCCTTGGATGATTACGGCAATTTGCCCAATCCTGAATACTACCCCAAGGTGGGAGACACGATCACGGCTACCTATGCGGATGATGTGAAATATATCGACAGCCGCACCGGAGAACTCCGCACCGAAGATACACCGGAGGAGTACCGTCAGAAAAAACTGTATGGAGCCAGAGATGTAGAGTACACGGTCTGCGCCTTGGTAGAACTTCCGAATTCCATGAGTTATCGTTATAGCGGCGTTGGCTATGATGCAGTTTTGTCTGTGGACACCGCACAGAGGGACAGCGGTGGTGCAGCCATTCCGATGCTCTACCTGTTCGACACAGCGGACGAAGTTGACGAGGCCGAAGCAGAGCAATATCTATCGAAGCTCACTGCCGGTGAGTTTTCGCCCTTGATGTATGAAAGCAAGGCCACGGCTCGCTCTGAGTTTGCTCAGTTCCGGCAGATGTTCCTTCTGGTAGGTGGTATCCTCTGTGCTATCATTGGGCTGGTGGGACTCTTAAATTTCTTCAACGCCATGATGACCGGTATTCTTTCCCGCCGCCGGGAATTTGCTGTGCTTCAGGCTGTAGGAATGACGCCCCGACAGCTCAAAACCATGCTGATCTACGAGGGGTTGTTTTACGCAATGTCTTCCGTAGCGGTGGCCTTTGTGCTTTCACTGGCGGTGGGACCTCTTGCGGGGAAAATGCTGGGCAGTATGTTTTGGTTCTTTGAGTATCGGTTCACCGTTCTGCCTGTCCTGCTGACAATTCCGGTATTTCTTCTGCTTGGGTGGCTGATTCCTTGCATGATGTATGATAACGCAGCGAAATGCAGCATTGTAGATCAGTTAAGGGATGCTCAATAATTGTTAAGCCCCAAATAGCCCTCTGTCAATGAAAAGGCTGAGGGCTGGAATTCAAATAATAATCAAAGTGACCATTACACTGGCCAGCGGCAAGAAACAGGTCATTTCCGTTACTGTGCAAAAAACAACAGTAAGAACAACAAAGATCACCGGACTGAAATCAAGCGTGACTGTTGCAAAGAATAAAAAACTTACGCTGAAACCGGTCATCAGCCCGATCACTTCCCAGGAGAAAGTTACCTACAGTTCTTCAAATAAGAAGATCGCAACGGTAAGTTCCAGTGGTGTGATCACCGGAAAGAAAAAGGGAACAGCCTATATCACAGTGAAATCTGGAAAGATCCGCAAAAAAGTAAAACTTAAATGAAAAACTAAATTCCAGTTGTAGAAAAGAACACTTGTTCTGCAATGCAATTCATGGTATAATAGAATCAGTCGATAAGGTAAAAGATCAAAAAAGGACTGTTTTTATGGAAAAAATAGATCACAATGCACATTCAGTATATTTGATGTATTATCATCTGATCATGGTGGTAAAATATCGAAGAAAAGTTATCAATGACCCAATTTCAGAAAGAGCAAAAGAAATATGGGAATATATTGCACCCCGATATGGAATTGTTTTGGAGGAATGGAATCATGATATTGACCATGTGCATGTAATGT
>URUX01000011.1 GCA_900551135.1 uncultured Clostridium sp.
CTTTGACATCAGCGATCCTGCCAATCCTGTTGAATTGTCCAGAGAGCAGCTGTTCTTCGAGGGATATGATGACACCTATGGCAATGATGGATAAACAACGACAGATACAGGCTGGTTTGGAAAGAAAGGCAGAGCAGATAAGTCAGTACGCCTATTTGGGAGAACTGGGAGAACATACAGCGTTTTATGATGGCGAAAATATTAAGCTGGTTATGAAATATGATATGAAACTTCCGTTCTCTGTATTTGGTTTAAAGTCTTTTCCGATGGAGTCTAAAAGTATTCGCAGGGCCTGGATAGGAAAAAATGGACCATTGGGAGACGATTTGGAAAAGAACGGAGGAGGAGACAGGAAAGAAGTGGTTTTTGTGGGAAATAATGGTACAAGATATCATAAAACGGCTTCCTGTCATTATTTATCAAATAATATTGAAGCCATTGCTTATGAAGACTTGGAAACCAGACGAAATGGAGAAGGAGGAAGATATTATCCCTGTCAAATTTGTGGGAAAAAAGCAGGTGCAGGAACTACAGTATATGTTATGCCGGAGGGCGGCAGTTATCATTCTCTGAGAAATTGTCCGGCAACAATTGCTTATATAAGAGAAGTTTCTCTGGAAGAAGTGGAGCATTTGGGAAAATGTTCTTATTGCTGGTAAAGGAGGATAAATGGCAGTTTTATTGTTTTTGTTGGCAGCCGCAGTTTACGACTGTAAGTACAGGGAGATTCCCGGGACAATATTTGCAGCAGGAGGAATGGAGGCTTTTCTCTGGAGAATGGCAGACATGATGTGTGCAGCTAACTGTATGGAGAAGAAAGCGTGGATGACAGTTTTTCACGGGAACAACGTGGGAGTATCAGTTGAAGATTTGATTTTCGGAGTGGCGATAGGGGTTATTTTGTTAGTTATTTCAAAGGTTTCAGATGGTGCAGTGGGAATGGGAGATGGTCTGTTGTTTATGGTTACCGGAATGTATTTTGGCTTTTGGAAAAATTTGATTTTATTGTTGGGAAGTTTGGCATTATGCAGTATTTGGGGAATTGGCAATCTGGTGGTGAGAAGAACGGGCTGGCAGGAAGGAAAGCGGACTGAAGTACCATTTTTACCATTTGTCCTGCCAATTGGAATCTGGATTACTTTTGTATAGGAAACGGGAGGAACTGTGAAAGGCAGCTACACAATAGAAGCGGCAGTGATTATGAGCATATTTTGTTTTATGTCAGTAGAAATTATTCGGCATGGGTATCGGATTTATGATGAAACGACAGGAAAGATGATTCTTCACGAAAGTGTGGAAGAAGCGCGTCATATTTCTGACTGGGAGGAAACAGAACAATTAGAAGAACTGGAGGAAAAAGGAGGCAGGAAAAAGCAGGGAGGTTTTATTTTTGAAAATTTTAATATACAGCTTAGAAATCAAACAAAACGGATTCATGGTGAGGCAGAGGCAACAACAATAAATGGACAGTGGAGTGTGCAGATTGAAGCAGAACCATTTCGCCCGGAAGAATTTTTGAGAAAAATCGAAGCAGTAAAACAACTGGAGGAAAGGAATGGAAGTTCGTTATGAAAGGCAGATGCGTCATAATTATTTAATAGTAAAGCCAGAACACAGCCGATACGAAAATTATGAATGCCGCATGCTGATGGAAAATGCAATAGAGGGATTGCTTAAGTTTCGTTTTCAGGAAGCAGAGGACGGTGGATGCTATTTTTACGAAATAACGTCAAAACAGCCGTTAAATCGGATTTTAGAAGGAAGAACGATTAGCCGGAACGAGATAGTAAAATTAATTTCTTCTATTGCAGAAATTTTAGACAGGCTGGAAAGTTATCTTCTTCAAGAAAGCGGGATTTTGCTGGAGCCAGAATACATATATATTGATCCGGATAATTTTCAGGTGTTCTTATGTCTGGTACCAGGGCGGGAGGCAGATTTCCCTAAAAATATGGAACTGCTGCTGCAATATATTTTAAAGAAGGTGGATCATAAAGAAAAAGATACGGTGCTTTTGGTATATCGCCTTTATCAGGAAAGTCAAAAAGAATTCTACGGGATGAATGATTTACTGAAATGGCTGTCCCAGGATAGAGAAATACCAGTCATAGAAGAAAGGAAAGAAGCAGCCGAACCGCCGGTTTTGCTAAATAAGGAGTGGAATCCGCCAGATTTGGAAAAAGGGAAGCAGATAAACAGGGAAAGAGATCGGAATTGGAAAAAAAGAATATTGTGCGTAGCCGTTATTGTATTGATGCCAGGAGCAGTGTGGTTTGTAAAAGGATTTGGATTTTTCATACAATATCCAATTTTGCCAATAGTCTGGTACGCGGTATGGGGAATAGCGGGAAGCGGCATGTGGATAAGAAAACGGATTTCCAAGACATTTGTGAAAAAGGATGAGGTAACAGATATAGAGGATAAGCGTCTGGAAATGTACCTGTCTGAAAAAGAAGCTGTTAAAACAGAATATTTGGAAAAGGAGGAAGAAGAATCCTGTTTGATTATGGAGACGCAAATTTTAAATTGTCAGAAAGATACGAAAGGAGGGATGCGTTATCTTTTGAGTCTTGATAAAAGAACAGAGGATATTCCGATTCCATATTTTCCGTTTATTATCGGCAAACAAAGCGGAATTGCTGATTTTGTATTAAATAAAGATACGGTAAGCCGTCTGCATATAAAACTGGAGAATACAGGGACTGGATATAAAATTACAGATTTAAATTCAACGAATGGAACTATGGTAAGGGGGAAGATGATACAAAATAACGAAACGGTTTCGTTAGAATTAGGAGATGATATATATATTGCAGACAATGGGTTTCGCTTTATATAAGTTTAATAGTATATGAAAACATAATTTTATTACAGGGTATGAGAAGCCAATACGGTATGCTGCAAAAAAATTGCAGAAGTTTGAAACTTTTTGCGGCCTTAATCCGTCTATGCAGTATAAAAACTGATTTGGAAGTAGGAAGGGATTATGGTATTCAGCAGCATTACATTTATTTTTATGTTTTTACCGGCATTTTTCCTGGTGTACTATCTTGCACCTGTGGGATTAAAAAATCTGGTGATTTTTATTGGAAGTCTGATTTTCTATTTTTATGGGGTAAAAGACAAGCCGGAATATTTTCTTTTAATTCTGTTTTCTATCTTAGTTAATTACATATGCGGAACGAATATAGCAAAAAACAGATACCGGAGAAAGCGGAAAAACTGGTTGATTGCGGGTTTGCTTTATAATATCGGTATTTTGTTTTTCTTTAAATATACAGACTTCTTTTTTGAAATTCTGAATGGTTTGTCAGCGCCATTGGTAAAAAAAGAAGTTTTTCCTCATCTGGGACTGGAACTTCCGATTGGTATTAGTTTCTATACATTTCAGAGCATGTCATATCTGATAGATGTATACTGGAAAGAAACCAGATGCGAAAAGTCCTTTGTTTCTTTTGGCGCATATATCAGTATGTTTCCTCAATTGATTGCGGGTCCGATTGTAACCCATAAGCAGGTGCAAAAGCAGCTTCGTCGGAAGGCAATTTCGTTGGGAAATATAGAGGAAGGCCTGCGGGAGTTTACCATAGGACTCGGGTTAAAAGTGCTCATTGCAAACCAGATGGGACGTCTCTGGGGACAGGTAAATGCTATAGGATATGAAAGTATTTCGACCCCCATGGCCTGGCTGGGTCTGGCAGCATTTACATTTCAGATATATTTTGACTTTTATGGATATTCAAGAATGGCAAAAGGTCTGGGGCTGATGATGGGATTTTATTTTCCAGACAACTTTGATAATCCATATCTGTCCGGGAGTGTAACAGAGTTTTGGAGGCGCTGGCACATGACGCTGGGAAGCTGGTTTCGAAACTATGTTTATATTCCATTAGGCGGAAAGTATTCTCATATGATAAGAAATACCCTGATTGTTTGGGTTTTAACCGGATTGTGGCATGGTGCAAGCTGGAATTATGTTTTTTGGGGATTATTCCATTTTAGTTTGATTTCCTTGGAAAAATGCGGATGGAAACGGATTTTAGAGCGCTCTCCTTTGAAAGGCCATTTATATATGGCATTTGTAATCCCGATTTCCTGGCTGCTGTTTGCAGTCAGTGATTTGGGACAGATTAAGTTGTATTTAATGAAGTGTTTTCCGTTTTTCGGCGGTGATACAGCAGCGGTTTTTGCTGGAGATTTCCTAAAATACGGAAGAATGTATTTGATTTCACTAACAGCGGCGTTGGTTCTTTCTTCAGGCCTGGCAAAACGGTTTTATGAGAAATACAAGACGTCATGGCTGGTTGTTTGGAGTTTGGTAGCAGTATTTTGGGGATGTGTCTTCTGCATGCATATGGGAATGGATGATCCGTTCCTTTACTTCCAATTTTAATCACAGAAAGATAAGGTACGAATATGAAAAAATATGCCTATATGAAATGTTTGTTTTCCAGCATGTTAATTGTTTTTTGTGTATATGGGGCAGCCTGGTTTTATGATTATTATCCGATAGGACGGGCAAATGCAAAAACATGTGTTGATGACAGTCCGCAAACAGCTTTGGAGGTAACGTCAGCTGTATCTTTAGAAGAAAACGCAATGGTTTCAGAATCTGCTGCAGCTGCAGAACAGGAATCTCAGGTGACAATGGAATCCGAACTCCAGATGACGGAATTATCAGAAGAAACAATGCCGGAAACTATCGGAGAATCCGCAGCAAAACCTGTGATAGAAGCCAGCAGGGAATTGTTTGACGATGCCTTGTTTATCGGGGATTTCAGAACCGTAGGGTTGATGGAGTATGGGGATCTGGGAAAAGCAGAGGTATTTGCAAATACCGGTTTAACTGTATTTGAGGCTCCGAAGGCCTCTGTTAAAACATCATCAGGAAAAAAGCAGACTTTGCAGGAGGTTCTGCAGTCGCAGTCGTTTGGAAAAATTTATATTATGCTGGGATTAAATGAACTGGGTTATCCCTATGACAGCATTGTGAAGCAGTACAAAAAGCTGGTAGATGAGATTCATAGCGCCCAGCCTTCTGCAAAAATCTTTTTGGAGGCCAACCTTCATGTATCAGAGAAAAAGTCATCTTCCTCAGATATTTATAACAACGGGAAAATTAATCAGCTGAATGAAGCAATCAGAAACATAGCAGATGAGTCAGGCATGTATTATTTAGATATTAATCCAATGTTTGACGATGAATCGGGAAATCTGGACAGACAATATACATCGGATGATTCTCATGTACTGGGGAAATATTATGATGGATGGACGACATGGATTATGGAAGAGACAGCAGAACTATTAAGCAGATAAAAAATGAAAACCGGAAAACGGGTGAAAGACACCTGTTCCGGTTTTTCATTATTATTGCTGCTGGGCTTTGTATTGTTTTAATGCGCGGGCCAACTGATCTGGGCAGGAGGTTGGTCTGGGACCGCAGTGGATTCCATCTAAGCGGCGAATCGCTTCATCAATATCCATTCCTTCCAGAAGACGGGCTACGCCCTGGGTGTTTCCAGAACAGCCACCGATAAACTTAACGTGAGTCAGGGTATTTCCTTCTACTTCAAAATGAATTGCACGGGAACAGACGCCCTGAGTTGTATAATCCATAGTAAAAATCCTCCTTTGTTTTGCGTTTCCCTATTATAGCATGGAAAAAGACGGTAGAAAAGAAGAAATTCGCAAAACTATTGACACTTTGAAAATATGAATGATATTATCGCAGAGAATATCAGTTTTAGATGCAGCAGGAGGATAGTTGGTATGCTTACATCACTTGCGTTTATTTTTTTGGTGGGTCTTGCAGCCGCCGGTATCTGCCAGAGATTGAAAATGCCGCGTATTCTTGGAATGCTGGCAACGGGAATTGTACTGGGGCCCTATGTACTGGATTTACTGGATTCATCCATATTGGGGATATCAGGTGATCTGCGGCAGATGGCATTGATTATTATTTTACTAAAGGCCGGTTTGGCTTTAGACTTGTCTGATTTGAAAAAAGTCGGGCGTCCCGCTGTACTTATGTCTTTTTTGCCGGCCAGTTTTGAAATATTGGCATATATTTTGTTTGCACCTGCTCTTCTTGGAATCACCAGAACCGAGGCGGCAGTAATGGGGGCAGTTTTAGGAGCTGTTTCCCCGGCAGTTGTAATTCCGAGAATGGTTCAGCTGATAGAAGAACGTTATGGTACAGAAAAGAGTATTCCCCAAATGATTTTGGCAGGTGCATCCTGCGATGATATTTTTGTAATTGTCTTGTTTACTACATTTTTAGAAATGAGCCAGGGGGGACAGGTACGGTCGGCAGATTTTGTCAGTATTCCGGTTTCCATTATATTGGGGATTGCTGCAGGTTCGGCTGCAGGATGGCTGCTGAGTCTGTTTTTTGAGACAGAATATAGGTGGAATCATTACATAAGAAATAGTATGAAGGTAATAATTATACTGGGCATTTCATTTTTGTTAGTGGCTGCCGAAGACTGGCTGGAAGGCAGATTGCCGATATCGGGTCTGCTGGCAGTTGTCAGTATGGCTTGTGTAATGAAAATAAGGAGCACAAAGTTTGTGGCAGGACGGCTGTCCGAAAAATTTGGAAAGCTATGGCTGGCAGCAGAAGTGATGTTGTTTGTATTGGTAGGTGCAGCAGTAGATATTCGTTATATGGCTCAGGCAGGACCTAAGGCAGTGGCCATGATTTTCTCAGCTTTGATAATCCGGGCAGCAGGAGTGTTTTTATGTATGCTGGGAACGAATCTTAATTTAAAAGAGAGAATGTTCTGTATTCTTGCATACCTTCCAAAGGCAACTGTTCAGGCAGCAATTGGTTCCGTTCCTCTGTCGATGGGACTTCCATGCGGACAAATAGTATTATCTGTAGCAGTACTGGCCATTATTATTACAGCACCTTTGGGGGCATTAGGAATGGATTTCACATACAGACGATTGCTTTTTAAACAGTCACAGGATATAATAAAGCAGGAAAAAGAAAATCACCTCAGAGAAGGAGTTTAAAGGATGTTAGGAATTATCGGCGCAATGGACGAAGAGGTCCTGGAGATTAAACATGCATTAGCAGATGTGTCAGTAGAGACGGCCGCAGGAATGGAATTTTACTGTGGAAAAGTAAATAACAAAGAAGTGGTAGTGGTTCGTTCTGGCATTGGAAAGGTGAATGCAGCGATCTGCAGTCAGATTTTAGTAGATAAATTTGGAGTAGATGCAATTGTAAATACAGGAATTGCCGGCTCGTTAAGGGCAGAAATTAATATTGGCGATATTGTATTGTCCAGCGATTCGGTTCAGCACGACATGGATGCAACCGGCTTCGGGTATGCGGCAGGCCAGATACCCAGAATGGACACGTTTGCATTTCCGGCAGATGAAAGACTGTTAAATCTGGCAAAAGAGTGCTGCAGTCAGGTAAATCCAGATATTCAGACCTTTGTGGGACGGGTAGTCAGCGGCGATCAGTTCATTTCTGACAAAGAAAAAAAGCAGTGGCTAATCGACAAATTTGGCGGCTCCTGTACAGAGATGGAAGGGGCGGCAATCGCTCAGGTATGTTATTTAAACCATATTGGCTGTCTGATAATCCGTGCGATTTCGGATAAAGCAGATGACAGCGCAAATATGGATTATCAGGAGTTTGAGGCAAAGGCCATTGAACATTCTGTAAAACTGCTGCTTGCAATGGCAGCAGAGTATTAATACACCGTAAGAGGTCTGGAAGAAATTATCTTTCAGACCTTATTTGTTTTCTAAGCCTCTTGATAATCGTTTTTAGGGGAAATTTGACGATCGATTCTAGGGGTTCTCAACTTCCCAAATCCTAAATGTGCGTCTATAATGTGACGTACAGCAAAGCCAGTCGGGATGGACAGGTTTTATCAGTCGGGCAGAGGAAAGAAACGGATATGACCGGTCTGTAAGTTTCTTTTTATCGCCGGCAGGCGCGGACGCACGCCGCAGAAACATCCATAAAGATAATGGTAAGGCTTTGTGGGAAAGGGGAGTTTAAGTTATGCTGCAATTATTACAAAATGGAAGAGCGTTATATTTATTGGTGGCAATTTGTCTGATTGGTCTGGTAAGTAAACTGGCTGCAAACAACTCCTACAAAAGAATGATTAAAGAATCGAATAACATGGCAATGACAAAAAATAAATATTTGAGAAATTTGAAGCAAAAGGCAGAAGATGCTTACCGGATAAATCAGGGAATTGTCAATTCAAAAGTTTATCTGGAAAAGCAGATTTTTGATGCGAAAATAGGGGGAACAACGCCGCAGGGATGGACAGCGTGTTCCAGTCAGATGACATGGCTGTGTTTATTAACAGGCGGAGTGCTGTCATTCCTGTCATATTGGTATCGCTGTGATTCTTATTATATTGTGCTATATGGAACGGTAGGAATCATGGCGGCTGTTTTGAATATTATTGCAGAACATGGAGTGGGATTAGAAGCAAAGCGCCAGCAGCTTTTAGTAAGTTTACAGGACTATTTGGAAAATGTTTTGTGGCATAGAATGGAACTGGAGAAAGCAGGAGAAAATTCAGAGGATGGAGCCAGAATGATTGAAAGTGAGTCAGAGCAGCCCGTTCGGAATAATGTCCGTGATTTGAGAGAGAAAAAAAATGCCCGTCGTGCTATGGAGCAGCAGACTGCAGCCAGCCGGGACAGAGGGCAGAAGAAAAATGGAATTTCCAGAGATGCGGCAGATAAGCTGACATCAGGCGGAGAAGGAGAAAACTGGATGAAAGAACTAAAACCAGAGGAAATCCGGGTTTTAGGAGAGATTATCCGGGAGTATCTTGGATAAAGAAGAGAACGATTGCTCAAACATTTATGGTTAATAGATGAGTTTTGTGTATAGAAAGGTATAAAATGGCGTGTTATGTTCTTGTGTTTTAGAAGATAACACGCTGTTTTTGTGTCACAGTAAAAAATAAACTCCCTGGTATACAGGGGGAGGGACATTATGTTGGTGAAAATGTGGTGCAGTTGGCGGCTTCAGTGCGTCTTCCGGCGCAGGCAGGCAACAGTTCCTTATAGGGGCAGAACAAACCGGCCAGGCAGGTAGTCTTGCCCAGTTATTCCTCTATCACATGAATTTCTAAATAATCAAAATCTATGGTTTCGACAAAACTGTCCTGATAGAATCTGGTTTTATCGTGGCGCTGAAATTCCCGAATGGCAGAGTCCATCCAGATAGGGTGACCTAAGTCAAACTGACTGCATATCTCATCTAAAGCACCAAAGACCATCTGGGTGCGGGATAAGGAATAGTCTGGCATACAGATAACCGTATCCCGCAGAAGATGATTGCCTTTCCAGATTTTTCCCCACATACGGAACATATGACATATCTCCTTTAACAATAAACTTTTTTTAGTATATCTGATTTTGATGACCTTGTAAAGAAGGGAATTTTCTACTTGTGGATGACTGTAATTTGTAGTAATCTATACATTAAGATGAACATTGTTTTCTATTTACAGAGGGGACAAAAATGGGAACAGGGATTACACCAGGAATTACTGATTATTCTGCATTTTTAGCAGATGCCATAAAAGCGGTAGAGGAATTAAACCGGAGCAAAAAGATTTGTGAAGAGCTGGAGGCAGAGGAAAGCCGGATTGAAAAAGAACTGGAAAATGAACGGCTGGATATGAATGACGAGATTAACCTTACAATCAAAAAGCGCCGGGATGGAATTAGCGCCAGTTACGATAAGGAAATTGGAGCAGAGCAGGACAGGCTGAGAAAAATCCGGGCCAAAAGGGAAAAAGCAAAAAATCAGGGAATTAAGGAAAGAATAGCAGAAGAAACAGCGGTATTAAGAGAGCACAACCAGGAACTGGGAACACAGATGAAGACATTGTTCAAGCAGAACCGGGTGCCATCATTTTGTAAAACCACATGGTTTTATGCGCTCTATATGACAGGAAGCTTAAAAGAACTGGGAATTCTGCTTCTTAGTTTTTTGGTGTGTTTTGTAGTGGTTCCGCTGGCTTCTTATTTTGCAGTACCGGAAGCAAACCGAAAATTCTGGGTGCTGATTATTATCTACCTAATGGCCATATTCCTGTTTGGAGGCTTGTATGTACTGGTTGGCAATAAGGTTAAAATGCGTCATCTGGCGGCGCTGAAACAGGGAAAGGATATCCGCAGTCTGATGCGCAGCAATAACAAAAAAATCCGGGTTATTACAGCGTCTATTCGAAAAGACAGGGATGAGGCTATCTACAATCTGGAAAAGTATGATGATGAGATTGCACAGATTGAACAGGAACTGCAGCAGATTAGTAATCAGAAAAAAGAGGCTCTCAACACGTTTAATACGGTGACAAAGACGATTATTTCAGACGAGATTATTAATAATAATAAAGAAAAGATAGACGCCTTAGAAGAGGAACAGGCCCGTATTGAAATGCGGTTGAAGGAGGCGCAGATTCATGCCAAGGAACAGGCTCTTTTGGTTACCGACCGGTATGAAACCTATTTGGGTAAGGAGTTCCTTCAGCCGGACAAGCTTTCAGAACTGGCAAAGATTATCCGCAGTGAAAGGGCTTCAAACCTAAGCGAAGCCATAGCTGTTTATAAAACCCAGAAAACAGGATAAAGGTTATTATGAAAAATTAATACTGGAAAAGGAGATAATAAGATGTCAAAAGTTGTTGTAAGTACAAAAAATGCCCCTGCCGCTATCGGCCCATACAGTCAGGGAATCATTGCTTCCGGAGTTACCTGTTATGTATCCGGCCAGATTCCCATTGATCCTGCTACTGGCGAGTTTGCAGGAGATGATATTCAGAGTCAGACGAGACAGTCATTAACTAATGTGAAAGCGATTTTGGAAGCAGCTGGCATGACCATGGAAAATGTAGTAAAGACAACGGTGCTGCTGAGTGATATTGGAAACTTTGTTCCGATGAATGAAGTGTACGCAGAATTTTTTGGAGCGGATTGTCCGGCACGAGCAGCATTTCAGGCAGCGGCTCTTCCAAAAGGAGCGTTAGTTGAGATAGAGGCAATTGCAGTAAAGTAGAAGGTTAGGGAAACGGATAAAGCAATTGGCAGGAGAATGAATAAGATGGGGCTGCGTACTAAGAGATTGGTACGCAGCCCCTTGCTTATAAGCGCTATATCTGTAATTTCGCATACAGAAAGATGGAATATATTAAATGGTAATCAGATGATATGGAATTTGATTGGCCGTCAGCATCTGGGCTTCACGCTGATGGCAGGTAAATACAATAATCTGGCCTGGATAGGCTTTTACAAGCCAGCGAAGGGCAGTACGCAGGCGATCATCGTCATAAAGGACAAAACTGTCATCAAAGATTAGTGGAAGGGGATCTTCCCCTTGCTGAATCAGCCTGGCAGATGCCAGACGAAGGGCCAGATAAACCTGATCCATGGTACCGCTGCTGACCTGATCCAGAGGAACCAGCTTTGTTTTGGTGTTCATAAATACATGGAGGTTTTCATCTACGCTCAAGCTGTTGTAGATACCGCCGGTAATCTGTTCAATTAATCGGGAAGCCTCCTGGTTAAGATACAGTCCAAAGGAATCTCGAATGGAAGAGGACAAGGAGGTCATGGTTTCCTGAGCCAGGTCAATAGCGGCGATCTCCTGAGAAATGCGGTCGTTTTCCGCCAGTACGTGGCGCAAAGCCTCGGCCTGGGTTTTGCAGTTGGCCAGGTGTTCCAGCTTTTGCTCCAGTTCCCATTGGGTGCGCTGCTGCTGCTCAATCACTTCCGTACAGGTCGCCTGCTGAGCCATAAGTCCGTCAATTTCTTTTGCCAGAGAGGAGGCAGTTTCTTCTGATTTTACTAAAGCATCGTGGAGTTTTCCGTATTCATCCATCCGTATTCCGAAGGCATCCATGGCGTCTGCGGAAATAGAACTGTCACCTAAGTGGCGGGACAAAATTTCCTGCAAAAGTTTGGAGGAATAATTGAATTCTTTTTTTGCGCTGTTTCGTTTAAATGCCAGAACAATGCCTGATACAAGAAATAGGATGCCAAACACTCCGGCAGCCAGGGAAAAAAGGAGGCTGTGTTCCCCAAAAGGCTGAAGAAATGCCAGAATACCGCATCCTGTCAGACAGGAGACACACAGCAGAAAGGAAAGGACCATCAGCATTTTTGTGCCGGCATGAGAGCAGGAATTTTTGGCAGTCTGATAGTTTTCGTAAATGGATCGGGCTTCTTCCTGATAGCTGCGGATGGACTGGCCATCTGTAAACTGGTAGCTGTTTAACAATTGCCGCCCACGTGCAATTTTCTGAAGCAAATCTTCTTTTTCTGCTTGTTTTTCTGCAATGGATTTTGCCATCTGTTCCCGCTGTTTGCGGTAGCCATTCAGGTGATTTTCATATTCTGGAGCAGAAATTTCCTTTTCAATATTTCGAATTTCTCCTAAAAGGGAGGCGTAGCTTCTGGCCGCTTCCGGCACCATATCACGTTCCAGAGCCTTTTTCTGAGCTTTTAAAAATGCAGTTGCCTTGGTGATATTTAACGCCATGTTTCCCGAGGTGTTCAGATTAGCGATATAATTGCGAAGTTCTGTTACCATGCCGGAGTCGGTAGCGCTCTTTAACTGACCGATGCTGATGGTATTGCTGTAAGCGGTTTCACTTAAGCCATTTAGCAAAGATTCCATAAAGGCTTTGGAAGGTTCAATCTCTTTTCCTGAGGTTTCGTCTACAATGGTAAATTCTTTATTGTTTTGGAAATTACGTTCGATACGGTAAATGTGATCGTTCTTTTCCAGACGGAGCCGCCCCTCATATCCTCCCTTATTTTCCCAAGGGAGAAAACGGCTGTAGGAGTCTGTTTTTGCAGCTCGTCCACGCTGCCGTTCCATGCCGAACAGCATACTGCGGATAAAGGTGTGAAGGGTGGATTTTCCGGCTTCATTTTTTCCATATACAATATTCAGGCCATCCTGAAAGGTTATGGAACGATCGTGAAATTTGCCAAATCCGCTGATATATACGTCTAATAATTTCATACCGGACTCCTTTCATCCGTAGTGTGGAGCAGAGCATTGATGCCGTAATACAGCGCTTTCTTTTCGATGGGATTCATATCTTCCTTTTGAAGCGCCTGGATAAAAAATCCAATCATATCACTGGGGTGTTGGGCAAAGAGGGCAGAAAAGTCGTACTGGGGTTCGGATTCATCTGTAATTTCTGCAATTCGAAAACGGGAAGTCAGTACATCCAAATCAAAGGTAATGTCCGGATCTCTCATGCCGCGAATTAAAAACCGGTAAATATGATGGCTTCCCCGGCGGCTGATTTCCTGAGAAATGCTGGCGGCCAGTTCGGAATTGGTAGTTGCCGGAGTGACGCCGACAGCAAGAGAAATATACTGACAGCGGGAAACCGGGACAAATTCCAGAGTGGTAACACAGTGGGTCAGAGAATTGATTTCACCATAATAGAAGCCGTGCTGCCCAAGTTCTGTTTTATCCAGAGGCTCTAAGGAACCGGGAAATGCTGCTTTTCCCTCCACAAGTATTTCTGGTTTGTGGATGTGCCCCAGGGCAATATAGTCAAAAGGCAGAGCGGTTAAGGCAGAGCGGTTAAACGGAAGGTGAAGGGAGTCGCCTCCGTGAGCCAGTAAGATGCGGATATGGTCGTTTCCGGCGATTTGGATCTGGCTGAGCCGGTCTTCCCGGATTTCAGCAGTGTGATAGCTGAATCCATAGACTTCTGTGTTTGACTCTTTGAAATATACGGATTCTAAATCTTCTCCGGTCAGATAGGCAACATTGGGACACCAGGAGAAACTTAACACAGCGGAATTGGCCCGGATTCGGTCATGGTTTCCGGCTATGAGGACAACCTGCACGCTGGGGATGGTAGAAAACAAATAGTTGAGTTCCTTTAAGTCTCTGGCCAGAGGCTGTCTATGGAATAAATCGCCGGAAATGAATAAAAAATCCACATCCTGTTCTCTGGCCTGTCTGATAACTTCCTGAAACGAATCCTTAATAGCCTGAGTCCGTTCTTTGCTCCACGGTTTGTCACTGTCTGGAGACATGCCCCAGTGGATATCAGCGGTATGGATAAATTTCATAGGTAACCTCCAGTTTTATATTGGCGCATATATAGAAAAAGGGCTGTAGCAAAAGCATGCCGCAGAATGGATGATCCAATCGCTGAGGCATGCATGTTGCAACGGCCTTTTTTAGAATCTTATAAATCGCAGTTATTTACAGTTCTTGGGAATGGAATGACGTCGCGAATGTTGGACATACCAGTCAGGTACATAACGCAGCGCTCAAATCCCAAACCAAAACCTGCATGACGGGTAGAACCGTATTTACGCAGATCCAGATAGAAGTCATAATCTTCTGGCTTTAATCCCAGTTCGTTCATTCTGGCCAGAAGCTTTTCGTAATCATCCTCTCTCTGGCTGCCGCCGATAATCTCACCGATACCGGGAACCAGACAGTCAACAGCAGCAACGGTTTTGCCGTCGGGATTCAGCTTCATGTAGAATGCTTTGATTTCCTTTGGATAATCGGTAACAAATACCGGTTTCTGGTAAACCTGTTCTGTCAGATAGCGTTCATGTTCAGTCTGAAGGTCACAGCCCCAGAATACTTTGTAATCAAAGTTGTCGTTATTCTTTTCCAGAATTTCTACTGCCTCAGTATAAGTAACACGGGCAAATTCGGAATTTAAAATACTGTTTAACCGGTCTAACAGTCCCTTATCTACAAATTGATTGAAGAAGTTCATTTCTTCCGGCGCATGTTCCAGTACAAATTTGATGATGTATTTTAACATGCTTTCTGCCAGATCCATGTTATCTTCCAGATCTGCAAATGCAATCTCCGGCTCAATCATCCAGAACTCAGCGGCATGGCGGGTAGTGTTGGAATTTTCTGCGCGGAAAGTAGGTCCAAAGGTGTAGATGTTGCGGAATGCCATAGCGTAGGTCTCGCCGTTTAACTGACCGGAAACAGTCAGGTTGGTAGGCTTGTTAAAGAAGTCCTTACTGAAATCTACAGCGCCGTCAGTGGTTTTCGGGATGTTATTTAAGTCCATGGTAGTAACCTGGAACATCTCTCCTGCGCCTTCACAGTCACTGCCGGTAATCAGAGGAGTGTGGACATAGACAAAGTCTCTCTCCTGGAAAAACTGATGGATGGCATAGGCAATCAGGGAGCGTACGCGGAATACGGCCTGGAAGGTGTTGGTTCTGGGACGTAAATGGGAAATGGTCCGCAGATACTCAAAAGAGTGGCGTTTTTTCTGCAGGGGATAATCCGGTGCAGAAGGGCCTTCTACATCAATCTGTTCTGCCTGGATTTCAAAAGGCTGCTTAGCCTGTGGAGTTGCAACCAGGGTACCTTTTACAACAATGGCAGATCCAACATTTAATTTGGAGATTTCTGTAAAGTTAGGCATGGTGTCGTGATAAACGACCTGAAGGGTTTCAAAAAAAGTACCATCACTGACTACGATAAAACCGAACGCTTTGGAATCGCGGATGCTGCGAACCCAGCCGCCGATGGAAATTTCCTTGCCCAGATACGCATCACGGTTTTTATATAATTCTCTTACTGTAACTAAATCCATGAGTATTCTCCTTTTCTGCGTTAAAAAAATTTCTGGCATACTTAAAGTCGATTGTACTATATTTTCCATATGGATTCAAGGGTTTGCTGAATATTTTCTTTGAAATGGGAAAAGGGAACAGCAGGTGTGGTTCTGCCAGAGATAGTGATAGAAACGAAAAATGGATTAAAATGTAAAATAATGAATATTTTAGTAGAAAAGTGTCGGAATATGCACAAAAAATACAAGAAAAAGTACATTAATTTATTCACTATCCATAAAAAATATGCTATAATAAACACACTACTAAATATAACAGCAAGAGGTGATAACGTGATTAAAAAAGAAATGATAGCTATGCTTTTAGCTGGCGGACAGGGAAGCCGCCTGGGTGTTTTAACTCAGAAAGTTGCAAAACCTGCGGTATCATTCGGGGGAAAATACCGCATTATTGACTTCCCGCTCAGCAACTGTATCAATTCCGGCGTAGATACTGTAGGTGTTTTAACCCAGTATCAGCCATTACGTTTAAATTCCCATATTGGAATCGGTATTCCGTGGGATCTGGATAGAAACGTGGGAGGAGTTACGGTTCTGCCGCCTTACGAGAGAAGTAAAGGCAGCGACTGGTACACAGGTACTGCAAATGCGATTTATCAGAATCTGGAGTATATGGAAACGTATAACCCGGATTATGTGCTGATTCTTTCCGGCGATCACATTTATAAGATGGATTATGAGGTTATGCTGGATTATCACAAAGCAAATAATGCTGATATCACCATTGCGGCTATGCCGGTTCCGATTGAGGAAGCCAGCCGGTTTGGCGTGGTTATTACAGATGAGCACAACAGAATTACAGATTTTGAGGAGAAGCCTCCGGTGCCCAGAAGCAATCTGGCATCCATGGGTATTTATATCTTCTCCTGGCCGGTACTTCGGGATGCGCTCATTAAAATGCAGGATGAGCCTGGATGCGACTTTGGCAAGCATATTATTCCGTACTGCCATGGAAAGGGAGACCGGATTTTTGCTTACGAGTATAATGGATACTGGAAAGATGTTGGAACATTAGGCTCCTATTGGGAAGCTAATATGGAACTTATCGATATTATTCCGGAGTTTAATCTGTACGAGGAATACTGGAAGGTATATACCAGAAGCGAGATTATCCCGCCTCAGTACGTATCAGAAGATGCAGTCATTGAGCGAAGCATTATCGGCGAGGGAACTGAGATTTACGGCGAGGTCTACAATTCTGTAATTGGTGCAGGCGTTACCATTGGAAAAGGGGCTGTTGTCCGTGATTCTATTATCATGCAGAACAGCAGAATCGAGGAAGGCGCGATTGTCAACAAGGCAATAGTTGCAGAAGACGTATGTATTGGTAAAAATTCCGAACTTGGTGTAGGAGAGTATGCGCCCAGTAAGTATGATCCCAAGGTATATCAGTTCGATCTGGTTACCATTGGTGAACACTCTGTCATCCCGGATGGAGTAAAAATTGGCAAAAATACCGCAATTTCCGGCGTTACTGAGCCGGAGGATTATCCTGACGGATCACTGGCAAGCGGAGACTACATTATAAAGGCAGGTGGCATGAGATGAGAGCAATCGGTATCGTTTTAGCAGGCGGCAACAGCAAGCGGATGAAAGAACTTTCTAATAAGAGAGCAATTGCAGCAATGCCGGTAGCAGGCAGCTACCGCAGTATCGACTTCGTGCTGAGCAACATGACCAATTCCCACATTCAGAATGTGGCAGTATTTACCCAGTATAACTCGCGCTCCCTGAACCTGCATTTAAGTTCTTCCAAATGGTGGGATTTCGGCAGAAAGCAGGGCGGTTTATTCGTATTTACCCCTACCATTACGGCAGAGAGCAGCGACTGGTACCGGGGAACAGCAGATGCATTATATCAGAATCTGTCCTTTTTGAAAAACAGCCATGAGCCATATGTAGTAATCGCATCCGGAGACGGTATCTATAAGATGGATTACAATAAAGTTCTGGAATATCACATTGAAAAGAAAGCAGATATCACCGTTGTCTGTAAAAAAATGGCAGAAAATGAGGACGTTACCCGTTTTGGCTGCGTGAAAATCAATGATGACGGCCGGATTGTGGATTTTGAAGAAAAACCTATGGTTTCGGATGCTAATACCATCTCCTGCGGTATCTATGTTATCCGCAGACGTCAGCTGATTGAACTGATTGAACGCTGTGCGGCAGAAGACCGTTATGACTTTGTAAAAGATATTCTGGTTCGCTATAAGAACTTAAAACGGATTTACGCATACAAGATGGATACATATTGGAGCAATATTGCCTCTGTAGATTCCTATTATAAGACGAACATGGATTTCTTAAAGCCGGAAGTAAGAGATTACTTCTTTAGACAATACCCAGATGTATATTCTAAGATAGACGACATGCCGCCGGCAAAATACAATCCAGGTGCAAAAGTGAAAAACAGTCTGGTTTCCAGTGGGTGTATTTTAAACGGCATGGTGGAAAACTCTGTTTTGTTTAAACAGGCTTACATTGGAAATAACTGTATCATTAAAAATTCCATCATTTTGAATGATGTTTATATCGGTGATAATACAGTCATCGAAAACTGTATTGTTGAAAGCCGGGATACGATCCGGGCTAATACAACGCATATTGGAACACCGGATAACATCAAGATTGTTGTGGAGAAAAACGAGAGATACACGATATAATGAATAGAGCCTGCAAAGGGCGCGGGGGCGCTTGCAGGCAGATATACAACCGTATAAGGGCAATAAGAGAATGATGGAGGGGTTGCAGCTATGCAGATTACAGATGTAAGAGTGAGACGAATTGAAAAAGAAGGAAAGATGAAAGCGATAGTTTCCATCACACTGGATAACGAATTTGTCATTCACGACATTAAGGTAATTGAGGGAGAAAAGGGATTGTTTATCGCAATGCCCAGCCGCAAGGCCGCAGATGGAGAGTATCGGGATATCGCACATCCAATTAATTCTGGTACCAGAGATATGATTCAGAGTGTGATTTTAGACAAATATACTACCACGCTTCTGGAAAATTCCGAAGAAAATCAGGCTGTATCATAAGAGAGGTATTTGAGAGGAGGGGATGATTCCCTTCCTCTTTTTTTAATACCAATCTGCGGCATTTTTCATCAACCGGTTTTTTCAGTGCATAAAACTCCCAACTACTGCCTATAATGAAAATAAATGGACGAACAAGGCGGTAAGAAATGAAATTTTGGGAACGTATGGCTGTTCGGGGACAGCAGGAACTATATTACTATGATACCCGTCGGGGGTTTGATGCCAGAAATCTGGCAGTACAGCTGTATGAAATGATTTTGGATGAATTAGACAGAGGAAAAAAAGGAGTAGTTTTTCTGTGTATAGGGACAGACCGATCCACAGGAGACAGCCTGGGACCATTGATAGGATATAAGTTAAAAGGAAAACAAACCGCAGATTTTCAGGTTTTTGGCACACTGGACAGACCTGTACATGCAATGAATCTGGAAGAATATATGCAGTTTTTAAAAGAGAGTTATCCGGACCATGCTGTGGTGGCCATTGATGCTTCTGTAGGCAAAGCCGATCATGTAGGATATGTAACGCTTGGAAGAGGGGCATTAAAGCCGGGACTTGGAGTAAGCAAGGAACTGGGAGCAGTGGGGGATATTTTCATTACGGGAATTGTAGGAGGATGCGGAAATTATGATCCCCTTATGCTGCAGAGCGTACGGCTGGCAATCGTTATGCGGCTGGCAGACTGCATCAGTGAAAGCATTTTTCTTGTCGATAAATTATGTGCGAAAGCAGCCGCAATTTGACAAGTTTCGCAAGCAGACTGTGCTATTCTTAATTGGATAGAACAGGAAAGCAGGGGGAAACGCAATGGGAGAATTGTATAATCCATTTCCAAAGCTGCCAAAAAACATCCGGCAGATAGGGGAAAGAGACCAGATGGTTCGGCTGTATATTGAGGACTACGTAAATACCTACTTAAAGCGGCTATATCCCGCAGGGGGACAAGACCTGCGGGCAGGACTGCTTTTAGGAAGTGTGGAGGAACATGAGGGAGTCCCTTTTATTTTTGTAGACGGAGCTTTAGAAATGGAAGGGGTAACCCGGGAAGGGGAAACGGTTGAGTTTACGGAAGAAGCATGGAAGCGGGCCTACCAGAGTATTGAGGAACTGTTTCCGAAGAGAAGCATTCAGGGATGGTTTTTGTGCGGCGCTCCGGGCTGTACCCTGAGCCCGCTTAATTACTGGAAACAGCATACTCGGTATTTTAACGGGAAAAACCAAATTATGTATTTAAACGGTGGTTTGGAAGGAGATGAAGCTATCTACATAACGTCCAGAGACGGATTTTATAAGTTGGAAGGCCACTGTATCTATTATGAACGGAACCAGATGATGCAGGACTATATGGTTTCCAGAAAAGACAGCAAACGGGTAGAGACTGGCGGGGGCGATCCGGTAATTCATGATTTCCGGAAAAAAATGGAAGAAAAGAAAAATCAGACGGCCAGCAGAACACATACCGTCAGTGTGTTGGGAGGATTGTGCAGTGTATTGACGGTACTGGTTCTGGCAGGAGGTACTGCTTTATTTAACAATTATGAAAAGATGCAGGAGATGGAAACGGTAATTGCATCCGTTCTGCCAGATGGTTATGAAGGCTGGGAAAAGGGGAGACTTCAGAAGACAGAAGAAACCTTAAAAGAAACAGGACATGCCGGGATTGTAGTAGAAACTGTGGCAGGAAATGTATTTCCAACAGAGGATTTTGCTGAAGAAGCTCAGCCGGCCGGGGCAGAGCGTGACAGGGAACAACTGAAAAAAACAGAAGAGTCCTTTGAATCTGCGGAAGAAAGTATGATTCACATTACGACAGAGCAGAAAGATACAGAAGAAAGCAGTACAGAAGCCGGTACCGGGTCAGAAGCTGATGGAGAGACCAGCACAGGCAGCGTGCAGACAGCAGTTCAGCCTCTGGAAAAGCCTGGTGAGGGTCAGATGTATTATGTGGTTCAGGATGGAGAAACCCTGTACGGCATTTGCTTTAAATTATATCAGAGCGTAAATTCATTAGAGGATATTTGCGGATGGAATGGCCTGGACAATCAGGATAAGATTGTTGCAGGGCAGAAGCTGATTGTGCCGGAAACACCAATACCGTAGGTTCTTGTACTGGTAAGAGGATTTCCGGATAAAAAGTAATGCGTTTTTTCGCGAAATGTTGTATACTGGAACTAGCCTACCAGTTTGGGAGTAAAAGTCTCCCGCTTTTGGTCATAGTATGCAACAGGACGGGGAGAGACGGAAATGAGTGATATGAGCCCCATGAGCAGGGAGAGGAAAAAACAGCAGCTGCGTCAGCAGATGATTGTCAACCGTGATGCGGCAGATTCCCAAAGACGTTCGGAAGAAACAGCAGACAGGCAGAGAAATGCGGAGTATTTGCGGACAGGCAGTCAGAATGAGCAGGAAGAAGTTAATGCTGTAAGAAAGGCCCACCGCAGGGTAGTAAAGAAGAGGCTGGTGATAATTATCATTGCTGTGCTGATTCTGGCGGCAGCAGCGGGGGGAATTTATTATTGGAAATATTACTATCCGTTTCAGGAATACTCTGTCAATTGGGAGGTCAATCTGACAGTCAGTGAGGAAGGAACGGAAAGAAGCAGCGCCAATTACATAAATTTTGGAAAAAATGTACTGAAGTATACCAAGGACGGCGCTTCCTACATAGACAATAAAGGAAAAACGGTCTGGGTTCAGACTTATGAAATGAAAGCGCCCATCGCAGTGGTTAATGGAACGTTTGCGGCGATTGCAGACCAGCAGGGCAATAGTATCTATATCTTTAATGAAGAAGGCAGTCAGGGAGTAGCATCCACACTGCTTCCGATTGTGCGGATTGCCATATCAGGAAAGGGAATTGTGGCAGCTGCCCAGGAGGATGCCAAATCCAGCTACGTATCCATGTTTAAGAGAGACGGCAGTGATTTAAAACTTACCATGAAATCGACTTTGTCTAAAAACGGATATTTGATGGATTTGAGTTTTTCTCCTGATGGAACCCAGTTAATCTGCTCATATGCCTATATTGACAACAGCACCTTGAGAAGCAGAGTAGTGATTTATGATTATTCCGATGAGGTAGGAGCGAATCTTCCGGACAGAATTGTCAGTGCAAACGAAGAAGCATTTGCAGATAAGGTAGTGCCCAGGGTGCAGTACTTGTCGGAGACGGAATCATTTGCATGTTCCGACAGGGGTCTGGCGTTTTTCTCTTCGGAAAACAGGGCGAATCCGGTACTTACGGTTCAAACGGAGGAAGAGAGAATCGAGAGCCTGTTTTATTCTGACAAATATGTGGGGCTGGTAACAGCCAACAGCGCAGGCCCGGAACCGGAAAAGCTGGTGGTATACCGGGGCAGCGGTACAAAGGTATTTGAAACCGGAATAGATTATTCTTATACATCTGCCAGCATTGATGGAGAAAATGTAATTCTTTACAATGACAATTCCTGCAGGATTTATAATATGAAAGGCGTAGAAAAATTTGCCGGGGAACTGGATTTTCAGGTTTCCCATATTACTTCTGCAGGATTGTCCAATCAGTTTATTTTGACAGGGTCGCAGAAAATGCAGGCGATAACATTTCGATAATCAGCAATCAGTACAGGATACTGGTACAGCCAATTTATAAAAGAAAAGGAGCAGAAGAGAAATGGGAAAAGTGTGTGTTGGAATTGACGTAGGGGGAACTACCGTTAAGCTGGGAATATTTGAAATCAGCGGACAGCTTATGGAGAAATGGGAGATTCCTACCAGGATCGAGGATGGAGCAAAACTTATTCTTCCAGACATTGCAAAATCAGTAAAAGAAAAACTGGCAGATTTAAAAATAGACCTTGGTGATGTAGCAGGGGCAGGAATGGGGATTCCAGGGCCTGTATTGGCAGATGGAATGGTAACCCAGTGTGTAAACCTGGGCTGGAAAGAAAAAAATGCCCAGAATGAACTGAGCGAACTGTTAGGAGTTCCTGTAAAAAGCGGCAATGATGCCAATGTAGCAGCTCTGGGCGAGATGTGGCAGGGCGGAGGCAAAGGCTTTCATGATATTGTCATGGTAACTCTGGGTACCGGCGTAGGCGGCGGCGTTATCATTGATGAAAAAATCGTTCCGGGCAGACATGGTCTGGGCGGCGAAATCGGTCATATTCATGTTCGTGATGAAGAGACAGAAGCCTGCAACTGCGGCGGCGTAGGCTGTCTGGAGCAGGTTGCCAGTGCAACCGGAATTGCCAGAGAAGCCCGTCGTAAGATGGCGGCAGATGATAAACCGTCAGTTCTTCGTAAACAGGGAGACAGCGTAACAGCAAAAGATGTATTGGATGCAGCAAAAGCTGGAGATGCTTTGGCAGATGAAGTGGTGGAAACTGCAGCCCGCTATCTGGGACTGGTTTTGAGCCAGGTGGCTTTAACCGTCGATCCGGAGGCGTTTGTAATTGGCGGAGGCGTATCCAGAGCCGGTCAGTTCCTGATAGACAGGATAGATAAGTATTATCAGAAATACACTGTTATTTCAAAAAACAAAGGTACGATTGCACTGGCAAAGCTGGGAAATGATGCAGGAATTTATGGTGCAGCAAGAATGGTACTGGATTAAGATTTGCGGACTCTTCGGAGTCCGTTTTCTGTTGTCAGGCAAGAAAAAAGAGCACTGCTCCATAGATGAATTCCGTATCTATGGAGCAGCGCCCCAGTGATAAAATGGCTGGAATGGAGTTACCGGGTCTGCTCAGTCCCGTTTACAATCCATGCGCCATCCTTATTTACAGATGAGCCATCAGGGGTTATGGTATTGGTATAAAGCTTTCCAATGGTATCATCCGGGTCTGGGTGAAAGAAGTAACAGCGTTTTATGCCGTCTGCTCCGGCAATCCAGTTCCAGCCGGAGGCCATGGAGGTATCTTCATGGAAATAATACCAGCCGTCATTGTAATAGACCCACTGGAGAGAAGCCCGGAGGCCGTCTGGGTTTTCCCAATACCAGGCCCCGTTTTCTGAAATCCAGCGGCCAGGAGTATTGGGCATGGACGGAGAAGAAGCTTCTTCTGCTTTCTTATCAGAATTTACGTCAAGGACTGGAGAGTCAGCCCATGCGCTGACCGTTGAACTGTGGTAGCGGCTGATTGCGCGTACCCGGAAATAGTAATTTCCTGGCTGGGTCAAGAAAGACGAAAAATCATAGGAGGAGTCAACGGTTTCTGCCGATTGGGTGATGACAGACTTTCCGTCCCGCATGAGACGGACTTCGTAATATTTGGCGCCGGATACAGGATTCCAGGAGGCGGCTCCGTTCTGTTTCCAGGTTAGCCCTGTTGGGTTTTCCAGCGTATCAATGCCCATTTCATGGAAGGAAACCGTTAAATTCAGCTGGCTGCTGGTCTTTTTTACAGCTTTTACAAAGACTGCTCCTTCTCCCTCCAGGTCGCAGTTAGAGGATTTGATATTGCCGAAATAGTGATCATCATCTGCAAGCAATGTAACTACACCTTCCGGATATTTTTTGGAACTTTCTGGCTGAAACTGAAAATTATCAATGGAATAGCCTTCCTGATCTCCATAGATTTCCATGGCCGGCCATTCTGTACCGGAATCCAGATCTGCAGAAAAGTTCAGGGAGATTTCTTCGATTTTTTCTCTGGCAAAGCAAACGACAGGAGCCATAAGACAAAAAAGCAGGGAACAGGAAAACAGAGCCCACCATTTTTTAGCATTTCTCATAATCAGATTCCTTCTTTCCATACTCCATGAGCATCGACATAATAACCGTCCTGGGTAATTGTGTCGGTCAGCATTTTTCCATCAGCATCACAGTAATAATACTGATTATTCCAGAAAATCCATCCAGTCTGACGGAATCCCTGAGAATTAAAGAAATACCAGCTTCCGTCAATCTGCTTCCATTCGGATGCAGGCCAGGAGCCGTCTGGATTTTGATACCAGTATTGACCGCTGGTTTCCACCCACTGTCCTGCACGTTCTGCATAAGAGGCAGCTTTGGCAGAAAGATCAGCCAAAAGAGAATCGTCCACGGAAACCGTATCGGAATAGGCATAGTCGCTTTTTAGCTTGGCGTCATACCGGCTGACGGCAGATACGCGGATACTGTAGTCGCCAGTACGGGTAATCAGTGATCCAACATTTATACTGGTTCCGGTAACGATAGTTTTGGTTGGATTGCTGGCCTTGCCGTTACGCATAATGGTTACTTCATAAGAACCGGCGTCCCCTACAGGACTCCAGGAAGCCAGACCATTTTTGTCGAGAGTTACATTAGCAGGCCGCCCAATGGAAGATGGCCCCATATTTTGAAATTCAACCGTTAAAGTCAGGGTTTTGCTGTCCCCTGATTTGCGGGCAGATACATACTCTGCGCCGCCGCCAAATAAGGCGAAATAGCTGTCTGCAGAAGAACGGAATGTATATCCCTCAGCCGGTTTTATTACTACTTCCGCAGTAGGGTAGCGGTTTGACCGGTTGGTATAAGGGTCTGTATATTGAATAAAGGAGGCGCTGTCTACAGAATACAGCGTCTTTTCCATAGGAAGCACAGTCACCTTTGGATAAGTAGAATCGTTAAACTCTCCGATAGAAAACTGAAGAGAAACGTCTTCTAAGCGGGCTGCAAAAGATGTGGATGCAGCTGCAGCAGTAAAAAGTGCGGCGGCAGCCAGAACTGTACCGATTTTTTTTGTAAGTTTCATAAATACCATCCTTCTTTCTTTTATTGAGTCATACAGGGGCAAAAGACTGTCCCATAATGCAGGGTTACAGGCTGGAGGAAGACGATTTGGGCAGACTGAAGATAAATTCTGTGCCTACATCCGGCGTACTGATTACGTCAATGTTTTCGCCATGGGACTGGATGATTTCCCGGACAATTGCAAGACCCAGTCCGGTACCTTTTTTATCTTTGCCGCGGGAAACGTCAGACTTATAAAAGCGATCCCAGATTTTTTTAATACTTTCTTTTGGTATGCCAATGCCGCAGTCTTTTACAGAAACAAAGACCTTTTCTCTGCGGATGGATGTCTGGATATAGATGACTCCGCCGTTGTGGCTGAATTTAATGGCATTGTCGATCAGATTATAGAGAACCTGCTGAATTTTACCCAAATCCGCATATACCATTAAAATTGTGTCTGAAAAAGTCAGGTCAAAGGAAATCTCTTTGGCATTGCAGAGGCCTTCAAAAGAAGCCGCAGTCTC
>URUX01000012.1 GCA_900551135.1 uncultured Clostridium sp.
CACCGCAAAAATGCGAAGTGCCCTTGGTGAACTGATTATTGAGGGGATTGAGACAAATCTGGATTTTTTGTATGAGATTTTAGATAATGATGTATTTGAAAGCGGAAATACGGATACGGATTTTATTGCTTCCCAGTTTCCAGAGTATTGTAAATAGCAGGCAGAGGTATTGAAAAGGGGAGATTTGATTATGCTGAAGGATATGTTTAAAAAGACATATACCCGAATTGATTCCAGATTCAGGCAGCTGAATGGGGAAGAGCCAAATATTCCGGAGGGGCTGTGGCGTAAATGTAATAAATGCGGACAGCCTATTTATGTAGAAGATGTAAAGAACAATCATTACGTTTGTCCAAAATGCGGCGGATATTTCAGAGTTCATGGACGCAGAAGAATCGAGATTACGGTAGATGAGGGAACATTTGAAGAATGGGATGAAAAAATGGAATTTTCCAATCCCCTTGATTTCCCGGGATATGAAAAAAAGGTGTTGGCAGCCAGAGAAAAGACAGGACTGGATGAAGCCGTCATTACTGGAACTGGAATGATTGGGGGACACAAAGCCGCTATTGGAGTCTGTGATGCCAGATTTTTGATGAGCAGTATGGGCTATGTAGTAGGTGAGAAAATTACCAGAATGATTGAAAGAGCTGCCAGAGAACAGCTTCCAGTTATTCTGTTTGCCTGTTCTGGAGGGGCCAGAATGCAGGAGGGAATGGTATCCCTTATGCAGATGGCAAAAACTTCAGCAGCTTTAAAACGCCATCAGGAAGCAGGCCAGCTTTACATTACGGTTTTAACCGATCCTACTACAGGAGGCGTGACAGCAAGTTTTGCCATGCTGGGAGATATCATTCTGGCAGAGCCTAAGGCTTTAATCGGGTTTGCAGGCCCAAGAGTCATTGAACAGACCATTGGGCAGAAACTGCCGGAAGGATTTCAGAGTTCAGAGTTTTTGCTGGAACACGGTTTTATTGATAAAATTGTAGAACGTCAGAACATGAAGGAAACTCTGGCTAAGATTTTGAACATCCATGAAAAGAAGGAAGACGCTGTCAGATCTCTTGCTGAATCAGTAGGGGAAAACGGCTGGAGCAGAGTTGCTAAGGCAGAGGAAAATGTTGGAAAATCTCCATGGGATACCGTGCTGCTGTCCAGACGGTCAGACAGGCCGACTGCTTTGGACTATATCAACCGGCTGTTTGACGATTTTACAGAACTTCATGGAGATCGGTGTTTTAGGGATGACGGAGCGATTATAGGAGGAATTTCCATGTTCCATGGGGTTCCGGTTACAGTAATCGGCCAGCAGAAAGGGCGCAGTACCAAGGAAAATATTAAGCGCAATTTTGGTATGCCGTCTCCGGAGGGATACCGGAAAGCCCTGCGTTTGATGAAGGAAGCAGAGCAGTTTCATCGTCCGGTAATCTGCTTTGTAGATACTCCTGGCGCATTCTGTGGCCTGGAAGCAGAGGAACGGGGACAGGGAGAGGCAATAGCCCGAAATCTGTTTGAACTGTCTTCCTTAAAAACTCCTGTATTATCCATTGTAATTGGAGAAGGAGGAAGCGGCGGCGCATTAGCCCTGGCTGTGGCAAATCAGGTGTGGATGATGGAAAACAGTGTATATTCTGTTTTGTCTCCAGAAGGTTTTGCGTCCATACTCTGGAAGGACAGTAAAAAAGCTCCAGAAGCAGCCAGAGTTATGAAAATGACGGCCAGAGATTTGAAAGAATTAAATCTCATCGAACATGTGATACCGGAAAACAGACCGGCATCTATGGAAAATATATCGGAGATAGCTGCAGATATCGATGTTGCTATGGGAGTATTTCTTTCCGAATTTTGCAATGTATCAGGAGAAGAGGCAGCAGCCCTTCGATATGAAAGATTTAGGAGGATGTAACTATGAGCCGATATAATCCTCTGATAGTGGGAGATCTGGAGATTGAAAATCCGGTTGTTCAGGGAGGAATGGGAGTTGGAATCAGTCTGTCCGGTCTGGCTGGAGCTGTGGCAAAAGCAGGAGGAATGGGAATTATCTCTACTGCCCAGATTGGTTTTCGTGATCCGGAATTTGATAAAAATCCACAAAAAGCAAATCTGAAAGCCATGGTTTCGGAACTTGAGAAAGCCAGAGAAATTGCTGGATTGGGAAATGGAACAGGCAGTAAGAGAAAACGTCCGGTTCTGGGATTTAATATTATGGTTGCTACCAGAAATTATATGGACTATGTTCGTACTGCCGCACAGGCAGGGGCTGATATTATTATCTCAGGAGCCGGTCTTCCAATCCATTTGCCGGAATATGTAAAAGGCACAAGAACAAAAATTGCCCCTATTGTCTCATCTGCAAAATCTGCATCTGTAATTTTACGGATGTGGGACAGAAAATACGGCAGAACGGCGGATATGGTGGTGATTGAAGGCCCATTAGCCGGAGGACACCTGGGATTTCACCGAGAGGAACTGACAGAATATGGGGCAGATACGGAAAATACAGCAGAAACGTATCGCCAGTCTGTTTATGAAACGGAAATCAGAGAGATTTTAAATGTGGTTTCCCAATATGAGAAAAAGTATAACTGTAAGATTCCGACCGTCAGCGCAGGAGGCGTATTTGGCAGAGAAGACATGGAACGCCATATGAGCCTGGGGGTAGACGGAGTCCAGGTAGGAACTCGATTTGTCACAACCCAGGAGTGTGATGCGCCTGCAGAATATAAGCAGTCTTATATTAATGCCAGAAAAGAGGATATTATTATTGTAAAAAGTCCGGTAGGAATGCCAGGACGGGCTATTAAAAATGATTTTATTCAGCGGGTAAGCAAAGAAAAAGAGACAATCACCCACTGCTTCCAGTGTCTGGAGCACTGCAATCCGGCAGAAGTGCCGTACTGTATTACCAAAGCATTAATTCGGGCAGCCAGAGGACAGGTAGAGGACGCATTGCTTTTTTGTGGTGCAAATGCCTATCGGTGTAGCAAAATTGAGACTGTAGATGAAGTAATCAAAGATTTGTGTATGTAGAAAATCCCTGACAGAATGTGGATAAGTCTCCGTTTTGTCAGGGGTTTTGTGGTTAAAAACTTACCTCCCGAATAGTAATGTATAAAACATTTTGTTGGGGAGGTATTTTATTGTGATGAACTGGCTGTGGGCTGGTATGATACTGGCTGGGATTGTCTGGGGAATGTTTCATGGAACATTGGAAGCAGTAACAGAAGGAATGATTCATTCTGCAGGAGAAGCAGTAACTCTTTGTATTACAATGGCGGGAATCATGTCTTTTTGGACAGGGCTTCTGGAGATTGGGAGCAGAGCTGGAATTATTGAAGCAATGGTAAAAAAAATGAAGCCGATACTGAAATTCCTGTTTCCCAACCTGCCTCTTACCCATCCAGCAGCAAAATCTATTTCAGTCAACATGATTGCCAATATGTTGGGAATGGGCTGGGCGGCTACTCCTGCTGGATTAAAGGCAATGGAAGAACTGAAGGAATTGGAAGAAAGCAGATATCAAAAAGGCAGTAGTCTGAGGCATTTAAAAGGAACAGCCAGTAATGAGATGTGTACATTTTTAATTATTAATATTTCTTCTCTGCAGTTGATTCCAGTCAATATGATTGCCTACCGGACTCAGTATGGAAGCGCTGCTCCGGCGGCTATAATAGGACCGGCTTTTATTGCCACTGCAGTAAGTACAATAGCGGCGGTGGTGTTTTGCAAAGTGATGGATAGCCAGGGGAGTTAAACCACTCCCCTTTGAATTCCCCACAGAACCAGCAAATGCACTGGATAAAACCAGTAGAAGAAATACCGGAATCTTCTGGTTCCAGGTTTTCCATTGTAGAACCAGATGGGAATAAAGGCAAATACAGCGGTATATTCCAGCATGGCCATCAGTATGCCGAAGAATACCTGTTTTTGTCTGTCATCCCGAAGCAGAAACAGGAGTGCGATAAACAAAATACCGTAAATATCATAGTCTGTTTTAAAACAAAATGCAGCGGCACATCCCCCAGAAACCACCAGTATCTTTAACAAAAAAGTCAAATCAATCCCAATGCAGTTCTGATCGATTTTTTGAAATCCATATAAAACGAAAAGTCCGATTAACAAAGTAAAGAAAACATTTTGAGATTCTGGATACCAGAATGAACCATAGATGGCAAGGTCAAAAGGAATCTCAGCAATCAGGGCAAACAGGGTCATTCGTCCGATATAGTTTTTGAGATTTCTGGTGTGCCGGAATCCTTCTGTCAGGAGAAAACAAAAAATTGGAAATGCCAGTCTGCCAATCGCTCGAAGGATGAATGCAGCCCAGCAAAGAAAAGCCTGCTGTCCACTCCCGTTTTCAGCACCATAGTACAGGGAGGAAAGAGAAAGATCCGGGAGACTTTCTAAGAGGGGGCCAATACAGACTATACCTATGTGATCCAGCACCATAGAAATGACCGCCAGCCATTTTAACACTTGTCCCGTCATGATTAAGTCCTTCCTGAACGGCTGCGTTCATAGTAAAAAATATATTGCTGCATAACGCCTTTAAAGCCATTGTAGCAGCCAAAATGGTCGGAAATAAGAGTATCCCATAGGGCAGATTTAGGGATGCTTTGATAGCGCTTGGGATGCCTGGGATAGTATTCTGCCATAAGAATTTTTTGAATCCAGGTATCTACGGGAAAGGCATCAATGTGATGAAGGCCAAAGAGACAGATGCAGTTGGCAACCTTTTCTCCAATACCGTAAAATCTCTTGATATAGGTCATGGCATGGCTGTAATCCAGAGTTTTTAAATATTCCAGATCCAGAGAGCCAGTACAGGCATCTTCTGTAGTTTTCAGTATATATTTGGCGCGGTATCCTAACTTTAAGTTCAGCAAATCCTCAAGAGAAGCCCCAGCCAGTTGTTCCGGTGAGGGAAAGGCATATATTGGGCCGGATAAGGATTCTTTAATCAAAGACCCGTACTGTCTGCTTAAATTTTCAACGGCCTGACGGATGGCGGGAATGGTTTTCTGCTGGGATATGATAAAAGTAATAATCATTTCCCACAGATCCTGCCGGAGAATCCGAATGCCGCTTCCCTCTTTTCCTGCGGCAGTCAAATAGGCATCGTTAGGCTGAATTGAATTTAAGATGGCCTGATAATCCGTGTTTAAATCAAAATATTGAAACCAGAAGTCCAGGTCGGTTTCCTGGCAGGTAAAGGAAAATTGGGAAGATTCCAAAGAAGGCTGTTCCTGAATTTCAAGATAACGTCCGCTGCTAATGACGGAATATCCGCCATGATCAAGAGGCGTCATCCGGAAGCACTGTCCGGACTGGGCAATCTGGTCTAAATGAAAGCATGGAATAGAAATAGTTTTTGTCGTAATCATGGTAAAATAGTATCAATAAGCAAAGGAGATGTCAATATTTATGAACGTTTTAATGTTCATTTCAAAAGCCCTGGTTCCTCTGGCGGTTTTTTACATGGTTGGATTTGGACTGCTGCAGAAACGTCCGGTACTGGAAGATTTTTTAGATGGGGCAAAGGATGGAATGAAGACGACGGTTCAGGTAATGCCTACATTAATCGGTTTAATGACAGCAGTAGGTGTACTGAGATCTTCCGGACTGCTGGATTTTTTATGCAAATTATTAGAAAGGCCGGCTGCATGGCTTCATCTTCCAGCGCCAGTTGTGCCGGTTGCTCTGGTACGGCTGGTATCCAATGCGGCTGCTACTGGTCTTGTTTTAGATATTTTTAAGGCCAGCGGTCCGGATTCTGTAGAAGGGATGATTGGATCGATTTTAATGAGCAGTACAGAAACGGTTTTTTACTGTCTTAGCGTGTATTTTGGGGCTGTCAGCATTACAAAAACCAGGTATGCGCTGAAAGGGGCGCTGATTGCTACAGCGGCAGGGATGGCGGCCAGTATTTTGCTGGGGACGGCTCTGGCAGCGTGAGAATTATTCGGGAAATCGGCTTAAACAGGCTTAAAAAGTAGAAATACCGGTTGAAAATAGAGGGAACTTCTACTATAATGTAAAAGCTGCTGTTTTAGAAATTTATAAAATAGATACAGAAAAAACACAATTTTGTAAGAATTTCATAAGGAATTAGGAGGTTGTTTTCTGCTGAAAGATCATATATAATCAGTAGGAAGCTTTTTCAGAAAGGTTAGGAAAGGATAAGACGTGGATAATTACGGGACTTTAAATGAAGTTCTGGTAAGGCTGTTTAATGACATTATGGATATTGAACAGAAGGCGATTATTACACCGGAATTTAAAGATATAACCAATAACGACATGCACGTCATTGATGCTATAGGAGTCGGGACACCCAAAAACATGTCCACAATTGCCAGGGAACTCTCTGTTACGGTGGGAACCCTGACCATTGCCATGAACAGTCTGGTAAAAAAAGGCTATGTCATTCGGGAAAGAAGCAATGAGGACAGGAGAGTAGTCTATATAGCCCTTTCTGAAAAAGGAAAAAAAGCATTTGATCACCACGCCGGTTTTCACAGACAGATGATACAAGGCGTTATGGAAGAACTGGACGAAGAAGAACTGGAGGTTTTGGTAAAGACCTTAAAGCATTTAAACAACTGGTTCCGTCAGGTTCAGAAGAAGGATTAAGAGGAGGCAATTTTAATTATGAAAAAAACAATTATGTACATTGTAGCAGCATTCATGGCAATTTCTCTGGCAGCATGTACACCAACCCCGGAGAAGAATGCCGAAACAGCAGCTGTTGTACCATCTTCAGCAGACAGCGGTGATAAATTAGTAGAAGGCAAGGTTCCTGGTCCGGAATTTGACACCATTTCTGTATACAGCATTAATGAGGATGGAAGCGGACTGCTTCAGAATATGGATTCTTTAGAGGAAATGAGCAACCAGGGGCTGGTAGATAAATTAATTGAGTATGGTGTACTGGATGACGGAACTACAGTTATAGATGTAACTGTAAACGAAGATAACGCATCTGGTATTGTCAATCTTTCTGCAATTCCAAACTATGAAGATGATGATTTTATGAATCAGGCTACATTGGAAGCGCTGGTAAACACCTATATTGAGAATTACGAACTGGAACTGGTAAAATTTCAGATTAATGGAGAAGATGTGAAGTCTGATTTACTGGAAACAGATGAGAATGGATACTCTACCTATTTTGAGGACTATGAGGATTTATGGAAGTAATGTAATAACTTGAAATGCGGTATCTGCTGAGAGGAATGTTCTGAGCAGGTACCGCATTTTTTACTGCATTTTTTTAGTCAGAATCCAGGTATCCAAACGGCTTCGGATAACCGAAAAAGGAGCCGGACCAATATCAAGCATTAGTTTATGAAATTCTTTTGCATTAAATTTATCGCCAAGTTCGCGTTCGGCCTGTTCCCGCATCTCGCAAAACTCCATATACCCCACGTAATAAGTTAAATAGTATCCTGGATTTTCAATCAGGGTCTGATAAATTTCGGATACGATATTAGAATTTTCTACGTCATAATAGTCAGATAAATAGTCGCGGGTCTGATTTTCATCCCAGCCAAAATAATTAATATTTAAATCTAATAGGGCATTTAACCCAATGCTGGCAGAAGAATTGTATTTCAGGATTTGGGCTCCGTCCGGATCAACCCCATTGTGAAAGGAGTAGGATAAAAATTCAGAATACAGTCCCCAACCTTCCGAATAACCGTTAAAGGATAGCAGACAGCGGATCGGACATGGATTGGTACTGTAAAAATATATATTTTGATATAAGTGGCCTGGATAGCCTTCGTGGGCTAATGTGGTGTATAAGTATTGGGTAATGCCATTATTCTGTTCCATATTGAGATAGATTACATTTTCGTCATACCGATCCACAGGAGGAACCATGTAAAGGGCAGGAGATAAAATATCCCTTAGTTCCGGAGCCACATATTTGATGGTATACTGATGCTCTGGGATTTCCGGAAATTCTATGGAGATTTCCTGTTTTAAAGAAGTCAGGATTTCTTCAGGATCAGAAGGTGAAAAGGCAAAGGTTCCTACCTGATCCACCAGTTCAGGACGGTTTCGGATGATGGCGGCCATTGCAGCGATGTCTGCCACATTTTTCTTTTCAATAGCATTTTTTAAATCATTCATACTGGTGTATGAGGTTCCCGTATTAGAACGGACTAAATACTCAAAATATTTCTTGCCGTCAGGATAGTGACACAAGCCGCCTTTATACTGTCCGGTTCCTTTTAACTGGGAAAGACCGGATACAAGCTCCTGGTAAGCTGGTATGCACTGTTCCGATACAATCGTGCGATTTTGCTGGATATACGCCTGTTTTTCTTCATCTGTCAGAGAAGAAAACTCTTCTAACCGGGTAACAAAAGAAGTATGAAGGAGATTATATTCTGCATCAATCATGTAGGGCTGGCAGGATTCAATAATGTGGTCTGCCGCTGTATCCCCGCAAAATAATCCGGCAGCAGAACGTTCCTGTTCAAAGGTCAGGATCTGGTCAAAAAATTCGTCCATATTGGAAAGCAGTTCCAGATACTCATCAATATCTTTTTTGGTATAAAAGCGGTATTCCGAAAGGATAACCGGCAAATCAATCTGGATACCGGTTATGGAGGTAAGGGGAGTCTGATATAATTCAATTCCCTCTAATAAAAGTTCGGTATCCAGATGTTCATTTAAAATATCTAAGGTCAGAACCTGTTCATTACTCAAAAGAGAACGGTTAAAGCTGTCCAGCTGGGAATCCAGAGCCTGGAGTTCCATTAAGTTTTTCTGTATGTCAGAAACAGAAAAATCTCCAAAACTGCAAGGATAATCGGTAATACCATAGCGGCTCGGATCGCTGATGCTGTAGTGAAGAGTCAGCAGGGAATCGGTCAGAGAATCCCGAAAGGTTTCGTCCATTAAGTCATCAAATCGGGCCTGTTCTTTTGCAGCAGCTTCTTTTTGCGCGTTGGTATGTCCAAGATTGTTTTGGCTGGTATCTGCTTCTGAGGCTGCTGATGAAGCTGGTATTGGCGCTTCAGGGCGCTGAATGGAACAGCCATTGAGCAGGAGTGCGCCGGATACAGCAGCAGCCAGCGCCAGAGAGGATAATGTTTTACTATGAAAATGTGCTGATAAATGCATTCGCTGTCCTCCTGTAAATAATATCCATGGTAATAATTCGGGACTGCGGGACGCCCGAAACGATTACTATTCATTATATATTATATTTCTGTGAAATACAATCATTCATCAGACCTTGACAAAGTTGTGGGAAACGGTTAGACTTACCATATATTTGAAAAAAGCAGTGAAGAGAAGAGTATGCGGACCATCCGTTTTACAGAGAATCCCGGTTGGTGAGAAGGGAAAAGGGAAAATTCGCAGAAGATGGCCTTGGAGCTTCGCGGCTGAGAATATCTGGACAAAGGTTATCAACCCAGACCGGTATTTTAGGCAGCGACGGGAGCGCCCGTTACAGTGTGGGACTGTACCTGCAGTCCATGAGGCCTGTTCCGTGAGGTTCAGGTGAATTAAAGTGGTAACACGGGATAGTATCTCGTCTTTAAGTGTAAATTTAAAGGCGGGATTTTTTATCGTATTGGGTACGGATTTTGATAAGACGGTCTGATGCGGTGAAAAGGCTCCGCTGATGTTAGAAAGAGAGGATAACATGACACAGAAAATGAAAAAACCGTATTACATTACAACGGCAATTGCCTATACCTCCGGCAAGCCTCATATTGGCAATACCTATGAGGCGGTTCTGGCAGATGCCATTGCCCGTTATAAGAGAGAACAGGGATATGATGTATTTTTCCAGACCGGTACAGATGAACACGGTCAGAAAATCGAGTTAAAGGCACAGGATGCGGGAGTAACTCCAAAGGAATTTGTAGACGGTGTGTCTTCCGAGATCCGCAGTATCTGGGATATGATGAATACATCCTACGATAAATTTATCCGTACCACTGACGAGTACCATGAGGCTCAGGTTCAGAAGATTTTTAAGAAACTGTATGATCAGGGAGATATTTACAAAGGATATTATGAGGGACTTTACTGCACTCCCTGTGAATCCTTCTTTACAGAATCCCAGCTGGTAGACGGCAAATGTCCGGACTGCGGACGCGAAGTACAGCCTGCAAAAGAAGAAGCATATTTCTTTAAAATGAGCAAATATGCGCAGAGATTAATTGATTATATCAATGAACATCCGGATTTCATTCAGCCTGTATCCCGCAAAAACGAAATGATGAACAACTTCCTGATTCCCGGACTTCAGGATTTGTGCGTTTCCAGAACTTCTTTTAAATGGGGAATTCCGGTCAGCTTTGATCCAAAACATGTAACCTACGTGTGGCTGGATGCGCTGACCAACTACATTACTGGAATTGGATACGACTGTGACGGTGAGAGCAGCGAACAGTTTGGAAAATTGTGGCCTGCAGATCTGCATTTAATCGGAAAAGACATTATCCGTTTCCATACAATTTACTGGCCGATTTTCCTGATGGCTTTAGATCTTCCGCTGCCCAAGCAGGTATTTGGCCACCCATGGCTGTTACAGGGCGACGGCAAAATGAGCAAATCCAAAGGAAACGTTCTTTACGCAGATACCCTGGTAGATTTCTTTGGTGTAGATGCAGTCCGTTATTTTGTGCTCCATGAAATGCCTTTTGATAATGACGGCGTGATTTCCTGGGAACTGATGGTAGAGAGGTTAAATTCTGATTTGGCAAATATCCTGGGCAACCTGGTAAATCGTACCATTTCCATGAGCAATAAATACTTTGGCGGAGTAGTAACATCAACCGGAGTGAAGGAAGAGGTAGATGAGGACTTAA
Organism: uncultured Clostridium sp.; assembly: GCA_900551135.1. Taxonomy (GTDB): domain Bacteria; phylum Bacillota; class Clostridia; order Lachnospirales; family Lachnospiraceae; genus UMGS1370. The sequence continues at coordinate 10,839 of URUX01000012.1, forward strand.
AGGCAACGGTTTTGGAAGCAGTTAAGAAAGTGGATGCAAAAATGGAGCAGCTCCGTGTTGCAGATGCTATTACAGAAACATTTGGAATTTTCCGCCGCTGCAATAAGTACATTGATGAGACCATGCCATGGAGTCTCGCAAAGGACGAGGCCAAAAAAGAGCGTCTGGAAGAGGTTCTGTATAATCTGGCAGAGGCAATTACCATTGGTGCATCTCTGCTCGCATCCTTTATGCCGGAAACTTCTGCAAAGATTTTGTCCCAGTTAAATACAGAGAAACGCAGTCTGGAAGAAATGGACAGCTTTGGCAAATATCCATCCGGCAGCCAGGTAACAGAGAAGCCGGAAATCCTGTTTGCCCGTATGGATATCAAGGAAGTTATGGAAAAAGTAGAAGCAATGCAGGCAGAAGCTGCAAAGGAAAACGGTGAAAAAGAGGAGACTCCGGAAAATGTCATTGATTTAGAAGCAAAACCGGAGATTACCTATGATGATTTTGCAAAACTTCAGTTCCAGGTTGGAGAAATTATTGCGTGCGAAGCAGTAAAGAAATCCAAAAAGCTTCTTTGCAGCCAGGTTCGGATCGGATCTCAGGTTCGCCAGATTGTAAGCGGTATTAAGGCGCATTACACACCAGAAGAAATGGTAGGAAAAAAAGTTATGGTAGTGACCAACTTAAAACCGGCTGTTTTGGCAGGAGTGAAGTCAGAAGGCATGATTTTATGCGCAGAGGATGCAGAAGGAAATCTGGCTCTGATGAAACCGGAGAAAGATATGCCGGCAGGAGCAGAGATCTGCTAAATGAGAAAGTCTGGCGCTGTGCGTCCTGAACCAGGGTGTACAGCGCTTCTTTGCAAATAGAAAGTTTTTTCATTTAAGGAGTTTTTATAAAATGATATTTGACACCCATGCACACTACAATGACGAGGCCTTTGATGAAGACAGGGAATCCCTGATTAAAAGCCTTCCGGAAAACGGAATCCGTCTGGTGGTAAATGTTGGAGCAGATTTGGAGTCTACATCTGCTTCTATCCGGCTTGCAGAGCGGTATCCCTATTTTTATGCATCTGCAGGCGTTCATCCCAGCGATACCGGTGAACTGGATGATGAGAAATTCGACTGGCTGACAACTCAGACCAGCCATGAAAAGGTGGCGGCAGTAGGGGAGATCGGTTTAGACTACTACTGGGATGAGCCAGAACGCAGCATTCAGAAAAAGTGGTTTGAGCGTCAGTTAGAACTGGCAAGGCAGGTAAAACTTCCGGTTATTATCCATAGCCGGGATGCGGCGAAAGACACTCTGGATATGATGAAAGCGTTAAAGGCAGGAGAAATTGGCGGCGTGATCCATTGTTTCTCCTATGGAGTCGAACTGGCAAGAGAATTTTTAAATATGGGTTTTTATCTGGGGATTGGCGGAGTTTTGACATTTAAAAATGCCAAAAAATTAAAAGAAGTGGCAGAGTATGCGCCTGTGGACCGGATTGTGCTGGAAACAGACTGCCCTTATATGGCGCCGACACCAAACAGAGGAAAACGCAATTCTTCCTTAAATCTGCCCTATGTGGCAGATGAATTAGCCAGGATTAAAGGGATAACCAGAGAACAGGCAGAAGAGATCACCTTTAATAATGGTTTGGAACTGTATCGTATTAAGAAATAATGTTGTGAAAGAAAGGGATTATATGCAGGAAAAGTTAGGAAATCCCCAGAAAACCATAGAAATTATCCAGAAATATCAGTTTGCTTTTCAGAAAAAATTTGGACAGAATTTTCTGATTGATCAGCATGTACTGGAAAAGATTATCCGGGCTGCCGGTGTGGAAAAAGATGATATGGTTTTGGAAATAGGCCCCGGTATTGGCACTATGACCCAGTATCTGGCAGAAAATGCAGGAAAAGTAGTAGCAGTCGAGATTGATAAAAACCTGATTCCGATTTTACAGGAAACTTTGGCCGGGTACGATAATGTAACGGTAATTAATGAAGATATTTTAAAGCTGGACATCAAGGCTCTGGCTCAGGAATATAATCAGGGAAAGCCGATTAAGGTAGTGGCGAATCTTCCTTACTATATTACAACGCCGATTATTATGGGATTATTTGAAAGCGGCGTTCCCATCGATAATATTACGGTTATGGTACAGAAGGAAGTAGCAGATCGGATGCAGGCCGGGCCAGGAACAAAAGATTACGGAGCGCTGTCTTTGGCAGTTCAGTATTATGCAGAGCCATATATTGCAGCAAATGTGCCTCCAAACTGTTTTATTCCAAGACCCAATGTGGGTTCGGCGGTCATTCGTCTGACTCGTCATGACAAGCCGCCGGTAGAAGTAGCCGATCCGGTGCTGATGTTTGATTTGATTCGCGCATCTTTTAATCAGAGAAGGAAAACTCTGCAGAATGGACTGAATAATGCACAGAATTTAAGCTTTACCAAAGAGCAGATTGGAACAGCCATTGAGCGTATGGGACTGCCTGCCACAGTTCGGGGAGAAGCGCTGACTCTGGAGCAGTTTGCAGGGCTGGCCAACTATTTGACTCAGATAAAATAACGAGTAAGACAATCAGAAAATAAGAATGGAAAAGCCGCAAGGCTGCGGAAGAGAAGGAAATACAGACTCCATTTTTCAGCAGCTCCAGCGGCTTTTCATGTGTGCGCCTGGTGGCGCACGTTTTTGAGATAGTAATATCGGTTACTAATAAATCAGAATTTAGACATAGCGGCTTCGTCTGCAATCAGGATTACATCAGGATGGAACTGAAGAATAGATGCAGGAACCTGTGGGGTGACAGGGCCGTTTACAACCTGATATAAGATATCTGCCTTGTCAGCGCCGGAAACCAGAATCAGAATTTTCTTTGCTTTCATAATGGTGCCGCATCCCATGGTATAAGCCTGTCTTGGAACATCATCAATGGAAGCGAAGAAACGTTTATTTGCTTCAATGGTCATTTCTGTTAAATCTACGCAGTGAGTTGTTTTGTCAAAATGATCGCAGGGTTCGTTAAAACCAATATGTCCGTCATGGCCAAGTCCTAAAAGCTGTAAATCTACGCCGCCCAAAGACTCGATAACTGCTTCATAACGAGCACATTCAGCATCTGCATCACTGTTGGTTCCGTCAGGAATGTTGGTGTTGGCAGGATCGATATTTACATGCTGGAACAGGTTGTGATTCATAAAGTAATAGTAACTCTGGTCATTGTCTTTGGTAATGCCGCGGTATTCGTCCAGGTTTGCAGATTTAATCTGAGAAAAATCCAAATCGCCGGCATTGTAAGCAGCAACCAGATTTTTATATGTACCAATCGGTGTAGATCCAGTAGCAAGACCAAGAACGCTGTCTGGCTTTGCAATAATCTGGGAAGCGATTACAGCCGCTGCCTTACGGCTCATTTCTTCATAATCTTTCACTTTGTAAATCTTCATTTCAAGAAACCTCCATTTTCTAAAAAATGTATTACCTTTAAAACCTCACATATAGGATATCATTTTCATAGCATAGTTTCAATGGGTAATTGCATAAACATAAATAGAGGTGATTGTATGTCTAATTATAGGAGACTCATTTCATATATTTATGAATATGAAGGAAAAACAAAAGGGAGAAACGTAGGATTCGCAAAGCTGGAGGCCAGGGGAGGTCAGTGCAGAATCAATGTTAATGTGAAGAAAATTTTTACCAACGGAGATGCCGGTATTTATCTCCTGTCTTCTGGAGGAGAGATCCCATTGGGAAAATTATTTTTGAGGGGAGGAAACGGGGAGTTCCGGACATCTGTACAAGTAGATAATGTAGAAGGAAGCGGTTGTGAGATGGACAGCTGCTATGGACTTGCAATTCATGAGCCAAAGGATGACTGGCGTACGTATCGGACGATTTGGGAGGATGAAGTTACTTATGCGGCTGAAATTGAACTGTCAAAAGCAGCGCCGGAAAGAAAACCGGCTGTTATGGAGGAAGTTCAAAAAGCGGTGACGGAGATGGAACAGGAACTGGCAAGAGAAGAGGGGGCAGATGTGACTGTGTCAGGCGAGAAGGAGCAGCCTGTGTCAGAACAGGCAAAGCCAGAAACTCTTCAGCCTGCAGCAGAACAGGCAAAGCCAGAAACTCTTCAGCCTGCAGCAGAACAGCCTAAACTAGAAACTCTTCAGCCTGCAGCAGAACAGGCAAAGCCAGAACAGATGGACTCTCAGACTGTACTGGAGGCAGTTCAGGCAGTATCCACCAGGGAAGGAGGATGGACGGGAGTCGGCGTCAGGGGAGAAAAAACAGAGCCGGTTTATGTTCCTCAGGCAGGCATTCCGGGAGAACTGGAAGGTTTGCGTTTGATTGAAGAACCGGAAGAAAATGCCGATCAGGTGTGGAACAGGTTTGAAAAAATGTATCCCAAAACGCAGGCATTTGACAGTGAGCACGGTTGTGAGATATTGGTTATAAAACCTCAGGATATTGGTCTTTTGCCAAGGGAGGTATGGATTTATGGAAATAACAGCTTTCTGCTTCATGGGTATTACAATTATCGATATTTAATACTGGCCCGCCTGGAAAATCCCAGAGGAAAACCCAGATATCTGCTGGGCGTTCCAGGCCATTATTACAGTAATGAAAAATATATGGCAAATATGTTTGGATTTCCGCATTTTGTGCTGTCAAAAAAGCAGCCGTCCGGGGACGGCCGCTTTGGATACTGGTATACTGATATTCGGTTTTCCTGACATCAGTAATCAATACCGCGGATAGAAACACTGCCTGTAAAGGGTTTTACCACATCTGCAAATTCCTGCAGTTCACTAAGGGAAAAACCAGTAAAACCAGACTGAAGAACGTATTCAGAGTCCTTGAAGTTTTGCAGGAAATACTGGGGGCAGCCTTTTATCCAGGGACCGATTGCCTGAAAATCTGCAAGTGTGTGAAGGCCTTTTACAACCGTTGTACGGAATTCAAAGGGGACTGTCCCGGACAGCAAAAAAGAGATGCTTTCATTTATCGGCCCCATATCTATGGCAGGAAGTCCTGCTACGGCGGCATAGCGTTCGGGTCCCGCTTTAATGTCCATTGCTACATAGTCCAGTAATCCGTTTTCTGTCAGCTCTTTTAAGACAGAAGTCTGGTAGCCGTTGGTATCTAATTTTACTAAAAATCCCATGTCTTTTACCTGGCGGATAAAATCTTCCAGATCCGGCTGAAGCGTAGGTTCGCCTCCGGTAATGCAGATGCCTTCTAAAATTCCGGTTCTCTTTTTTAAAAAGGACAGAACTTCGTCATCTGTATAGTCTGCTTCAGTATTAAAAGGAATAATTTCACTGTTCTGGCAAAAAGGACAGCGAAAATTGCATCCGCCGGTAAAGACAGTGGCGGCTACATGCCCGGGAAAGTCTAATAAAGTGGTTTTTTGTAATCCGCAAATTTTCATAATTTATATTTCCAATCTAAATCAAATAGTAGTATAATAGAGTATAACACACCATGGTCTGTGGGTCTAGCAAAAACAACAGGAGACACTTATGACTCAAGAAGAAAAATATATGAGACAAGCCATCCGTCAGGCAAAGAAGGCGGAGGCGCTGGGAGAAGTTCCGATAGGATGCGTGATTGAACACGAAGGAAAAATCATTGCCAGAGGTTACAATCGCCGGATGACGGATCACAGTGCGTTGGCTCATGCGGAGATAATTGCCATTAAAAAAGCCTGTAAAAAAATAGGCGACTGGCGTTTAGAAGACTGTACCTTATATGTTACATTAGAACCGTGCCCTATGTGTGCTGGTGCAATAATTCAGGCCAGAATTCCCAGGGTGGTTATGGGATGCATGAATCCAAAAGCCGGATGTGCCGGCTCTGTTTTGGACATGCTTCATGAAGAGGGGTTTAACCACCAGGCAGAATCCAAAAGCGGCGTGCTGGGGGAAGAATGTTCCGCCATGATGAAAGCTTTTTTTAAGAAGCTTCGGGAAAATAAAAAATCAAGTTAAGGGGAGGAAAAGACATGAGGAAGATTTTATTGGTTTGTAATGCAGGAATTTCAACCAGTATTCTGGTGTCTAAAATGAAACGTGCGGCTATGGATGAGGGGATAGACGTGTCTATTGAAGTAAAATCAATGGTCGGGGCTAAAGCAGTAATTCAGGAAGCGGATATCGTACTTTTGGCGCCCCAGATTGGCTATGAGCAGAAAAATCTGCAAGCAATCTCCGGAGGCGTCCCGGTAGAGAAGATCAATGTAACCGATTTTGGATTGAAAAATGGGGAGAAGGTACTGAAAGAGGCAATGAAAATATTGGAAAACAAGGCTGAATCTTGACATTTTTCCAAACACCATGTATACTGGACTAGCTATCCAAACATAAATAAGTCACAAAGTTTCCACGCAGCCGGGGAGATAGCGGTGCCCTGTACCTGCAATCCGCTCTAGCAGGGGTGATATCTTGCCTCGCACATTTTTCTGCAGAGCTGCCTTTTGTAAGTGGCGTTGATGTCTGGGTCTTGCGCAACAGAAATCTGTGAACCGTGTCAGGGCAGGAATGCAGCAGCACTAAGCAGAACCTTTTGTGTGCCGCAAGGCAGCCTGGGCTGAGTTAACTGCTTGAGTAACGTCTGTGGTTGATGTGCAAAGCAAGATGCGTGGATTTTATATTATAATCTATATTTACAGAAAAGAATTTGAGCTGTATCAGAATGTCAGGAAGCCCCTGACCTGGTGCGGCTTTTCTTTTTTTGCTTGCCCACAACAGGGGTTTGCTGTATAATTACAAAATGGGTATACTATAACCATCTTTATGAAAGAGAGGCCACATATGAGAAGAATTGGAATGCTTACCAGCGGTGGAGACTGCCAAAGCCTCAATGCTACGATGCGCGGAGTTGCAAAATCTCTGTATAATATGTTTGATGATGTAGAGATTGTAGGGTTTGAAGAAGGCTATAAAGGTTTGATGTATGCAGACTATCAGATACTAAAGCCCAGTGATTTTTCGGGAATTCTGACCAGGGGCGGCACAATTCTGGGAACATCGAGGCAGCCGTTTAAGCTGATGCGGGAGCCGGATGATAATGGTCTGGACAAAGTAGAGGCGATGAAGCATACATATCGGAAGCTTCGTCTGGAGTGTCTGGTTGTTTTAGGCGGAAATGGAAGTCAGAAGACAGCGAATCTGCTGAGAGAAGAGGGCCTCAATATTGTATCATTACCCAAAACCATAGATAATGACCTGTGGGGGACAGATATGACCTTTGGTTTTCAGAGCGCAGTAAATGTTGCTACAAATGCCATTGATTGTATTCATACTACGGCTGCGTCTCATGGCCGGGTATTTATTGTGGAGATTATGGGGCATAAAGTAGGATGGCTTACCCTTCATGCCGGAATTGCAGGCGGAGCAGATATTATCCTGCTGCCGGAGATTCCGTATGATTTAAATGTAGTGTGCGATGCGTTGAAAAAACGTTCTGCAGCCGGAAAAAAGTTTTCTATTCTGGCAGTGGCAGAGGGGGCAATTTCTAAAGAAGATGCGGCGCTCTCCAAGAAAGAGTTAAAAGAGAAAAAGAAGAATTCCATGTATCCTTCCATTGCTTACGAAATTGGAGCAAAAATTTCCGAGAAAACAGGCCAGGAAGTACGGGTAACGGTTCCGGGCCATATGCAGAGAGGCGGAGAGCCTTGTCCATATGACAGGGTACTGTCTACCAGACTGGGAGCAGAGGCTGCAAAGCTTATCAGAGATGGCGAATATGGCTATATGGTAGTTGTAAGGGATGGAGAAATTACTAAGATTCCGCTGTCTGAGACAGCTGGAAAACTCAAGTATGTTGATCCGAAGAGTTCAATTATTGAAGAAGCAAAGCTTGTAGGCATCAGTTTTGGTGATGAGTAGGTGCTGCAGGCATAATATATGGTGAAAGGCAGCAAATATGTCTTATACGGCATTATATCGTAAATGGCGTCCGGCATCCTTTGAGGAAGTAAAGGGACAGGACCACATTGTAACAACATTAAAAAATCAAATACTATCAGGGCGTATCGGTCATGCGTATCTGTTCTGCGGTACCAGGGGAACCGGAAAAACCAGTATTGCTAAAATTCTTGCCAGGGCAGTCAACTGCGAACATCCTCAGGATGGCAGCCCGTGCAATGAGTGTCCATCCTGCCGAAGCATTATGGACGGCTCTTCTATGAATGTAGTAGAGATCGATGCTGCATCGAATAATGGTGTGGAAAATATCCGTGAAATCCGGGAACAGGTACAGTACCCGCCTACAGATGGAAGATACCGGGTCTATATTATCGACGAGGTTCATATGCTGTCCATTGGAGCGTTTAACGCTCTTTTAAAGACACTGGAGGAACCGCCTTCTTATGTGATTTTTATTTTAGCGACTACAGAGGTGCACAAAATACCGATTACCATTTTATCCCGCTGTCAGAGATACGATTTTAAGAGGATTTCTTTGGAAACCATTGCCGGAAGACTTCGGGAACTGACACAGGCAGAGCAGATTGAGGCAGAGGATAAGGCGCTGCGCTATGTGGCAAAGGCAGCGGACGGGTCAATGCGAGATGCATTAAGCCTTCTGGATCAGTGCGTGGCATTTCATTATGGAAAACTTCTTACGTATGATAATGTCTTGGATGTTCTGGGGGCAGTAGACACATCGGTATTCAGCCGAATGTTTCGTGCTGTCTGTCAGGGAAAAACCAGAGACTGTATTGAAGAACTGGAAGAACTGGTAGTCCAGGGACGGGAACTGGGGCAGTTTGTCACAGACTTTATCTGGTATATGAGAAATCTGCTTTTAACACAGAGCGCAGAGGATGCAGAAGGTTTGCTGGACATGTCGGAAGAAAATCTGAACCAGCTAAAAGAAGATGCGAAGCTTACAGACGGCAGTACCCTGATGCGCTATATTCGGATTTTTTCAGAACTATCCAATCAGATTCGATTTGCAGCTCAGAAGCGGGTTCTGGTAGAGGTGGCATTTATTAAGCTGACGAAACCGGCTATGGAAGTCAATCTGGATTCTATTTTGCAGAGACTTTCAGAACTGGAAGAACAGGTGGCTTCCAGAGTTACAGCGGTTTCACCAGGCGGTATCGGTTATAATCCGGCTGACGGACAGTCAGTGGGAACGATGTCTGGACAGCCGGTGCTGCAGCCGGGTTCTCAGACTCAAAGTGTAAATTCAGGGGTATCGGCATCCGCTTATGCGCCTCCGGAAACGGTTTCTCTTCCGGCAGCGCAGGTAGAGGATTTAACCCTGATCCGCAATGAATGGGGAAAAATCGTTCGGGAAATGGGGATGTCGATTCGTCCAAGTTTTCGTGACACGGTAGTAGAACCCAGCGGAGACAGTTGTTTATGTATTGTGTTTTCCAATGCGGCCAACTATGCGATTGGCAGCCGCCCCAGTGTACTGGGAGATTTGGAACGCCATATTGAAGAAGTGTATGGCAAAAAATTGTATTTAAAATCCAGGCTGGCAGGGGCTGGCGAAAGATTTGATACCATATACGTCAGTGAAGAAGAGTTAAGAAAAAACATTCATATGGATATAATGATAGAAGACTGACAGAATTTTAAGAGATTTTATAATTTTAGGAGGATTTTTGAAAATGGCAAAACGTGGAGGTTTCCCAGGTGGTATGCCTGGCAATATGAATAATTTAATGAAACAGGCGCAGCGTATGCAGCGTCAGATGGAAGAGACTGCAAAGGCTCTGGAAGAGAAGGAATATACTGCAGCAGCCGGCGGCGGTGCAGTTACGGTTACTGTTTCCGGTAAAAAGGAAGTGACTGCTGTAAAGCTGTCAGAAGAAGTGGTAGATCCGGATGATATTGAAATGCTGGAGGATTTAATTGTAGCTGCAGTAAATGAAGCATTTCGTCAGATGGAAGAGGATTCTTCTAATGCCATGTCAAAGCTGACCGGAGGCATGGGCGGATTAGGCGGAGGTTTCCCATTCTAATGGATTATTACAGTAATCAGATTACCAAATTAATAGAAGAACTGTCCAAACTTCCTGGAGTTGGAGCAAAATCGGCGCAGCGTCTGGCTTTTCACATTGTCAATATGCCAAAAGAACAGGTGGATCGTCTGGCTGGTGCAATGACCAGTGCCCGTAACAATATTCGGTATTGTAAAGACTGTTTTACGCTGACTGATCAGGAAAGATGTCCCATATGCAGCAACCAGAACAGGGATCACAGTGTCATTATGGTAGTGGAGAATACAAGAGATCTGGCTGCGTATGAAAAGACAGGCAAATATGACGGGGTTTACCACGTTCTTCACGGAGCGATTTCTCCTATGCTGGGAATCGGCCCAAATGATATTAAGCTAAAAGAATTAATGCAGCGGCTGCAGTCAGATGTAAAGGAAGTAATCATCGCTACCAATTCCAGTCTGGAAGGTGAGACAACGGCTATGTATATCAGCAAACTGGTAAAACCGACTGGCATAAAGGTAAGCCGGATTGCCAGCGGCGTTCCGGTAGGCGGAGATCTGGAGTACATTGATGAAGTAACCTTACTAAGGGCATTAGAGGGCAGAGTGGAACTGTAGCGAAGGAGAACAGCGCGTTAGGAGATGCAAAGAATGGATAAATACGAGTTTAATATAAGGGTTGAGCAGCTTAAAAAGCTTGTCAACAAAGGTGACTATGCAACAGCAATGAATATTGCAGAATCCATTGACTGGAGAAGAGTGAGGAATGCAAACCTTCTTTCTTTGGTGTCTTCAGTATATGAAAAAAATCATGAGTATCATGAGGCAAAAGAAATTTTACTGATTGCTTTTGAACGTGCACCTATTGGGAAACGCCTTTTATATAAGCTGACCCAGCTGGCTTTAAAAGATGGGGACATTCAGGAAGCAGAGGCATATTACCGGGAGTTCTGTTCCCTGGCAGAAGAGGATTCCAGACAATATATTCTGCGGTATTTGATTTTAAAAGCCAAAAATGCGCCGCCGGAACAATTGGTAAACACATTGGAATCTTACACCAGTTTGGAACTGGATGAAAAATGGCTTTATGAACTGGCAGAGCAGTATAGTCTGGCTGGCATGGAAAAAGAGTGTGTGGAAACCTGTGATAAGATTATGCTGATGTTTGGACTGGGCAAATATGTGGATAAAGCCATGGAATTAAAGGTTCAGTATGCTCCTTTAAATAATTATCAGATGGATCTGGTAGAAAACCGGGATGTCTACGAAGAAAAGTTAAAAGCTGTAGAACGGGGAAATTATTATGTAGAAGATGCGGTTTTAGACAATCAGGGGTACGGAGAAATGCCGTCTGATGAGGAAACAAGGGACAGACAATACCGTCCGGAAGAGGAGTATCCAGAGGAACTGGATTACCGTCCGGAGGAAGAGTACCAGCAGAGTCAGAGTTATCGTGCAGAAGAGGAGTATTCCAGGGATCGGAATTATGTATCAGAAGAAAATGATTCTCAGGATTCTTATTATGAATCAGATGAATATTCTCAGGAGCAGCCATATTACGGAGAACAGGATTACGCTCAGGAACAGGCATATGCTGAGACAGCTGCCGCTTCGGAAAGAGCATCTTATTCTTACCACCAGACGATGCCGGTTTATAGAAATGATGTACCAGTAATGCCTTCTAAGCATATTCGTCCAGATGAAGAACTGCAGGCGCAGATGAAAGAAGCGGAGGTAGAAGAGCAATTAGCGCAGGAAATGTCCAGACTTTCCAATGATGAATATTCTCAGGAAGAACCGGAAAATTCCGATTTAAGCCATACACGGGTTCTCAATGATGTCAGAGAACTGAAACAGGAAGGCAGTGATATGGAAAAAACCAGAGTTATTCGTAATATCCGTGAAATTCAGGAAGCAAGAGCCGCATACCGGCAGGAGAAAGAAAATAACAGTATTCCATCCAGAAGCAGGGTAGAACAATTGACTCAGCCCAACCATTTGATGATTGAAGCAGATTCTCCGGAAGCTGGTCTTGAGATTGCCAAACAGGCTTTAAAGAAGATTCATCTGGAACTGGGAACCAAAAATCCGGTGGCAAAAATTACTGGTGCAAAATTAAATAAAAAAGGTCTTTTTACGGTAGCTGACAAACTGGCAGGAAAGGATTTAATTATTGAAGGCGCAGCAGATATGAGCAGCCGCCTTTTAGATGAATTAAATCGTTTAATGGCATATGATGAAACAGGAATTGTCGTGGTTTTAATCGATACTCCTTCCCGCCTGGAAAATCTTCACAATCAGTATCCGGCTCTGGCCTCTTATTTTGAATGCATCGGAAGTCAGGAAAAACCAGAATACGAAGAGAAAGAGTATTCAGAGGCAGAATATGCAGAGGAAGAATACACAGAGGCAGAAGAGGACGAGCGTCCGGTACGTCAGGTAATCCCGATGCGTGAAAATGCGGTAGATGTTTCTGTCAGCGAAGAGCAGCAGACAGTAAGAGGAGATTCCTATGAAGAGGAAAACTCTTATGAACAAGAAGAGGATTATCCGGAAGATGAGTATGAAGATTCTTATGAGGAAGATTCTTACGAAGAAGACTCTTACGAGGGAAATTCTTATGAGGAAGACTCTTACGAGGATGAGTCCTATGAGGAAGAGCCTTATGAGGACGCCCCGGATTATGCCTATGAATCAGAAGAACAGGGTGAGCCGGAAGAAGAAATGACAATTGATGAGTTTGCCCAGTATGCAACCCAGTATGCAAGCCAGATTGACTGCAGCATCAGTGGCAAGAGTATGCTGGCTCTCTATGAACGCATCGAGATTATGGAAGAAGATAACATTCCTTTGACAAGAGAAAATGCAGAAAATCTCATAGAAGAAGCAGCGGATAAAGCAGAAAAGCCATCATTTGGAAAGATGATCAAAGGGGTATTTTCTTCCAAATATGATAAGGACGGCCTTTTGATTTTAAAGGAAGAACATTTCATATAACAGACAGGAACGCAGCTATGAAAGATATAAAATTAATCTCTTTGGATTTAGACGGAACCCTGTTGGACAGCAGAAAGCGACTTTCACCAGGCAATTTGCAGGCATTGAAGGCCTGCATTGCCAAGGGAGTCCAGATAGTGCCGACTACAGGACGTACAGTAGACGGTATTCCTTCTGTCGTAAAAGAAATTCCGGGTGTACGGTATGCAATCGCTACAAATGGAGCGATTATTTATGATATGAAAGAAGATAGGATTATTGACAGACGAATGCTGGAACACAGCAAAGCTCTTTCGATTCTTCATATTCTGGAAGACTATCCGGTTATGTATGATCCTTATATTAACGGCAGAGGAATTACCGAAGAAAAATTTTTTAATCACATGAATTGTTTTGGGCTGACAAAAGAACTTCAGGACATGGTTCGGATTACCAGAGATGTAGTGCCGAATATTATTCGTTTTGTAGAGGAAAGTGACAGCCCGATTGAGAAAATTAATATGTTTTTTGCAGACCCGTCTTTAAAAGGTCAGATTCGAGAACGCCTGAAAGAAATTTCGGATATTATTATTACGTCATCCATTCCTTTGAATTTGGAGATTAACCATCCCGAAGCAACAAAAGGAAAGGGAATTTTGCGTTTGGCTGAGTATTTGGGAATCAGCCGGGAAGAAACGATGGCTTTTGGAGATGGAGAAAATGATCTTTCCATGATTATAGAAGCGGGCATAGGGGTTGCCATGGAAAATGGGATAAATTCCCTGAAAGCGAAGGCCGATTACGTAACAAAGAGTAATGATGAAGACGGAGTCGCTGCGGCAATTGACAGATTTGTATTAGGAAAGTGATAGAATGGAATTTTTTCAGGAAAATTGGCTGCCGGTTTTGGTAGCCATATATTTATTAGGCATGGTTTTATACGGCCATTATCGAGGCTTTCTCCGGCTTGTGGTATCGTGTACAGCCATGATCATTACTTTAACGGTTGTTCGTATGGCATTGCCTTATGTGACAGATTATGCAATGGAACATACTTCAATTCGGGAACATGTTGGCAGCAGTATTATTCAGACGATTGGCATAAATTCAGAAGAATCCCACCCATTACCAGATAAGCAGCGAATGATTATAGAGGAGTTGAAGCTTCCAGACAGTATCAAGGAAACGTTGATAGAGAATAACAACAGTGAAATCTATCAGATTCTGGGGGTAGAAGCCTTTACAGATTATCTGAGCGCATATTTATCAGAAACGATTATACGAGGAGTAAGTTTTATCGTATTGTTTATAGTGGTATCTGCATTTTTGCGGATAATGGCAAGGTGGTTAAACCTGTTTACACGGCTTCCGATTATCCATGGAATGAATCAATTAGCAGGCGCTGCTTTAGGTGGAATACAGGGATTGATGTACATCTGGATAGGGTGCATTCTCCTTCCTGCATTTGCAGGCACTATGCCAGGGATGATGGTGATGGAACAAATCGAAAGCAGTACCTGGCTCTATGCTCTGTATCAGAATAACTTGATTCGTATGCTGATGGTAGGTGTGTTAAAGAGTTTTTTGTAAACCAGATGACAGCAATTTAAAGCGATGGCAGGAAATAAGCGATTACGGTGAATGTTTAAGAATAGCATTAGTTTGGAAAGATATTATTTTTCAAACTGATGCTATATTTTATACAATTAATACAATAACATAAAAAATAAAAGAAACAAGGTTTCGCCAGCAACCACAAAATGTAGTTAAACTATGAAAACTGGGGCATATGTAGTGGGAGAAAAAATTGTTTAAAAAAATTGCTAACTTGAAATTTTAAATTCCAGTGCAGCGGTAAATTCCACCGGACATTAAAA
>URUX01000013.1 GCA_900551135.1 uncultured Clostridium sp.
ATACTCTGGCACGGCTTTTTCTTCTTCCCGAATGGTCTTTAAAATCCCCTGGGCAATGGCGCTGGCCACAGCTTCAAATTTTTCATCGAAAATCCGGTTGTCTCCCTCATTGTCTATAAAACCAGCCTCTACCAAAACACCGGGCATTTTGGTTTTCCGAAGAACTGCAAGTCCCGGCCGTTCCCGAATCCCCAGATTGGTGTACCCAGTAAGGTTGGCAACTGCTTCATTAATATTTTCTGCCAGCATATTGCGGATGCCGGAATCTTCAAAAACCAGTGTTTCTACTCCTGACGCTGTATTGGGCTGCGGCATGGCGTTGCGGTGAATGGACACAAAGAAATCGGCTCCCGACCGATTGGCAATCTCTGCTTTTTCATAAGGATTATCATATACATCCCGAACTCTGGTTAAAAGCACATCCACTCCATTTCTTTCCAAAATCCTTCCAACTGCCAGTGCCAGCCTCAGCGTATCGTCCTTTTCTTTTCTTCCATTATAGATTGCACCCGGTTCTGCGCCTCCATGGCCCGGATCTAAAATTACCGTTTTTCGCTGTGTCACCTGTCTGCCTCCCTAAAAGGTCTTTCTGGTATTGTATTCCCACAGACATGCTCTTGATACCGGAAAAGAGCGGAAAGTTCCTGAAGCTGGCGGCTTTTGGGCGATACCTGGATAAATAAAAGAAACAGAGGCTTTCCAGACTTTTTTATCCAGAGCCTCTGCATATTTTCGTTATACAAATACGTACCGTTTCATCCTGTCCAAAGCTTCCCGGACTCTGCTGTTCGGCAAAGCCAGATTCACCCGTATCCCGCAGGAGCCATGGAAATTACGGCCATCCTGCCATTCCACACCTGCATCCCATCCTGCTTTCAATACATCGTCAATAGTCGTTCCATGTTCCCTGCACCATTCCGTACAGTCTAAAAACAGCATATACGTTCCTTCCGGATGGGCAAACCTCACTCCTTTAAAATTCTTTTTGATATAGCTGCAGGCATCGGAAACATTTTTGCTCAAAACCTGACACAGTTCATCTACCCATTCTGCCCCTTCTTTGCTGTAGGCGCCGATTAATGCGTGCATACTAAGCACATTCATCTGATTGTAATGGCACTTTCCAGACTGGGAACGCACCCGATCTCTTAAATAGGGATTATAGATAACATGGTAAGAACCCACTAATCCAGCCAGATTAAACGTTTTAGATGGTGCATACAGGGCAATTGTCCTCATTTTGGCATCTTCACTAACCGACTGGGAGGGAATGTGGATGTGGCCGTCTAAAAGAATATCTGACCAGATCTCATCGGAAATTACCACACAGTCATTGTTCCGATATACTTCCATAGCCTTTTCAATCTCCCATCTTTCCCATACCCTGCCGCACGGATTATGAGGACTGCAAAAAATTGCCAGGTGGATTTTTTCTGCTTTCAATCTGGCGTCCATATCTTCGTAGTCCATTCTCCAGACGCCATGTTCGTCTAAAACAAGGGGGCTGTGGACCAGACGGCGTCCGCAGTTAACCAGTGATTTCGTAAATCCTATATAAGTCGGACTGTGAACCAGAACCGCATCTCCAGGCGAGGAAAATGCCTGAACTGCAGATACCACACCGCCCAGTACTCCGTTTTCGTAACCTATGTCCTCACGAGTTAAATCGGTTACGTGTTTTCTCTCTCTGTGCCACCAGATAATCCCATTGTAATATGCTTCGGAAGATTCAAAATATCCAAAGGCCGGATGCGCAATTCTGTCTGCAATGGCCTGGCAAACAGATGGTGCTGTGGCAAAATTCATATCGGCAATCCATTTGGGAGTCCTGGCATCCCATTCTTTCCCAGCGCGTCCAGCGCAATTGCATCTTTTCCTCTGCGTTCCATAATTGTAGTAAAATCATATTTCACCGCTATAGCCTCCTCATATCGTATTCTAATTGTATCTTACATCAGCTTAAGCAATTATGGAAGTCAAAACACGCGTATACCGCTCCCTGTCATTTAGCTGCAAAAAGACCGGTTGACTGTAAAAATAAAACTGCCATAATGACTGGAGCCACATAGCGAATCATAAAGGAATACAGTTTTTTCCGGCCAAATACATGGCCGCTGGATTCCATTTCTTCTTCAATCCATCCGGGTTTTATCACCCATCCCACAAAAATGCAGGTCAGGAAGGAAATCAATGGCATTAAAAATGAATTGCTGATGTAATCCATCACATCCAGAAGCTGGGCTGTCTGTCCATTGGGAAGAGGCAGTTCAAAATACAGTACATTATATCCCAGACATATCACAACTGCTGCGCCTGCAGAGAGCATTCCGATTATCAGACTCATCTTCTTTCTGGTAGTCTGAAACAGAACCATACAGCTTGCAACCAGGGTTTCCATAATAGAAACGCAGGAAGTCAGCGCAGCAAAAGCTACCATGATAAAGAACAGCAATCCAACCACTGTTCCTGCTCCTCCCATGGAATGAAATACCTTTGGAAGAGATACGAACATCAGACTGGGGCCGGAAGTCATCCCTTCAGTTCCGGAAAATACGTAAACTGCCGGAATAATCATCATACCGGCCAGCAGCGCCACTCCTGTGTCAAAAAACTCAATCTGCCGGATGGAACGGCTCAAATCCACATCATCTTTTACATAAGAACCATAGGTAATCATGATTCCCATAGACACACTTAATGAAAAAAACAGCTGGCTCATTGCGTCTAGCAATATCTTTAAAAATCTGGAAACAGTCAGACCGGTAAAGTCCGGAATCAAATAAACTGCCAGTCCCTCCATGCCAGTACGAACTGCTCCGCTTTCATCTGTATGCGTTAAGGTTAATGAAAAAACTGCAATGCAGATTATCATCAAAAGCAGGCCTGGCATAACGAATTTAGAAAACCGCTCAATCCCTTTTTCCACGCCTGCATATACTACAAATGCAGTCACTGTCAGAAATAACAGCATAAATACCACAGGGGCAACTGGACCTGTAATAAATTCCGTAAAGTATCCATCTCTGGCCGCTTCCGTTCCCTGTCCGGTAAAATAGGTAACTGCATATTTGGTAACCCATCCGCCGATTACAGCATAATAGGTCATAATCAGTGCCGGAACCAGAAAGGTCAGCTTTCCTAAAAAATCCCATTTAGGACGAATTGCTCCAAATGCATTCCAGGCATTTTTCTTTGTTCTCCGTCCAATGGCAATATCTGTTGTCAGCAGGGTGAATCCAAAGGTCAGCACCAGTACCAGATAGACCAGAATAAACAGTCCGCCTCCGTCCTGGGCTGCCAGATAAGGAAACCGCCAGATATTGCCGACTCCTACCGCACTTCCTGCTGCTGCCAGAACAAATCCCAGCGAACTGCTAAAACCGCCTGTCTTCTTTTCCATAACTCGTTCCTCTTTTCTTTCTAATCACATTCTGAACGATTATACCGGAAAACAGACCTTTGGGCAAATCGCCAAAAGTTTCGTTATAATAGAATATTGACACAATTAATTTCGTTATGATAGAATTATTCTGCATTTCTGATGTTTATCATTCCAGAAAAAACAGAAAACAAAAGAAATGTATATTATTATGAAACCTGGTGATTTATTTTGAGCAAAATCAGTGAACAAATTGGTGGAAAAATTCGTAAATTTCGTAAAGAACAGGGCCTGACGCTGCAGCAGCTGGCAGATTTAATACATAAAAGCCGCGCAACCTTAAGTAAATATGAAACTGGAGAAATCACGTTAGATGTGGACACGCTTTATGACATTGCAGATGCATTAAGTATAGATGTAAGCCGCTTCCTGGAACGTCAGCAGGAACGAATTGCCCTGCTGCCAATGAATCAGAAAATCAAAAGCCCTTTCTATCAGGCTGATAAGCTGTATTTTTATTTTTATGACGGACGGTACAACCGTCTCAAAGACGGTATTATCAACATCCACAAAGGGGATGACAGCAGCCAGCATGAGGCTTCCTTTTCCATCAGTACCGTTACCCCAACCGGACGAAGCAGCGAGATTTATTATACCGGAAAGGTTGTTTACAGCGATATGCTGATCCGTTTTTCCTTTGTCAATCAGTACAATACCCTGGAAGAGGATCTCCTGTACATTTTTAATCCACTGGAACTTCGGGACTTTACCGAGGGGCTGCTCTGCGGTATTTCCAGCGCAGATTTGATGCCCTGTGCATTTAAATGCCTCGTCACCCTGAGTCCCCAGGAACCTACCGAAGACTTCAAAAAACATCTTTTATTTACTTCTAAGGAACTTCGGAGATGGCAAAAACTCAATATGCTGATTGTCGATAACAGGGGATAACGCTGCCATCATCCGCTAATATCAGTTTAGACCGGTCAAATTTATCCGCTACCAGTTCAGGGTACTTGCAATCTGTCAGCTGGTCTTTAATGGCACTGTTCAGCTTCATATCGCGGATTTTATCCTCATACGCTTTCTTAGCAGCCTTGTTTGCATCCTCCAGTTCTGTAATCTTGGTCTGAGAAAGGCCTCGCTGCCCTTAGCCTCATCCTTTAAGGTCTTAAGCTGTTTGTCCCTGTCGCGTCCGGTGATGTCCCGTTCTTTTTTGCCTGCGGTACCGGAAAGGCGAAAAAATAACACCCAGGCAAAACTGCGTGTCTATGACTAATTCCATAACTATCTATGACTAAATTTCTACATTTTCATTACTTTCGGTAAATCCGTTTATGCAGCCTTTTCTTACTGCCCCCCTTAGTTCCGTCCTCGAACCGGAACTCAATATTTACTTACACCTCTGGATTTCACATGAGTTTTTTAGATATCACACCTGTAATGTAACCATACTCTGATAAGTTCTGAAAAATATAGTTCCAGTATGATTCATTGATACCAAGTGCTTCCGGAGAAAGCAGTTCTGGATCTGGAGTAATTCCCTTTTTCAGACATTTGTATAGATAATCAAGTACCTTTGCGGCTATCACAGAATAATCATCCCTGGCCATATATTCCTCCTAACAAAAGGGATTTAACAACACCAGCTTACTGACTGGTGGCATTAGCACATCGTTTCTCTATCAAAAATATAATTCACATCACAAATGAATTTTTCAAGTACTTCTTCTTTTGTTCTAGCCTCTACCGGAGATAATAAAATTTCGCCTCTTTGAATACCTGATATGATAGCGGGTGGTTTATTGCTCCACCTTTGTAATGGGTAGTGGGACACCCTCTTTAACATTATCCCTTTTTCTAATTCTAATATGCATTAGTGTACGCGCAAAGTCAATAACTTTTGTCAAAACACCACTATTATGTAAACTGATTATTCACACACCAAAATGTAGGAATATCATATAGGATTCATGTAGAAATAGTGTAGGAGTGACCCCTTATTTGCCATAAAAAGTCACTCCCAAATACTCTTAATTACTTCTAAAAACCGCTAAATACGGCTGTTTACTAGAATCTGCCTTCTTTTGCTGCTTCCTCGATAGAAACTGCAACTGCAACGGTCATACCAACCATTGGGTTGTTGCCTGCACCGATCAGACCCATCATTTCTACGTGAGCCGGAACGGAAGAAGAACCTGCAAACTGTGCGTCAGAGTGCATACGTCCTAAGGTATCGGTCATACCGTAGGAAGCTGGCCCTGCTGCCATGTTATCTGGATGCAGAGTACGTCCGGTACCGCCGCCGGAAGCTACGGAGAAGTACTTCTTGCCAGCTTCGATACATTCTTTCTTGTATGTACCTGCTACTGGATGCTGGAATCTGGTTGGGTTGGTAGAGTTACCGGTAATGGAAACGTCTACGTTCTCTTTCCACATGATAGCTACGCCTTCACGAACGTCATTAGCGCCGTAGCAGTTTACTTTTGCACGTGGGCCGTCAGAGTAAGCGATACGGTTTACTTCCTTTAACTCGCCGGTGTAGTAATCATACTGGGTCTCAACGAAGGTAAATCCGTTGATTCTTGCGATAATCTGAGCTGCGTCTTTTCCTAAGCCGTTTAAGATAACGCGCAGAGGTTTCTGACGTACTTTGTTTGCTTTCTCAGCAATACCGATAGCGCCCTCTGCTGCTGCAAAGGACTCATGGCCTGCTAAGAAGCAGAAGCAGTCGGTCTCTTCTTCCAGAAGCATCTTTCCTAAGTTGCCGTGGCCCAAACCAACCTTACGCTGATCAGCAACGGAACCTGGAATACAGAATGCCTGAAGGCCTTCACCGATTGCTGCTGCTGCGTCTGCTGCTCTGGTGCAGCCCTTCTTGATTGCGATTGCTGCGCCTACAATGTATGCCCAGCAGGCATTCTCGAAGCAGATTGGCTGAATGCCTTTAATCTGGTTGTATACATCCAGGCCTGCGTCTTTTGTGATTTTCTCAGCTTCTTCCAGAGAAGCGATACCGTAGCTATTTAATACGGAATTGATCTTGTCAATTCGTCTCTCATAAGATTCAAATAATGCCATGACTCAATGATCCTCCTTTAATTCATCTATCAATTGTGATTTCTCGTAACTATTATTCTACTCTAGGGTCGATGATCTTCACTGCATCAGCAACACGGCCGTACTGGCCTTTTGCCTTCTCATATGCGGTGTTAGCGTCGTCGCCTTTCTTAATGAAATCGGTCATCTTGCCAAGGTTTACGAACTGATAGCCGATAATCTGATCGTCTTTGTCAAGAGCAATACCAGTTACATATCCTTCTGCCATTTCCAGGTAACGAGGACCTTTCTTTAAAGTTCCGTACATAGTACCTACCTGAGAACGTAAGCCCTTTCCTAAATCTTCCAGACCTGCGCCGATAGGCAGACCGTCTTCGGAGAATGCACTCTGAGTTCTGCCGTATACAATCTGTAAGAACAGCTCTCTCATAGCGGTATTGATTGCATCACATACTAAGTCGGTATTCAATGCCTCCAGTAAAGTTCTGCCAGGAAGAATCTCTGCTGCCATAGCTGCGGAGTGAGTCATACCGGAACATCCCAGTGTCTCAACTAAAGCCTCCTGAATAATGCCTTCCTTAACGTTTAAGGTCAGCTTACATGCGCCCTGCTGAGGAGCACACCAGCCTACACCATGGGTTAAACCAGAGATGTCAGCGATCTGCTTAGACTGTACCCATTTTGCTTCTTCCGGAATCGGAGCGGCGCCATGGTTAACGCCCTGTGCTACTGTACACATCTTTTCTACTTCATGTGAATAAATCATGTTAAAACTCCTTTCAAATATGTAGTTTCGTAAAAAGCAGTAGTATGGATTGTTTATTTTTTGACATCATACTTATTCCTATTTTCTCACAAAATCGTCTTTTCGTCTATACTTTTTCCAACTTTTTTCCCTAAATTTCGCCCTCTGCTCTTTAGATAAGTTTTTCTTTACGATTTTTTACGCTTTTTTCATTTTTTCTTCATTTTTACTTTCTCCTTCACCTATGGACAAACCCTTTCTTCTCCGGTATACTTTGTTATACGGAGAGTGATTCTAATGAAAATTTTAAAAGCCCTGAGAAGGCGACACCTAATCGTGCTGATTCTAATTGCAGTCTTATTATTTCTCATTATTGGAGCCTGTGCACCTTTTGTCCGCTATAAACCCCTTTCTCCTACAACCACCCAGAATCTGAAAACAACAAACTACTGCCAGAACCAGTCTGGTACGGAACGGGTTATGCTGCTGGAAACCAATACCAGCGCATGGGAAGAGCGTATGCGTATGATGCAGCTGGCAGAAAAAGAAATCATCCTGTCTACCTTTGATTTCCGCGACGGGGAAGCGCCAAGAGACATTTTATCTCTGCTTTTGCACAAAGCAGACGAAGGCGTAAAAGTAAAAATTCTGGTAGACGGATTTTCCGGTCTGATCCGGATGGAAGGACGAAATCTTTTTTATGCCCTGTCCAGCCATCCCAATGCAGAAATCCGGATTTATAATCCCATGAACCTTCTTGCCCCCTGGAAAACTCAGGGAAGAATGCATGATAAATATGTAATTATCGATAATTCTGTATTTATTCTGGGCGGACGCAACACCTTCGACTATTTTATCGGAGACTATCCTGCCAACAGCCGCAGCTACGACAGAGAAGTACTGGTTTATAATACCGATCCAGAACAGGGAGCAGGTGATGGATTATCCCAGGTAAAAGCTTATTTTGAATCCGTTTGGAATCTGCCGGAGAGCAAAATTTTCCACGATTCGGAAAAACTTTCCAGACGAAAGGGAGTTCAGAAAGAACGGAACAACCTGTATGAGCGCTACACTGCATTATCGGACGCCCGTCCCGATTTATTCCAGACCTCCAAAGAAGAAATTCGCCAGTATTATGCTGACCACACCTTGGAAGCCGGGAAGATTACGCTGATTAGCAATCCCATTCACATTTATGGAAAAGAACCTGTGGTATTTTCCACGGTTACGCATTTAATCGAAGAAGCCGAGTCTTCTGTAATTTTCCACACTCCATATGCTGTTCTCAACAACTATATGTATGACACCTTAAAAGCCGCAGGCAGTCAGGTTCCTGACATGAAAATTATGATTAACTCTGTGGAAAACGGCGATAACTTCTTTGCCTCCAGTGACTACATAAGGCGTAAAAAATGGATGGCCAGTATGGGAATCCCCATTTATGAATACGATGGCGGTACTTCCTACCATGGAAAGTCTCTGGTCATTGACGAAAAACTGTCTCTCATTGGTTCTTATAATCTGGATCTGCGCAGTACCTATATGGATACAGAACTGCTCCTGGCTGTTGAAAGTCCGGATTTGGCAAAAGAACTGACCGGATATATGGATCAATACCACAAAGACTGCCGTCTCCTCCTTCCTGACGGCACTTACGAAATACCGGAACACATTACGGTTGCGCCGGTTCCGGCATGGAAAAAGGCCGCATGGGCAATCGTCGGATTCCTCATGCAGCCGTTCCGGTTCTTATTATAATCGCTATGTATCTCAGTCTCTGCAGCGGAAGTATACCAGTTTTACACGGTTTCCTGCTGTCGTTGCCTCCCTGCGGACTTCAAAAATCCCAAGGGATTCAATAAATGGTGTAAATTTAGAATGCCCAAAGTTGCGGACGTCAAAATCTGGAAAACGTTTGGCAAGCTGATTGCGCAGTTCGCCGGAAAAAATCCAGCCGTCATCATCTGAACAGCTTTCTGCAATGCAGCGGACTTCTTTCTTGAATTTCTTCAAGCTCAGAGTATTTCTGGAGCCTGGAGATTCTTTTATATCTTTCAGGATTTTTTTGCATTTTGGAGAAGAAGACGGACTGTTTTCCAGTACTTTCTTTTTCTCTGCAGCAGTTGTATCCATATCCTTCAAAACGCTCTCTGTCTCTTCTTTTTCTTCTTTTAAAGCCGTATTCAGCAGAAGATCCAGGTATTTAAATTCATTACAGGCAGAAACAAACGGCAGAGGGGTCTTGCTCTCCCCCATCCCCAGTACGTACATTCCCGATTCCCGGAGTCTTGCTACCAGACGGGTAAAATCACTGTCTGAAGACGCAATACAGAATCCGTCCACTGTACCGGAATATAAAATATCCATGGCATCAATAATCATAGCCGAATCCGTAGCATTTTTCCCTGTGGTATAACTGTACTGCTGGATTGGAATAATGGAATTTTCCAGAAGAACTTTCTTCCAGGAGCCAGAATGGGTACTGGTCCAGTCTCCATAGATTCTTTTATAAGTTGCCACTCCCTTCGCAGCTGTCTCATCTAAAATAATTTTTACATATTTATCAGAAATATTATCTGCATCAATTAATATTGCGATTTTTAAATCTTTATTCATATTCATCTCCTTCTGCTTGTTGACACAGTCTTTGAAACTCCCTATACTAACGTGTACAGACATTTTTCCATTTCCCTGTCTGCCATGAAAGGAGTTTTTTATGTTTTCAATTGGTACTCATGTTTCCTCTGCCAAAGGTTATCTGCGCATGGGAAAAGACGCCCTTTCCATCGGCGCCAATACCCTGCAGTTTTTTGCCAGAAATCCCAGAGGAAGTAAATCAAAGCCATTAAATATTCCAGATCTGACGGCATTCCGCCAATTTATGAAAGAGCATCAGTTTGCCCCCATTGTAGGCCACGCACCCTACACCCTAAACGCCTGTTCCAAAGATGCAGGACTGCGGAAACTGGCGGCAGAAATGTTTTCCGAAGACTTAACCCTTATGAGTTACATTCCAGGCAACTACTATAATTTTCATCCAGGCAGCCATTTAGGACAGGGTTCTGCCATTGGAACGGACTATATCAGTCAGATGTTAAATTCCTGCATGACACCGGATCAGCCTACGACTGTGCTGTTAGAAACCATGGCCGGAAAAGGCACAGAAATCGGACGTACCTTTGAAGAACTGGCTGTAATTCTTGATAAAACGGACCCTGCACTTCACCCAAAGCTGGGAATCTGTCTGGACTCCTGCCATATCTGGGATGCCGGATATGACTTATTAGAATCTCTGGATAAAATCCTGGATGAACTGGATTCCGTCATTGGCCTTTCAAAGGTCAAAGCCTTTCATCTCAATGACAGTCAAAATGCCTGCGGAAGCAGAAAAGACCGCCACGCTTCCATCGGCGAGGGGTATCTGGGACTGGAAGGAATCCGCAGTATCATCAATCATCCAAAATTAAAGCATCTTCCCTTCATTCTGGAAACCCCTCAGGATTTAGAAGGCCATGGCCGGGAAATCCAGCTGCTGAAAACACAGGTTCAGGATTAACCTGCCATAATCAGGACGCTGCAAACTGGCTGTTGTAAAGTCTGGCATAAAAGCCGCCCTTTGCCAGCAGTTCCTCGTGTTTTCCCTGCTCTACAATATGTCCGGATTCCATAACTAAAATTATATCCGCTTCTTTGATGGTAGATAAACGGTGGGCCACAATAAAGCTGGTCCGCCCCTCCATCATCTTGGCAAATGCCTTTTGAATCCGTATTTCAGTACGGGTATCAATGGAAGAGGTTGCCTCATCTAAAATCAGCATAGGCGGCAGACACAGCATGACTCTGGCAATACACAGAAGCTGTTTCTGACCCTGGGAAAGATTTCCCCCATCCTCGCTGATAACCGTGTCATAGCCCTGCGGCATCTTTCGGATAAAGCTGTCTGCATGGGCTTCTTTTGCAGCCCGGATAATCTCCTCTAAGGAAGCGTCCGGCTTCCCATAAGCAATATTTTCCCGTATGGTGCCGGATTTCAGCCACGTTTCCTGAAGCACCATGCCATAGCTGGAACGCAGGCTTTTTCTGGTAATATTCCGGATGTCATGGCCATCTACCTGAATGCTTCCGCTGTTTACATCATAAAAACGCATCAGCAAATTGATAATGGTTGTTTTTCCACATCCCGTAGGCCCTACAATGGCAACCCGGTTTCCAGGTTCTACCTGAAGATTGAAGTTTTCAATCAGCTTTCCTTCCGGATTATAAGAAAAATCTACATTCTTAAGTTCTACATTTCCCTCTGCATGGCTAAGAGTTACCGCGTCCGGAGCATCCTCTGGAACGGCCTCCTGATCAATCAAAGCAAACACACGGGAAGCGGACACCAGCGCATTCTGCAGTTCTGTAACCACTCCGGAAATCTCATTAAAAGGCTTGGTATACTGATTGGCATAGCTTAAAAAGCTGGTAAGCTGTCCAATGGAAATCATTCCTTTTATGGCTGCAAAGGAGCCGGTAAGACCTACTGCCGCATACACCATACTGTTGACAAACCGGGTAGCCGGATTGGTAATGGAGGAAAAAAAGGTAGCCTTTAAGCTGTATCCGGCCAGACGGTCATTGATTTCCTCAAACTGCTTCTGTGCCTCATCTCCGTGACCAAAAGCCTGGACAACTTTCAGATTTCCCAGCATCTCGTCCACCAGACCCGTCAGTTCTCCTCTGGTTTCAGACTGGTGCTTAAACATGGTATAGGTTTTTCCTGCAATAAAGGCCGCCACAACCAGAGAAAGAGGAGTCAGGATTACCACGACCGCTGTAATCCATGGATTGACAGACAGCATAAACAAAAGCGTTCCCAGAATGGTCATAACTCCCGTAAATAACTGGGTAAATCCCATTAAAAGGCCTTCGGAAAACTGATCGACATCTGTAATGACTCTGCTTAAAACATCTCCGGATGTATGACTGTCAATATAGCTGACCGGCAGATGCTCCAGCCGTTCGAATGCCTGGGTACGGATATCCATTACAACCTGATACGTAATCTTATTATTAATATGGTTCATCAGCCACTGAGCCAGAGCCGTCACCCCTACCGATGCCCCGATTTTTCCTAAAATCACAGTCAGTCTGGAAAAATCCACATTTCCAGGGCTTACAATTGCATCTACTGCCTGACCGATTAAAATCGGCACATACAGCGTCAGCGCCACAATCACCAGCGCCAGCGCCATAGAAATTCCTACCTTCCATTTGTACTGACGGATATAAAGAAGGATGCGTTTTATGGTTTCCTGATTTTTTTTACTCTTCATCTTTCTGCACCTCCTCTTTTGATAACTGGGACAGGCAGATTTCCCGGTAAACCTCGCAGGACTGGAACAGTTCCTTATGAGTTCCCGCTCCTGCCAGCTTTCCATCATCCAGTACCAGAATCCTGTCGGCATGTTTCACTGTAGCCGCTCTCTGGGAAACCAGAAATACGGTCATATTCCGGGTATCTTCTTTTATTGCCCTGCGCAGTCTGGCATCTGTGGCAAAATCCAGCGCTGACGCACTGTCATCCATAATTAAGATCTCCGGCTGACGCACAAGCGCTCTGGCAATGGTCAGTCTCTGGCGCTGGCCTCCTGATAAATTGCGTCCTCCCTGACTGACAGCAAAATCCAGTCCTCTTCCCTTTTCTTCAATAAATTCTTTTGCCTGGGCAGTCTTTAAAGCATTCCAGATTTCTTCATCCGATGCATCCTTTTTGCCCCACTGTATATTTTCTCTTAAACTTCCTTTAAACAGCACTGCTTTCTGGGGAACTACTCCGATTTTCTCCCGCAGTTCGTCTAATTTTCGTTCTTTAATCTCCTGTCCGTCCACTCTGACTGTTCCCTCGCCTGCATCATAAAATCTGGGAATCAGATTGACCAGAGTGGATTTTCCTGAACCGGTTCCTCCGATAATGCCAATGGTTTCGCCAGGCATAACCGCAAAGGATATATCGGTCAGAGACGGCTCTTTTGCCCCCTCATAGGTAAACGTCACATGGGAAAATTCCACCTTGGGCTCAGAGCTGGATACCGCTTTTGCATTTACACTGGATTCCGGCTGCTGTACTGCTTTTTCCGTAATGCCCGGCTGAATTTCAAATACGCTGTCTACTCTCTTCATACTGGCCATGGCCTTGGAAATTAAAATAATCAGATTTGCCAGTTTAATTAATTCTACGAGAATCTGAGACATATAGTTGACTAAGGCTACGACTTTCCCCTGTGACAAAATACCAGAGTCAACCTGTTTTGCTCCTGTCCAAATCAGAACTACAATTGCCAGATTAATAATCACATAGGTCACCGGATTCAGCAAAGCGGCAATCTTTCCTACAAAGATCTGGGATTTAACCAGAAGGCTGTTTTCTTCTTTAAAGCGGCTGGATTCGCTTTCCTGCCGGTTAAATGCCCGAATCACCCGAACCCCCAGCAGGTTTTCTCTCGTTGACAATGTTACCTGATCCAATTGTTTCTGTACCTTTTTATATAAAGGCATGCTGATAAGAAGAATCCCAAATACTACCAGAGACAGCAGAGGAATGGCACAGGCAAATACCAGCGCTCCCTTTACGTCCACTGTAAATGCCATAACCATCGCGCCAAAAACTACAAACGGAGAGCGCAGAAACAGGCGGAGCACCATATTGACCCCGTTTTGTACCGTATTAATATCGCCAGTCATGCGGGTAATCAAAGTAGACGTTCCCACGGTATCGATTTCCGTATAAGAAAGTTTATTAATGTGGGCAAATAAATCATTTCTTAAAGCTGTCCCTGCTCCAATTGCTGCCTTCGCCGCAAAATACTGGGCTGTCAGAGAACAGGTAATCCCGACTACCGCCAGTCCTGCCAGCAGAGCGCCCATTTTTAATATATAAGCACTGTCCTGTCCCCGTATTCCCACATCTATCATACTGGCTACTACCAGAGGCACAAAAAGTTCAAAACTGGCTTCCAGCATTTTAAACAGCGGGGCTATCATACTTTCCTTTCGGTATCGTTTCATATACCCTAGAAGTCTTTTCATACTGTAATTCCTCCAAACGTATGCGTATTCTTCACAATTGTACGGATGCCGCATATCTTTAATAGGCCTTGTTATTTTTTCCAGAGCATGGTATATTCTTACCAGTCCCTGGCGCCGGAACCGGCGCTTATGCAAACAACACTTTCATAAAGGAGCGTTTCTATGCTGACTTACCTGCTGTATGGACAGCGGATTATCAAAAAATATATCTCCGATGAAATCACGGTTTATGCCGCCCAGGCGTCATTTTTTATTATTATGGCCGCCTTCCCCTTTACCATACTGATGCTGTCGATTATCCAGGTAATCCCAAGTATCAGCCAGAACGATCTGCTGGAACTTCTGGGACTAATCGTCCCGCACCAGTTCAATCAGATCCTCTTTAGCCTGGTAAACAGCCTGTATACCGAATCACCGGCAACTCTGCTGTCCCTGTCTGCTGTGGCCGCTTTATGGTCAGCCTCCAAAGGAATGCTTGGCATTGCAAAGGGGCTGAACCGGATTCAGGGAGACCATTCCCACAGAGGATACCTGATAACCCGTATCATCTGTTCCGGATACACCATCGTCTTTATTCTGGTATGTATTCTTTCCCTGGTTCTTCTGGTATTCGGCGATACCCTCAGCCGGTTTATTCTTAAGGTTTTTCCGTTTTTAGCATCCATCACCCAGTATATCATAAATGTCCGCACTCTGCTATCCCTGGGAACCTTAATCTTCTGTTTCACCGGACTGTATACCTTTGTCCCCAACCGGGAACTTCATTGGCGCAGCCAAATCCCCGGAGCATTGTTTTCTACCCTGTGCTGGATTGGAATCTCCTTTGGATTTTCCATCTACTTCCGCTATTTTAATCAGTTTTCCTACACTTATGGAAGTCTGACGGCAGTCGTCCTGCTGATGCTGTGGCTGTACTGCTGCATCTGCGCCCTGTTTTTAGGGGCTGAGGTTAATTACTTTTATAGTCAGAAAGAGTAAACTCTGTTCATGAAAAAATCCGGAAAGATTCCTTCTGTTTCTTGGAATCCTTCCGGATTTTTCGCGTTTCACATGTATGAATCATATGATAAGTATTGAAGGAAGACTGCATTCCGCTACTGCTGCTCTTCCAGATACTCTCCTAAAATATCCATGGTAATATCAATCAGTTCCCTGGTATGGGCATTGGATATGAAAATGGATTCAAACTGGGATGGAGCCATGCTGACGCCGTTGGTAATCATATGGTTAAAGTAACGGCCAAATTCGGCTGTATCTGCGGTCTTGGCATCCTCATAATTACATACCGGACGATCGGTAAAGAAAATACAGCTTAAAGAACCTACGCCATTTACCTGCCAGTTCTTTCCGTACTTTTCAAACAGCTTCTTTACACTGGTACGGTAGTAATCGCCTAATCCGTTGATATAATCATAAATCTCGGGATGCTGGTTTAACATGGTAAGTTCTGCAAGTCCTGCAGACATGGCTACCGGATTGCCGCTTAAGGTACCTGCCTGGTATACGCCGCCTAAAGGCGCTACCAGTTCCATCAGTTCTCTGCGCCCGCCGTAACATCCTACCGGCATACCTCCGCCGATAATCTTTCCAAAGGTGCTTAAATCCGGGGTAATCCCAAAGTAACCCTGGGCTCCTGCCTTGCTTAACCGGAATCCGGTAATCACTTCATCAAAAATCAGCAGCGCGCCTTCTCTGGTACAAATATCCCGCATAGCCTGTAAAAATCCTTCTTTTGGAGGAACCAGACCCATATTGCCTGCAACCGGCTCCAGAATTACGGCTGCAAT
This sequence comes from uncultured Clostridium sp., assembly GCA_900551135.1. Lineage (GTDB taxonomy): Bacteria > Bacillota > Clostridia > Lachnospirales > Lachnospiraceae > UMGS1370. The sequence continues at coordinate 16,037 of URUX01000013.1, forward strand.
CTGTCCCGGATACTGTTCAAACAGCTTTTCTACGCTGGATGGATCATTATAAACAGCGGTCAGGGTATCCTCCGCACATCCTGCCGGAACCCCTAAACTATCTGGAATCCCGCTGGTCATAGCGCCAGAACCAGCCTTTACCAGCATAGAGTCCGAATGTCCGTGGTAACAGCCTGCAAATTTTAAAATCTTATTGCGTCCTGTAAATCCTCGTGCAAGGCGGACTGCTGACATAACAGCCTCTGTTCCGGAATTTACCATACGCATCATTTCCATAGAAGGAACCATCTCTTTAATCAGTTCAGCCACCTGAACTTCAATTCCTGTAGCTGCGCCAAAGCTTAATCCTTTTTCCGCAGCCTTTACCACTGCCTCATAGACAGCCGGATGATTGTGTCCCAGAATCATAGGCCCCCAGGAACCAATATAATCAATATAGCGGTTTCCATCTACATCCCATACATAGGGGCCTCTGGCCCGTTCGATAAATCTGGGGCTGCTGCCTACTGCCCGAAATGCCCGGACAGGGCTGTTGACGCCGCCTGGCATTAAATTTACCGCTTCACTAAATAACTGCTCTGATTTTGTCATTACCCGATTCTCCCCTCATCCATGAACTTTGCCAGTTCTTTTGCATAATAGGTCAGCAGAATATTACATCCTGCCCGATAAATGCTGGCAGCAGTTTCACAAATCAAATTGTCTTCATCAATATATCCCAGCTTTGCTCCCGCCTTAATCATGGCGTACTCGCCGCTGACGCTGTAAGCCGCTACCGGAAGATCGATGGTGTCTGCAGTCTCACGAATAATATCCAGATAAGACAGAGCCGGCTTAATCATAATAATGTCAGCGCCCTCTTCAATATCAGAAAAGACCTCTTTTAAAGCTTCTTTCCGGTTGTGGTAGTCCATCTGGTAACTCTTTCTGTCCCCAAAAGACGGAGCAGATCCGGCTGCATCACGGAACGGGCCGTAAAAGCCAGATGCGTATTTTGCTGCATAGGACATAATCGGGGTTGTTTCATATCCATGGATATCTAAAATTTCCCGGATAGCGGCAACCCGGCCATCCATCATGTCTGACGGCGCTACCATGTCCGCACCTGCCTGAACCTGGGACAGGGCAATCTTTGCCAGGGAGTCCAGGGTTTTGTCATTATCCACATACTGGCCGTCTAAAATACCGCAGTGTCCATGGGATGTATATTCGCACATACACACATCGCCAATGTAATATAATTCCGGCACACTCTCTTTCGCCTTCCGAAATGCTTTCTGGATAATTCCGTCTTCTGCATAAGCGCCGCTTCCGCAGGAGTCTTTGTGATCGGGAATACCAAACAGCATAACGCTTGGAACCCCTGCCTTTGCAACCTCTTCCAGCGCTTCCGGCAGCCGATCTACACTATAACGGAACTGTCCCGGCATTGTCGGAATTTCTTCTTTTATATTTGTACCTTCTTTCACAAACATGGGGTAAATCAGAGAAGATTTATCCATTCGGGTTTCCCGAACCATTTTCCGAAGAAGGGGGGTGGTACGCAGCCTTCTTGGTCTTTGAATTAAATCAATCATAATACATCCTCTTTTCTCTTATGATGCGTTTGTCTTATACTATAGCACATGTTACAATCCAAAATCAATCAGATTGTAGTCCTTCAGCGCCCACACACTGTACATTAATACAACCGTATCCGGTTTGTTTTCTTTTAAATAGTCTTTCACAGAGATCTTAGGCTCTACCCGTAAATCAATAGCCTCTATTTCTTCAATCCCAAGGCTCAAAAAACTGGCCGCCGGCCGGACAAAGGAATCCTTTAAAAACAGCAGTTTTTTCTTATTTTTTGCTTCTTTATTGGTAATCCGGACCAGATTATAATCATCCCCCATGTAAACTGCATAGGGAATATGACCTTCGTCATAATAACCGGAATCTGTTATCTGGCTCCAGTCCAGAAGCGCCTCTGAAAAATCTCCTTCCCGAACCAGGTTCCGTTCCGGTACTTCCATCCGGAGATGACTTTCAAAATCCGGCAGGATAACGGAAATATCGTCCACTCCCCCAAAATATTTTCCAGTTCTCTTTCCATAAGACCCAAGAAATCCTTTTGGAAAATCCTTCTGGGAAAACCGGCTTCGATCCGTCAGGCCTTCCTCAATGTCATAGCCGTAATCCGCATTTAAACGCTGAACCAGCTTCTGATATCCCCAAAAGGCCCCTTCCGAATTCCAGTGATGATCCGTATGGAAAAAAAGTTCCTCGTGGGACAGTCCTTCTTCATGAAGACTTTCCCTCAGATCCAGTACGGGAACCCCTGCTGCTTTCAGACTGTCTGCCACCTGGTCGGCGCCGGGGTTCACCTCATCCGGTACTCCCAAAGGAAGCCCCGTATCATACCGGCACACCTTGGAAGGCGCAAATACACAAAGCAGGGGAATATCCAGTTCATTACAGTATTCATTCAGTTCTATCAGACTATCCGCTGTATCTTCTATATTAAAATGGTTGCCAAGACGCTCTAAATCACCGTTGTCCAGCCGCACCGTATCATTGCAGGTGCGTAAAAAAGCCAGTCTTTTGGCCAGACCGTTCCCTTCAATATTTCTGCTAAAAATGCAACGGTTCAGGACGGGGCATCTTTTTGCGCCAGATTTCCCGCCGTCCTGAATGGTTATCTAAAAATTAAAATAAATAAATGGATTGTGTGCACCCATTACCAGTTCCGAAACTGCCAGCAAAAACAAGAGGAACACTCCCCCATGAACTGCCAGCTGCCCAGGCTTCCACCCGGTTTCTCTGTCTGCCCAGTTTAGAAGCCTCCCTACTGCAGGCGTACTTCCTAACAGTGCCGCTATCCAGTACCACCGATATTCCCATACGTAGTAAAGAGTCCAGGATACCTTGGGAACCGCCTGTTCCAGACCAAACATGGTTTTTAAATAAAGGCCCGCTTCTCCAAGGCTTTCTGACCGAAACAGTACCCAGCCGCAGACTACTAACACCAGAGTCCAAATCCGGTACAGCCATCCCAGACGAAGTCTTTTTGCCTGTTCTGGAAGTTCAAGCAGTTTTTCTGCCGTTAAAAGCACGAAATAAAAAAGCCCCCAGCAGATAAAGGTCCAGTTGGCTCCATGCCATACTCCTGTCAAAAACCACACAGCAAAAAGATTCCGCACCAGTTTCCATCTGGAATCCACTCTGGAACCTCCTAATGGAATATAAACGTAATCCCGGAACCAGGTGCTTAAAGAAATGTGCCACCTTCTCCAGAAATCGGTAATGGACTCTGCCATATAAGGATAGCGGAAATTTTCCGGAAAATAAAATCCAAACATCTGTCCCAGCCCAATGGCCATATCGGAATAGGCTGAAAAATCAAAGTAAATCTGGAAGGTATAGGCAATGGCTCCCAGCCAGGCCCCTCCCATCGTCAGGGCTCCTGCCTCCGGAAGGGTAAATATATAATCTGCAATGACTGCCATGGTATTGGCAACCAGCACTTTTTTGATAAATCCATATACAAACCTGTGAATACCTGCCAGGAAACCGTCTTCCGTTACCCTTCTGTTGTCAATCTGATCTGCAAAAGTCTCATACCGCACAATGGGACCTGCAATCAGCTGGGGAAAAAGGCAATATAAAGACCGACATTGAGTATATTTTTCTGCACCTTTCCCTGCTTCCGGTATACGTCTATTACATAAGACATGGCCTGAAACGTAAAAAAAGAAATTCCTATGGGAAGGGCAATGGCAGAAGGAGGCAAAACCTCCCGTCCTGCTGCCTGATTTACGGTTTCCACAAAAAAATTCATGTATTTATAATAATCCAGGAGAGCCAGATTGCAGACTGTCATAGCAGCCAAAACCAGCCTGCCTGCTGCCTTCTTTTCCCTGAACTTGTCTGCTGCAAGGCCAAATCCATAGTTCATCACAATGGATATTGTCATGACTTTTACAAATTCCGGCTCTCCCCAGGCATAAAACACCATGCTGACAGCCAAAAGCCAAAGGTTTTTTAAGACCTTTGGCATAAGGACATATCCGGCCAGGGTAATGGGCAGAAACAAAATTAAAAATGACATGCTTGAAAATAACACGGTGTCTGCTCCTTTACCTTAACGCTCTCTGCAAATCACAGATTCTGCAAAATTTACAGAAGCCATGGCATCTTTACAGTAACTGTCTGCGCCAATGGTCTCTGCATATCCCCTGGTAAAAACGGCCCCCCCTGCCATGATTTTTACCCAGGGGGCTTTTTCTCTTAACATGCGGATAGTGGCTTCCATGCTGGGAACCGTAGTCGTCATCAGCGCGCTTAAGCCCACTACCGGTACATGTTCCGCTATGGCCTGCCCCGTAATTACCTCCGGCGCCACATCTCTTCCTAAATCAATCACCTGATAGCTGTAATTTTCCAGAAGTACCTTTACGATATTTTTTCCGATATCGTGAATATCGCCTTTTACGGTAGCCAGAATCACCTTTCCTTTTTTCTCCTGTGTCTGGCCTTTTTTCTGCATCTCCGCTTTCAGCACCTCAAACGCTGCTCCGGCTGCTTCTGCGCTCATTAATAACTGGGGAAGGAAAATCGTTCCTTTTTCAAAGCCTTTTCCGACAAAATCCAGCGCCGGAATCATAATCTCATTAATCACATCCAAAGGCTGCTTTTCTGCTGTTAACTCTCCGGCTGCTTTCGCCGCATTTTCCCGAAAGCCCCGCACAATCGCTTCAAACAGGCCGCTTCCCTCGTCTGCCGCAGCAGCCGGATTCTCTGTCTTTTTCTTTATGGTCTGTCCCAAACCAGTATTCTGACCGCTGTAAATGCTGATATAATCTCCGCACTGGGGATCTAAATCTGCCAGAGCCCGATAACAATAGTATGCTCTCATCATGGCTTCGGAATTGGGATTGATAATGGCGGCATTTAATCCGCTCTGCAGCGCCATGGTAAAAAATGCTGCATTAATATGTTCCCGCTGAGGAAGGCCAAAGGAAATATTGGACACTCCCAGAATGCTCTTTCCTCCCAGTTCATCCCGGATTCTTCTCAGCGTCTCCAGGGTAGTCAGAGCGCCTTTGCTGTCAGAACTTACGGTCATGCACAGGCCGTCAATTAAAATATCTCTGGCGGAAATCCCATACTGCTCTGCCTTTTCGTAAATTTTCCGGGCAATCCGGATTCTTCCTTCAGCCGTATCCGGAATCCCGTTTTCATCCAGGCAGAGAGCCACCACCGTACCGCCGTATTTTTGAACCAGAGGGAACACCGCTTCCATGACCTCTTCCTTGCCATTTACCGAATTAATCAGAGGTTTTCCATTGTAAATCCGCATTCCCCGTTCCATGGCTTCCATATTTGCTGTATCGATTTGAAGAGGCAGATCCGTAATGGCCTGCAGTTCCTTTATGACCTCTTCCATCATAGACGGTTCATCAATCTCCGGAAGACCTACATTGACATCCAGCACATGGGCGCCATTATCCTGCTGTGCTGCTCCTTCTCGCAGAATATAGCCTAAATCATGATCCCGCAGCGCCTGTTTAAATTTAGACTTTCCAGTAGGATTGATCCGCTCTCCAATAATCACCGGATTTTTGCCTATTACCACTGCCCTGGAATACGAAGAAACAACGGTTCTGCCCTTGTCTTCCGGCCAAATTACCGGAATCTCCCTGCAAAGTTCCACAGTCTTTGTAATGTGTTCCGGTGTTGTCCCGCAGCAGCCGCCCACTACCGCTGCCCCCATAGAAGCAATGTCCCGCATTTCTCTGGCAAAAGTATCGCTGTCAATATCATATACGGTCTTTCCATTCTGGCTTCTTGGAAGTCCTGCATTTGGATTTACAATAACCGGAAGAGACGTCACCTGTAACAGCTTTTCCACAATCGGCTTCATCTGGACAGGGCCCAATCCACAATTAACGCCAATTCCATCTACACCCAGACCCTCCAGCATGGCTGTCATGGATTCCACCGTTCCGCCTGTCAGAAGTTTGCCTTTTTCATCAAATACCATGGTAACAAAAACCGGAAGGCTGCAGGCCTCTTTTACGCCCAGCACTGCTGCTTTTATCTCATAGCTGTCGCTCATAGTCTCAAGCAGAACGGCATCCAGCCCCTCTGCCGCGCCAATCTCTGCGGCTTCGCGGTAAAGCGCCACCGCATCCTCAAAATCCAGATCGCCTAACGGTTTTAACAATTTTCCCGTAGGCCCCAGATCCAGCACAATAAAGGCCTCTTTTCCCGACTGGCGAACCGCCTCTCTGGCATTGGCTGCCGCTGACTGAATAATCGGGGCCAGTTCAAATTCTGCTCCCTTATGAAACTTTAATCCGTTCGCACCAAACGTATTGGTATTAATAATGTCTGCCCCTGCCTCCAGATAATCCCTGTGAAGCTGGATCAGAAGTTCCGGATGAATAAGATTCCATGTCTCCGGAAGTTCTCCAGGAGCTAATCCGTTCGCCTGAAGAATACTTCCGGTACCGCCGTCAAAAAAAAGACGGCGTCTTTTCATTTCTTCTAATATTTTGTGCATCACATTTTCCCTTTTCTTTTCCTTTTTATGTGGAACGCCGGTATATGCAGTCTGTCTTCTCACACACCTCGCACCCTTTTACCTGACAGTGGTAAGGCCTTTTGCTGATTCCCATAACCGCTGTTACAGACTTGGAAGGCATCATCAAAAGACTGTCCGTCAGCTTAATCCCTATCCGTTTCCCGGCTTCCAGACCGTCTAACAGATGTTTCTGGTTTTCCAGTGGAAAATCTCCGTATCCAGGGCTGAACCTGGGACGCAGATAAAGGCCTCTGGCCTCATAGTCTTCTTTTTGCTCCTGACATATCCTGTCACAATAGTCTTCCAGCATAGCCGCTGCTGCAGCCTGCATCACTACTGCTCTGCTCATCTGAAGTCTGGAATACTTCTGAATCAGCTGATCTGCTCCAGTTCCTAACGTAGCCGCAAAAACAAGTACGTTTTCACAGTCCTTTAAATTTTTGCCAAGGTTCCTGCTTACAGTATGAAAACAGCCGCCATCAATCTCCCGTTCCTCTCTTAGCACCAGGGGATACTCACGGCACAGATACTTTGGCTCTGTCTCCTGCTCCAGTTCCTTCAGGCAGGATTCCGCCAGTTCCCTGATTCTTTTATCCGGCTCTGCTTTTCCGTATCCCAGATACCGGAAAATCTCTCTTCTGTTTACTTCCATTGGCTTCCTCTTTTTACTGCACAATCTCAGACAGGCTTTTCTTAATCTGTATTGCCACATCCGGTTTATTCATGGAATATACATGGATTCCATTGACTCCGTTGGCGATTAAGTCAATAATCTGTTCTGTGGCATAGGCAATTCCTGCCTGCTTCATGGCTGCCGGATTATCTCCAAACCGGTCTACAATGGCTTTAAATCTTTCCGGAAGATAAGTGCCGGACATTTTGCAGATACGGTTAATCTGTTTGGCATTGGTTACCGGCATGATCCCGGCAATCACCGGAATACGGATTCCTTTTTCCCGAATCCGGTATAAAAAGTTATATAAAATATTGTTATCAAAAAACATCTGGGTAGTAAGAAAATCGCATCCTGCATCTGCTTTTTCTTTCAGATGGAGAATATCTTCTGCTTTATTGGATGATTCTACATGTCCTTCCGGATAACAGGCAGCGCCGATACAGAAATCCCCGGCCTGTTTGATATCCTCAATCAGTTCTGATGCATACTGGTAATCGTGTACCAGAGTCCCTCCTTCCGGTATATCTCCCCTTAAAGCCAGAATATTTTCAATCTGGTTTTCTTTTAATTCTTCCAGGATTTTTCTCACGCTGTCTCTGGTGGATGAAACGCAGGTCAGATGAGCCAAAGGTGTCACATTTCCCTTATTTTTAATTGTAGATGCAATCTGAACCGTATACTGGCTGGTTCCGCCTCCGGCTCCGTAGGTAACGCTCATAAATGATGGCCCTGTCTGAGCAATTTTCAGTGCTGCCGCCTCTACAGATTCATAATTATCCGCCGTTTTAGGCGGGAATACCTCAAAGGACAGAGTTGGTTTTCCCTCTGCCAGGATGTCTCGTATTTTCATATAATTTCCTCCTTTGCAGGCAGCCAAGGCCGCCATCCTTCCCTTACAGCAATGTTCTTTTACAGCAAATGCCCGCCCTGTCTCCCAGACAAAGCAGGCATTTTTATATGCAATACTATAGCATAACCGATTTTAAATTTCAATCGCCGATTTCATAGAGTGCGGAGTATTTTTCCTTTAAATAGCGCACGTAATACTGGGGATTAAAATCCTCTCCTGTCGTATCTTTTAAAATCTGACGGCTGGTTTTTAACTTACCATACTGATGAATGTGCTCTCTCAGATATTCACGGATTACCCCGATTTTCCCTTCTCTCAAAAGGCCTTCAAAGTCCATAATTTCTTTCATATGGTAGTAAAGCTGGGCACCAAATGCACTTCCCAGGGCATAAGATGGAAAATATCCAAAAGAACCCTGAGACCAGTGAATGTCCTGAAGAACGCCTTCTGTATCCGTTTTCGGGCGCACTCCCAGATACTCTTCGTACTTATCTGCCCAGATTTCCGGCAGGTTCTCTACGTCCAGGTCTCCTTCTATCAGCATTTTTTCAATCTCATAGCGGATCAGGATATGGAGACTGTAAGTCAGTTCATCTGCTTCCGTACGAATAAAGTCCGGACATACCTGGTTGATGGCTGCTACAAATTGATCCAGTTCAATCTGTTGAAAGGGAACCGGAAAGATTTCCTGAAGCTTACCATAGACAGGAACCCAGAAATCCCTGCTTCTTCCGATAATGTTTTCAAAAAAACGGGACTGGGACTCATGCATTCCCATAGAAGCCCCCTGTCCCACTAAGGTCTGGGTCAAATCATCCCGGATACCCATTTCATAAATGGCATGTCCGGCTTCATGAATAACCGAAAAGATCGAACTGTCTACATGTTCGTTATAACTGGTCGTAATTCGCACATCCTTATTGTGCAGATTGGTTGTAAAGGGATGGGCGCTGACTGCCAGCACACCCTTTTCAAAATCAAACCCTATATACTCTGCCAGAAATCTTCCCAGCTGTTCCTGTTTTTCTTCTGAAAAATCTCCTATTAAAAAATCTCCCGGAATCTGGCGGCTGCTTTCTGTAACCTTCTTTAAAAACGGAACAATCTCTTCCTTTAATGTTTCAAAAAACTCATCCAGTTCCTTTGTGGTAAAGTCTTTTTCATAATCCTGAAGAAGAGCGTCGTATTTGCTCTGGCCCTCCTTCGCCCGATAACCTGCAAACTTTTTCTGGTATTCCACCACCTGTTTCAGCACTGGGGCAAAGCTGGCAAAATCATTGTTCT
>URUX01000014.1 GCA_900551135.1 uncultured Clostridium sp.
AGACGCATTTTCTTTTTCCAGTTCCTGAATCCGGAAGGTAAGATATGCAATGGTTTCCCGCTGACTGGGTGGAAGCTGCCGGAAGTTATTATCACATTCATGGGTACGATGATGACAGATGGCTGATTCTTTCATAAAGTCCTCCTGTTATATAATGTCTGATTCAGGAAGAATTGCTTAAAAGCAGTTCTCCTGGTATTTATATATAATAAGAAAACAGAGCAGATATGACAGAAAAACGAAAGAAACTGGAAAACTACCAAAAAAGCTGCAAATCCTTTTGGGAAAAGCAGCTTTTTTTGAACGGAGTTTTACAAATTTTGTAATCACAAGAGGATTTTCGAGAAAATATGGTTAGTGGATTACACCCTGGGTATCGACTACCCATACTTTATCATTTGCATCTTTTACATCTTTAAAACCATTGCCTAAATCCGGTTTTTCAGAGGACTTAGAAGAAGAGGAAGCCTTCTGAATCATACCGCTGGTATTGACCAGATACTGTTTGCCGTTAAATTCAGCAGGAGCGTAGCGCAGTTCGGCGTCTGCATCCTGGCGTCTGCCTTCGATATACAGGCGGTTATCCTGGATACCGCTGAATCCGTGGCCTTTTTTGGAGCCGTCAGTGTGGAAGTACCAGTACTCAGTAACTCCGGACTCTTCATCGGTAATAGCCTGTTTTCCGGTTTTCATAACGCCGTCTTCTGCAAAGTATGCATTGGCAGTCTGGCCGTCTTCGGTAGTAATGACCTGTTTTCCGGTCTGCATTTCGCCTCTCATATTAAATGCGTACTGTTTGGAATTTACTGTAAAAATCTGTACGCCTGCAGAAGCTGCAAGGGGAACGCCTTTCTTAAAATAGAAACGGTAGGTTTCATCATCATCACTGATGCCTTCTGCGCCGTAAATCTCATACCAGCCAGAAGCGCGTTTTCCGTCTTCTTCATAGTACTGATAGCCGGCAATAGATGCAGGAGCATTGTTATCTGTGCTGTTATCAGAAGAATTATCAGAAAGAATTTCGGCATTGGCAGGAGTAGCGGTTGGAGTAGCAGACGGAATTTCTGGAAGCTTGTACCATCCGGTCTGCATTACGCCGTCTACAAAGGTATAGTAATTTCCCCCGATTTTCTTATCCAGCTCATCCATTACCATTTTGCCGTTTTTCTCAAAATAATACCAGGAAGTATCGTCAGTAGGGCCGTCGGTTTCATTGGAAAGCTGAATCCATCCGGTGCGGCGGACGCCGTTTTCTCCTAAATAGTAAACAGAATCTTCTATGGTCTGTTTTCCGGTCAGCATAATGCCGTCTTCATTAAAATAGTACCAGTTTCCGTCAATGGATTGCCATCTGGAGCGAACAGACTGGCCGTCTTTTCCAAAGTAATACCACAGCTTATCCTGGGCTTCCGGAATATCAAACAGCTCGTCATTCTCAACAGAAATCCACTGGTTTGTTACTTTTTTTCCGGTTTCATCTACATAGTATTCTTCAATCATTTCATTTGTAGCAATTTCGCCTTCGTCATTTAAATAGTACCAGTCCTCGCCGCGCTTTTTCCATGCGTCGGTTACAACATAACCGTCAGAGTCATAGTAGCGGAAGCTGCCGTTTTCTTCCACCCAGCCGGAAGAAGCAGCCAGAGCAAAAGCAGGTCCGTTTAAAAAGGAAGGGGTTACTGCAGACAGGAATGCTGCAGTGGATAATACAGCCATAAGTTTCGTTGATTTTCTCATAAATTGTGATTCTCTCCTTTTTTGTTGTGGTTGGCGACAGAAATGCTGCCGGTCGGCCGAAAATCCATCGTTGCATTACGGTGCTCATTATAGCGCATACCTATGGGACTGCGATAGTGTAGGTTACTGGTAATACTGGAAGGATGAACCCAGCAAACCCTCCTGTATCCAGGGGAAACCCCTAAATGCCCCCATTTTACGAAACTTGTAAGAAAAAGTTTAATAGGAATTTTTTTAAAAGTATGCTATACTGAGTGGGAATAATGGGAGAAATGTAAGCAAGAGGGAGGAATACGCATGAGAGTGAAGGTATCGGATTATGTTGCAGAAAAGCTGGTGGAAGCCGGTATCAGCCAGGTATTTACGGTAACCGGAGGCGGCGCCATGCATTTAAATGATGCATTGGGACATCAGGAAGGTCTCCATTGCCTGTATAATCACCATGAGCAGGCATGCGCCATTGCGGCAGAAAGCTATGCACGAATCCATAACCAGATTGCTGCGGTCTGTGTTACCACAGGGCCAGGCGGAACTAATGCCATAACCGGAGTCGTAGGCGGATGGCTGGATTCTATTCCCATGTTGATTCTGTCCGGACAGGTGCGTTACGATACAACTGCCAGATGGTCCGGCCTTGGGATTCGGGCCATGGGCGATCAGGAATTTGACATTTGTAAAGCAGTTTCCTGTATGACGAAATACTGCGAGATGGTCATTGATCCACTGAGAATTCGGTTTTGCCTGGAAAAAGCCCTCTATTTGGCAAAAAGCGGAAGACCAGGTCCATGCTGGCTGGATATTCCGTTAAATGTCCAGGGAGCATTTGTGGAACGTGAAGAGTTAATCGGTTTTGATGAGGCAGATTATGAGGCAGGCGGCACTGGCTGGAAGGCTTCCTCCCTTTCTCACGAGATTGGAGAAGATCAGGCGGGACAGGGAGAAGTAAGGCCGGAGAGAGCGCCCAGGGTCAGCCTGGAGACAGTGAAGGCCATTGCAGAAAAGATTCAGCATTCCAGACGGCCGGTATTGAATGTAGGCAATGGCGTAAGGATTGCCGGAGCTCATCAGGTGCTGATGCAGGTGATTTCCAGACTGGGGATTCCGGTAGTAACCGGATGGAACAGCCAGGATGCAATTTATGATGAACATCCTCTCTATACGGGACGGGCCGGAGGTATGGGAGACCGTCCAGGTAATTTTGCCGTTCAAAACAGTGATTTGGTATTTTCCGTGGGAAGCCGTCTCAGCATCCGGCAGGTGGGATACAATTACCAGACCTGGGCCAGAGAAGCATATGTGATTGTCAATGACGTAGATGCAGAGGAATTAAAAAAGCCGTCCATCCATGTAGATATGCGGGTTCATGCAGATGCAAAGGATTTATTGGAAACCTTAAATGAATATTTAGAGAAGGAACAGGAGCAGGGAACTCTTCCCATGCCGCTGTTTGACGGCGGACAGGGATTGGAAGACATGGAGTGGCGCCAGACCTGCCAGTTCTGGAAAAAGATGTATCCGGTGATTCTGCCGAAGCACATGGAACACGGCGATGAGGAACCGGCCAATGTATATGCCCTGGTGAAAGAACTGAGCAGCCGCCTTCACGAAGAGCAGATTACCGTTGTAGGAAACGGTTCTGCCTGTGTTGCCGGAGGCCACGGCTATATTATAAAAAAAGGCCAGAGATTTATTACCAATTCTGCCATTGCCTCCATGGGATACGATTTACCGGCAGCCATTGGAGCCTGCATGGCCGATCACAGTCAGGACATTATTCTACTGACAGGCGATGGCAGCATCCAGATGAATCTTCAGGAGCTGCAGACAATTATTCACCACAAAATGCCTATTAAGATTTTCCTGATTAATAATGGAGGCTACCATTCCATTCGCCAGACCCAGAAGAATTTCTTTGGAGAGCCATTGGTGGGAATCGGAGTGGATAGTCGGGATCTGAGCTTTCCAGACATGGAAAAACTGGCGGCCGCTTATGGCTATCCTTATGTGAAAGCATGCCATAACAGTGAATTAGGGGATGCTATTGAACAGGCATTAGCTATGGAAGGGCCGGTAATCTGTGAGGTGTTTGTCAGCATGGATCAGAATTTTGAACCGAAATCAGCTGCAAAACGGCTTCCAGATGGAACCATGGTTTCTCCGCCACTGGAAGATTTATCTCCATTCCTTCCGGAAGAAGAAATGGACAGAAATATGATAATTCCGAGAATTAAGGGATAAGGAAAGAAGGAAAACAGTTTGAATCTGGTTGTGACAGGGGCTACCAGCTTTCTGGGTGCGCCTATGGCAGAATATTGTTTGAAACAGGGACATCAGGTATTTGCGGTAGTAAGGCCTGGGTCAAAAAATATGGCTCAGATAGAAGCACTGAAAAAACGCTATGGCAGCCAGATTCAGGTTGTGCCTATGAAGCTGGATGAACTGGAGCATATCGGAGATGCAGTAACTGTCCCCTGCCAGGTGTGGATCCATTTTGGATGGGATGGAGCTGGAAGCGGAAATCGAACCCAGCAGGATATTCAGCAAAAAAATGTAGGAGACAGCTTGTGTGCATTAAAAGGCGCTGACAGTTTAGGATGCAGCCGCTTTCTGTTCAGCGGTTCTCAGGCTGAGTACGGGATTCGGGACAGCCTGATGAAAGAGACGGATTGCTGCCATCCGGTTTCCGAATACGGCAAAGCAAAAGCAGAGTTTTACAGGCAGGCCATGTCCTATATGAGAGAACGGCAGAACAGTCATCCTATGGAATACGTCCATGCCAGAATCTTCAGCGTCTACGGCCCGGGGGATCATCCATGGTCTCTGGCAGAAACCTGTAAAAAGACGTTTTTGTCAGGCGGACACATGGAATTAGGAGAATGTACCCAGCAGTGGAATTTTCTTCACAGAGATGACTGCATCCGAGCCTTATACCTTCTTGCCACAGTGCCGGAATCCATAGGATTTTCAGCAAAATCTATAGAAGAAAACGGCATTTACAATGTGGCCGGTCTGGAGAAAGAGACCAGGCCTCTTTGGGAATATGTAGAAGAGATGTACCGCCTGTGCGGACAAAACGGTACGTTTCAGTATGGAAAACGGCCTCCCAATGCAGAAGGCCAGGCGAATTTGATTCCATCCACCAGGAAACTGCGGGATCTTACGGGATTTGTGCCGGAGATTTGTTTTCAGAGGGGATTTCAGGATTTAATAGATTGGAGATAGATATGAACACAGACGAAAGACGGACACACTGCCTGGCCTGTAAAGCCAGGCTTTCAGATACGCCTCTGCTGACATTAGACGGAATGCCGGCTTCAGCCCAGGATATTCCGGATGCTTCTCAGGTGGAAAAGGATGGGGGGATTTCTTTAAATCTCCATCAGTGCCCGGAATGCGGCTTGATTCAGTTTGACTGTCAGCCGGTTGCATATTATCGGGATGTTATACGGTCAGGCGGATTTTCCACTACCATGGTAGAACTGCGCCGCCGCCAGTACCGCCATCTGATTGAGAAATACGGTCTGGAAGGCAAAAAAATACTGGAAGCCGGATGCGGCAGAGGGGAGTTTTTGTCCGTTCTCAGAGAATTTCCGGTGCAGGCTTATGGCATTGAACACAAAGAAGATTTAGTAGAAATTGCAAGAAAAGAAGGACTGTCTGTCTGGCGTCAGTTTCCGGAAGAGGAAGATACTGTATTAGAGAGCAAAGAGGCCAGGCCGCCTTATGACGCCTTTTTATCCTTCAACTTTTTAGAGCATCAGCCAGAACCGGACAAGATGCTTCGGTGCATCTGGAACAACCTGGCAGAAGACGGACTGGGACTTGTGACTGTGCCAAGTTTAGAATATATCTTAGAATATAACGGTTACTACGAGCTGATTCGGGATCATCTGGCATATTATACCTTTGATACCCTGAGAAGTCTGATGGAACAGAACGGTTTTCAGGTACTGGAAGAAGAGATGGTAAACCGTGATACTCTGTCCGTTATAGTAAAAAAAGTACCAATGTCCAATCAGGGCGATAAAGCAAAGACCTGCCAGGCCATTGATGTAAGAGGGCTGTCTGACAGCCGCAGCCTTTTGGACAGGGAAGTGAACCTGCTGATTGACCGGCTTCACAAAGAAGGAAAAAGTCTGGCAATCTGGGGTGCCAGCCATCAGGGATTTACTCTGGCTGCGACTACCAGACTGGGAGACAGGGTATCCTACATGATGGATTCAGCGCCCTTTAAACAGGGACGGTTTGCGCCGGCCTCCCATATCCCCATTGTGGCGCCGGATCATTTCATGGAAGAACCGGTAGACGCCATTTTGATTGTGGCTCCTGGATACACGGATGAGATTGCCGGAATTATCCGGAAAAAATATACCTTTGGTCCATCTGGTGAAAGGACTCGGATTTTAACGCTTCGCACCAGCCATATTGAGGATATTACAGGGGAGCAGGAACGGGTGGTTATAACCGGAGCCACCGGATTTATTGGCCGTAATCTGGCCTCTCTTTATCTGGAAAGAGGCGCTCTGGTATACGCCCTGGTGCGTCCGGATTCATCCAATCGGGACAAGCTTCCGAAACATAAAAATCTGATAGAAGTGCCTTGTGATTTAGCCCATGTCCTGGACTGTGCGGACAAAATCGGACAGGCAGATGCATTTTTCCATCTGGCCTGGGGAGGGGTAAACCGTCAGGAAATTGATTCGCCGGAAGTCCAAAAGCGGAATATAGAAGGCTCTGTAAACTGCGTAGAAGCGGCGGCCAGATTAAACTGTCAGGTGTTTATGGATGCCGGTTCCCGGGTAGAATATGGTATTACAGAGGACGGAGTGATGCAGGAGGATATGGAATGTCATCCGGTCAATGAGTATGGAAAAGCCAAACTTCAGTTTTATCAGCAGGCAGCTGCATTATGCCGCCAGTACAAAATGACCTATGTTCATCTGAGGTTTTTCAGCGTGTATGGCCCTGGCGACCACCCCTGGTCCATTATCTCAACTCTGACAAGAGAACTTCCAAAGGGAGAGACGGTATCACTCAGTGCATGCAGACACCGCTGGAATTTTATGTATATTAAAGATGCGGTGGAGGCAGTTTACCAGCTGCATCACAACTGTGATTTGGAAAATCAGATGGAAACAGCAGTCAATATTGCCAGTCAGGATACCCGGATTCTCAGAGAGTTTACAGAAGAAATTCACGAAATCGCAGGTGGAAAGGGTATCCTGGAATACGGAACGTTTGTCCAGGCAAAAGAAGGGGCTTTATCGATTTGTCCGGATATTTCCCGACTGAAAACCCTTACGAAAGGAGTCTGGAAGGAGCAGTATACCTTCCGTCAGGGCATTGAAGAAACCATGAGGAAAGAAGAGAATAATCAGGAATGAAAAAGATTAGTATATTGATTCCATGTTATAATGAAGAAGAAAATGTAGGGCCTATCAGCCAGGCGGTAGTGTCTGTTTTAGAAAATGAACTGCCTGACTATGATTATGAACTGATCTTTATTGACAACGATTCTCAGGACAATACCAGGCCTTTGATTCGCGAACTTTGCAAACAGAATCCCAGGATTAAGGCCATCTTTAACGCTAAAAATTTTGGACAGTTTAATTCCCCATACTACGGCATGCTTCAGGTGACAGGCGACTGTGTGATTGAGATGGTAGCAGATTTTCAGGACCCTGTGGAACTGATTCCCCAGTATGTCCATGCCTGGGAAGAGGGCTACAAAATTGTAATTGGAATTAAGACAAGCAGCAAAGAAAACCCGGTTATGTACTGGCTCAGAAGCTGCTATTACAAGATGATAAAGAAGTTTTCCAATGTGGAGCAGATTGAACATTTTACCGGTTCCGGACTTTATGACAGAGATTTTATAGAGGTTTTACGAAACTTAAATGATCCGACGCCCTTCCTTCGGGGCATTGTGGCAGAACTGGGATATAAGCGGAAGGAAATCCCATATGAACAGCCAAAACGCAGGGCCGGGCATACAAAAAACAATTTTTTCAGCCTGTTTGACGCTGCCATGTTAAGTATTACTTCATATACCAAGACCGGTTTGAGAATAGCGACGATTTTTGGAAGCGTGTGTTCCCTGTTAAGTATTCTGGTAGCATTTGTATACCTGATTATGAAACTGATCTGGTGGGATCGGTTTCCGGCAGGCATGGCGCCGCTGCTGATAGGAATGTGTGTACTGGGTTCGGTTCAGATTTTCTTTATTGGCCTGGTAGGAGAGTATATCCTGAGCATTAACCAGAGGGTTATGCACAGACCGCTGGTAATAGAAGAAGAGAGAATTAACTTTGGAACGGAAGACGGAGAAAATATATGAGATATAACGTAGATGTAGTGCGGATTCGGGAAAATTCCATAACGTTAAACGGCTGGGTAATCGGGAAAACGCCGGAAGAGACGGCAGAGTTTTTCATAGAAGATGCTTCCAGAAAACCAGTAGAATTCAAATATGTACCTACCAGAAGAGACGACGTAAGCCAGATTTATTTTAAAAAAGTGATTGACAGGGACTTTGGCTTTGACATTCGTTTTGATTATGAGAGAGGACAGGATTATTATCTGGTAATCCGGTGCGGCGGACGGAAAGCCCGGATTAAATATAACGAAGAATTAATCACAAAAAGAACCAGTGTGGCTTACAAAAGAAAGCAGAAAATCAAAGATCTGATGAACATGGAAACGGTTCGGGTAGCCATGGATTTCTGGAAAGAAAACGGATTAAAGGCATTGATTCTAAAGTCCCGTCATAAACTTCAGGGAATTGACAATGATTACGATTACGGTGAATGGTATGAACTGACCAAACCGTCAGAAGAAGAACTGGCGGCGCAGAAAAAAGAGCATTTTGATTACGAACCTAAGCTTTCCATTGTGATTCCGGCCTATAAAACTCCGGAACGCTATTTAAAAGAAATGCTTCAGTCCATCAAGGAGCAGACGTATACCAACTGGGAAGTCTGCGTGGCAGACGGAAGTCCAAAAGGAGAAAGTTCTGAACGGGTTCTGAAAAAGTTTGCAGAACTGGATAAGCGTTTTAAATATGTGATCTTAGGAGAAAATAAGGGTATTTCCGGCAATACCAATGCTGCCATGGATATGGCTTCCGGTGATTTTATCGTTCTGGCCGACCATGATGATACTCTTCCGCCCCATGCGCTGTATGAATGCGTCAGGGTCATAAATTCCGATCCGGAAATTGATGTGATTTATTCCGATGAAGACAAGCTGGATATGGATGGAAAAGCGCTGTTTGACCCCCATTTTAAGCCGGATTTTAATCCGGATCTATTGACTAGTGTCAACTACATCTGTCATCTGTTTGTGGTAAACCGGGATTTGGCAGATGCCATTGGAGGATTCCGTCAGGAGTTTGACGGCGCGCAGGATTATGATTTTATTTTACGCTGTACAGAGGCGGCCAGAAAAATTTACCATATTCCCAAAGTGCTGTACCATTGGCGGTGTCATCAAAACTCTACAGCCAGCAATCCGGAGAGCAAGATGTATGCCTTTGAAGCTGGTGCCAGAGCGGTTAAGGCTCATTTTGAACGTTTGGGAATTGGTGTGGAATCGGTAGAAAAAGGAGTTGATTACGGGATTTACCATACCCGTTTTGTAATCCATGGAGAGCCGCTGGTATCGGTTATCATTCCCAATAAAGACCATCATTCGGATTTGGATTTATGCATCCGCTCCCTGATGGAAAAGGGCACTTACAAAAATCTGGAATTTATTGTAATTGAAAATAACAGTACCGAGGAGGCCACGTTTTCTTATTATGAGCAGATACAAAACGAATTTCCGAATGTAAAGGTAGTGACCTGGAACGAGGGATTTAACTTCTCAGCGATCAACAATTTCGGCGTTCAGTCTGCAAAAGGGGAATATCTGTTATTCTTAAATAATGATACGGAAATTATTGAAAAAGATGTAATTGAGGAAATGCTGGGATACTGTCAGAGAGAAGACGTAGGAGCCGTAGGAGCCCGTCTGCTGTATCAGGATGATACCATCCAGCATGCCGGAGTGGTTGTCGGGTTCGGAGGCATTGCCGGACATACGTTTATCGGCCTTCACCGGGCGGAAAACAGTTACTTCCACCGTGCCATGTGCGCCCAGGATTACAGTGCAGTTACCGCGGCCTGTCTGATGACCAAACGGACTTTGTTTGACCAGGTTGGAGGATTTACAGAAGAACTGGCAGTAGCGTTTAATGACATTGATTTCTGTATGAAAATCCGATCTTTGGGGAAATTGGTGGTTTACAATCCGTATGCATTGCTGTATCATTATGAATCGAAGTCCAGAGGCCTGGAGGACACGCCGGAAAAAGTGGCAAGATTTAATCGTGAAATTGCGATTTTTGCGAAACGGTGGCCGGATATTTTGAAAAATGGAGACCCTTACTACAATCCAAACCTGACCCTGAGAAAGTCGAATTTTGCATTAAGAGACCTGAAAAAAGAAAAAATCGGGGAACCCTATCAGTTAGAACTGGATGTAGAAAAAGAGGCTGGCACAAGATAAGAATGAAAGTAACAATTATTATTCCAAATTATAATGGCCTTGCTTTTATGGAGCCCTGTATGGAGGCTCTGAAAAAGCAAACCTATCAGGATTTTGATGTTTTAGTAGTAGATAATGGTTCTGCAGACGGCAGCGCAGAGTGGCTGAAAGCCCATAAGATTCCAACGGTCTTTTTAAAGAGCAATACCGGATTTTCCGGAGCAGTGAATGTGGGAATTCAAAAAGCAAAAACGCCGTATGTGATTTTGCTGAATAATGATACCAAGGCAGATCCGGACTATGTGGGAGAACTGGTTCGGGCTATTGAGATGTCGCCGAAGATATTCTCAGTCAGCAGCTGCATGATTCAGATGTATCATCCGGAACTCATGGATGATGCCGGAGATATGTACAGCGTGCTGGGGTGGGCATATCAGCGAGGCGTAGGCCAGCCTGCAGAACGGTACCAGAAACCATTCCGTGTTTTTTCAGCCTGTGCAGGTGCCGCGATCTACAGGCGGGAGGTATTTGAACAGATCGGGTATTTTGACGAAATGCATTTTGCCTATCTGGAAGACATTGACGTAGGATACCGGGCAAAGATTTACGGGTATGACAATGTCTACTGTCCGGCTGCGAAAGTTTTTCATGTGGGAAGCGGCACCAGCGGTTCCAAATACAATTCCTTTAAAGTAAAGCTGGCAGCCCGAAATAATGTATATTTGAATTATAAAAATATGCCTGCCGGACAGCTTTTGTTAAATATTCTGCCCATCGGTGCGGGAATCGCTCTGAAATACCAGTTTTTTAAAAAGAGAGGTTTTGAGAAAGACTATCTGGAGGGGCTGAAAGAAGGAATCCAGACGGCAAAGAATTGTAAAAAGGTGCCGTTTCAGATGAAGCATTTAGGACGGTATGCGGTAATCCAGTGGGAACTGATTGCCGGCACATGTTTGTACGTCTATGAATTTTCCAGACGGAAGTTTGGGAAAAGCAAGAAAGAAACTAAGGTGATTGAGCCATGATAAAAGATAACCAGAAACGGTTTAACCGGTTCCATGTAGTATTAGACGCCCTGGTGACGGCAGCAGCCTATATTCTGGCATGGTATCTGATGCTGGAGGCCAAGATTTTTCCGGTTCACGGGCAGGTACTGGCTCCCCAGTACTATTTCCTGGTATTAATTTTTATTATACCCGGGTATTTGCTTTTATATGGGATATTTCATCTCTATACCCCCAAGCGGGTACAGGGAAGGCGGGTGGAGTTTGCCAATATTTGTAAGGCAAATACCATCGGCCTTCTGGTGTTTACCATGGTGCTGTTTGCCATCCGTAATAAAAGCCCGTTTTTAAATGAGTTTGCAACCAGAGTTATTTTAGCGTTTTTTGTGCTCAACATTATACTGGAGACAGCAGAACGCAATGCCATCCGTATGGTACTCCGCTCCCTGCGCTCAAAAGGATATAATCAGAAACACGTTTTGCTGATTGGCTACAGCCGTGCAGCAGAAGGATTTATTGACAGGGTGATTGCCAATCCGGAGTGGGGATACCGGATTCGGGGTATTTTAGATGACAGCCATGGGCTGGGGACAGAGTACCGCCATGTTCCCATTGTGGGAAAAATCGATCAGCTTAAGGATTTTCTGGAAACCAATACGTTAGATGAGATTGCTATTACCTTAAGCATTATGGAATACGCAAATCTGGAGCAGATTGTGGCTGCCTGTGAAAAATCGGGAGTTCACACCAAATTTATTCCAGATTATAATAATTTTATCCCAACCAGACCATATACAGAAGACTTGCAGGGCCTTCCGGTGATCCACATTCGCCATGTTCCCCTGACCAGCCTGTTAAATGCTACGGTAAAACGGTGCGTGGATATTATTGGCGCGTTAGTGGGACTTGTTCTGTTCTCACCGGTTATGCTGGTAACTGCTGTTCTGATTAAACTGACTTCCCCGGGACCGGTTTTTTACAGTCAGGAGAGAGTCGGACTTCACAATCGTACATTTAAGATGTATAAATTCCGTTCCATGGAGGTGCAGAAGCCTTCTGACGAAAAATCCAAATGGACGACTCCCCATGATCCGAGGGTAACGCCGGTAGGAAGATTTATCCGAAAAACAAGCATTGACGAAACGCCCCAGTTTTTCAATATTTTAATTGGAGATATGAGTCTGGTAGGCCCCAGGCCTGAACGGCCGTTTTTTGTGGAGCGTTTTAAAGAAGAGATTCCCAGATATATGATTAAGCATCAGGTTCGGCCAGGACTTACAGGCTGGGCCCAGGTCAACGGCTATCGGGGAGATACTTCGATTACCAAGAGGATTGAGCATGACCTGTATTATATTGAAAACTGGAGCCTTGGGTTTGATCTTAAGATTATGTTTTTAACGATCTTCAAAGGCTTTATTAATAAAAACGCTTATTAGTTTCGTGCAGCGAGGGTAAGTTTATGAATTATTTTGATGACGAATTAGAAAAAGGAAAGGCAGGGGGAGACGGCAGAAATCCGGCGTCTCGTGGCCGGTCAGCCAGTCAGAACCCAGGCCAGAACCGCCGTCCGGAGGCCAGAGAGAGAGTTTCCCGTCGGCAGGAGGAAACAGGGCGTCAGCCTATGGGAACAGCAGAAGGAAGAACCCCCGGGACTGCTGGTGTCCGCAGAGACATGGCAGGCAGCCGTCCGGTTTCCCAGTCAGGCAGCCGTCCGGTTCCCCAGGCGGGAAACCGGAACAGTCAGCCGCAGAGAACGATGCGAAGCCAGTCAGACAACGCCAGCCGCAGACAGCCGGCTCAGGGAGCAACGTCCCAGTCCGGCAGAGATGGAAGAGAATCTCAAAGAGTCAGCAGGGGAAGGGCATCCGTCAATGGTCAGGCCAGCCAGACCCCCGGGGTATCCAGAGCGGGTTCCAGGGTATCGGGCGGACCAAAGATTAATGGGAACGGAGAGGAGAAATTCGGTTATAGAGACGGTAACGGCGGCCGGGTAACGGCAACCAGCCAGGCGGCCAGAAAGCAGGCCGAAAAAACGGAAAAGAACAGGAAAAAACGCCGCCTCATTACATTAGCAGTGGCCGAATGCATTGCTCTGGTATTTATTTTCACCTATGCTTTTTTTGCCAGAAAGTGGAGTTTAATCGTACAGTCTTCTGACTGGAATGAAAAAGATGTTACCAACCCTGTATTTTCAGTGGAAGTACCGGAGTACATGAAGGGGCACTGGACCTTTGCGGTATTTGGCGTAGACAGCCGTGATAAAAACGTTTTAAAAGGAACCAATTCCGATGTTATTATGATTTGCGATGTCAATCAGGACACCGGAGAGATTAAGCTGGTATCCGTATTCAGGGATTCTTATTTGAATCTGGATGATAAGGGAACCTATAACAAAATCAATCAGGCCTATTTTGTAGGCGGCCCTACCCAGGCGGTAAAGGCGCTGAACAAAAATCTGGATTTAAATATTACCGATTATGTGACGTTTAACTGGAATGCCGTAGCCAATGGAATCAACGTTCTGGGCGGTATTGATATGAATATCAGCAAAGCGGAATTTTATTATATCAATTCCTTTATAACAGAGACTGTTAAGGGAACGGGAATTGGATCTCATCAGCTTACCCATGCCGGGGAAAACCATTTGGATGGTGTTCAGGCAGTTGCATACGGACGTCTCCGGTTAATGGATACGGACTATGCGCGTACAGAACGTCAGAGAAAGGTTGTGGAGGCAGCTTTCCAGAAAGCAATCAAGGCAGATTTGAAAACCTTAAACAGTCTGGTAGGAGCAGTACTGCCGCAGGTTTCAACCTGTATTGATGTCAACGATATTTTTGGAATGATAAAAAATGTGTCAAAATATCACATTGGCGACACAATGGGATTCCCTGCTGCAAGGGGAGAGGCCAGCATTCCGAAAAAAGGCGCCTGCGTGATTCCGCAGACCCTGGAAAGCAATGTAGTGGCGCTGCATCAATTCCTATACGGGGAAGAAAATTATGTGCCGAGCAAGACGGTAAAGGAAATCAGCGCCAGGATTGCCAGTGACACTGGTATGTATAAGGCCGGAACGGCAGTAAATCATGTCTCCACAGACAATGGAGTAATTCCAAGCAGCAAATCACCGGCAAAAACGACGGAAGAAGACGAAGGAAAAGAGAGCAGCAAGCCTGTTTTTGAGACAGATGAGGAAGGAAACTTCTATGACGAAAAAGGCAATCTGGTAGATGAAGAGGGCCGGAGAATTGATGAGTATGGATTTTTAATCGATGAAGAAGGCCGCCGGATTGACGAGGAAGGTAATCTGCTGGAAGAACCGGGAGAAACCGATGTATTTGGCAATCCGATAATCGACGGTGAACAGGTGGATGAAAACGGCCGGCCTCTGGCTACCATTTCTCCAGGAGAAACGACTGCAGCCGGCCGCCCTGTAAGACCAGGGGAGACGACTGCGTCTGGAAAACCGACAAAGCCGGAAGAAAGCACATCCTCTTCCAGACCGTCTGTTCCTTATCCGGGAGAAAGCACAGCGCCCAGCCGTCCGGTCAGTCCGGGTGTGATTGAAACCACAGAAGGAGCAGGGCCTGGCACAGGAATGGAACCAGGAGGAAGTGGAAATCAGGGCGGAGGAATCATTGATAATTCTGCCAATGGCCCTTCTTCAGGAGGAGCGATTCCTCCAGGAGGAACTTCAGGTCCAGGACAGATGCCGGGCGGAAGTAATTCCGGTTCCTCTGGTTCTGGAACCGGCAGTTCCGGCCCGGAGCCGGGAGGTAATTCTACCGTTACCCCTGCGCCTACGGTGAATTATGATAATGTAGGGCCTGGTATGTAGTACGCAGCCAGATAAACAGGTTTTTAAAGAGAAAGAGACTGCCGCAGAATGAAATTGAAAAATTTTGTTTTGCGGCAGTTTTTCATTGGCAGCATTTGGAAAGACGGGAATTTCACAAATTGATTATTAAATCATCACACTTTGGTCACAAATACCTGATAGACTTTTTAATATCAAAAGGAAATTGAGGAAGGAGCTTATCATTATGAATGAACAGAATGAAAGAATCAATGAAAATGGTATGAATCCGGATTCCGATAACATAGAGAATAAGACTGACGCAGATGAATCCGTTAATTTTGTATTGAAGGAACATGGAGAGCCGAATCGAACTTCTTATGAGGGACCATATCAGGCAAATGAGAGTCAGTATTATAATGGGACTTCGAATTCTCAGAACCGCCAGGCTTCCGGCCAGCAGGCTTCGGGTCAGCAGACTGCAAATCAGCAGAACAGCCAGCCCCAGCCGCAGAATTTTCCGCACCAGGGAGGCCAGTATCAGAACCATCAGCCTCAAAATGGCAGAATGCAGGGAAACCCTTATCAGAATAACGGTTCCCAGGGTCAGCCATACTCAAACGGCCAGCCTCATGGAAATCCGTATCAGGGCGGCCCGTCAAGACCTAATTATTATCAGAATCCCTATCAGAATCAGGGAAATCAGCAGGGCTCCGCTCCGAAGCAGAAGAAAAAGGGCGGACTTGCAAAGAAAGCAGGTCTTATTACTGCGGCAGCGCTGCTGTTTGGTACCGTTTCCGGCGGCACAATGGCAGGAATCAATGTGCTGTCCCATAATCTGCTGACGAATAATGCGGAAGTGCAGAACGAAGCAAAAGAGGCAGAACTTCAGACGGCAGCCCCTGAGACATCCGTTCAGCAGGCTCAGACCGCAGAAAATTCCGGCGCAGTGGTTATGGATGTTTCACAAATTGTAGAAGATGTAATGCCATCTATGGTATCCATTGACAATACCGTTTTGTATACTACCCAGAACTGGTTTTACGGTAATCAGACCTACGAAGTGCCAAGCAGCGGCAGCGGCATTATTGTAGGAGAGAATGATACAGAACTGCTGATTGTGACCAACAACCATGTAATTGAAGACTCCAAGGAAATTAAGGCAACATTTATTGACGGAACTTCTGTAGACGCAGCAGTAAAAGGAACAGACTCTGCAGCGGATTTGGCTGTCATTGCAGTTCCGCTGGATCAGATACCAGATGATACCAAGAGCAAAATCAAACCGGCTGTACTGGGCAATTCAGAAGAACTGAAGATGGGACAGGGAGTGATTGCAATTGGCAATGCGCTGGGATATGGACAGACTACGACAGTAGGTTATATCAGTGCAGTAGACAGAAAGATTCAGACCGATGAAAGCGGCTCTACCAAAAATGTGATTCAGACTGATGCGGCCATTAACCCTGGCAACAGCGGCGGCGCTCTGGTAAATATGAAAGGAGAGGTAATCGGAATTAATGAGGCAAAAACCTCCGCAACTTCTGTAGAAGGCGTTGGTTATGCCATCCCGGTTTCTGAGGCTCAGGATATTATCAAAGACCTGATGAACCAGAAAACCAGAATTACAGTAGATGCAGAAAAACAGGGCTATTTGGGTATTCAGGGTACAGATGTCAGTCAGCGGGATGCATCTTTGTACGGCATGCCGGAAGGCGTATTTGTATACAAGGTAGTAGAAGGCGGAGCTGCCAGCCAGTCCGATCTTCAGGAAAAAGATATTATTGTTAAAATCGATAATCAGTCCATCCGTACCATGGAAGAATTAAAGAATATGCTGACTTATTATGAAAGCGGAACAACCGTTGCCATGACAGTAATGCGTCTGGAAAATGGCCAGTATGTGGAGAAACAGGTAGACATTGTTCTGGGAAGCAAGCCGAAGGAAGAAGAACAGCCGCAGGCTGAACCGCAGAATCAGAGAGGATTTTGGAGATAAACTCCATTCGATAAAAACAGCAGGATTTAGAGCCGGGTCTGACCGGAACGTCTTTCTCCTGCTGTTCTTTTATTTATTAAATCTTAATAAAATTAGTAAAATTTATGGCCATTACTTGTTTCTGTGACGAAAATACCTTATAATATACTAGTATAACTATAGATAAAAATAGTGACTGAAACAGCGGTTTGGGAAAGGGCCTCTGTACAGTGGTTGATACCAGTAAGAAAAGGAGAGCAGAGTTGGACAACAAAGAAAAAGACGAATTAGAAAATAGCCAGGATAAAAACGAAAATAAACAGGATCAGACATCAGAAAAAGAAGATCGGTACGAGAAGATTTGCTATATGTGCCGCCGCCCTGAGAGTAAGGCCGGCTCCATGATTACCATGCCAGGCAATTTGTGCCTGTGCAATGACTGTATGCAGAAAGCTTTTGATTCTCTGAAAAACAACGGCATGGATTTTTCAAAGATTTCCAATATGCCGTATATGAACCTGAATTTTAATGATTTTATGCCGGTGCAGCCGGAAAATATGGAGATTCCCCAGAAGCAGAAGATTAAGAAAAAAACAGGTAAGACCAAAACCCTTACGATGAAGGACATCCCGGCGCCCCATCAGATTAAATCACAGTTAGACCAGTATGTAGTCGGTCAGGAACAGGCCAAAAAAGTGATGTCTGTTGCGGTTTACAATCACTACAAACGGGCTCTCGTGGACTGGCGCAAAGAGGCGAAGGAAGACGGAGTTACCATTGAAAAATCCAATATTTTAATGATTGGGCCGACTGGAAGCGGAAAAACCTATCTGGTAAAGACACTTGCCAGACTTCTGGATGTGCCGTTGGCAATAGCAGACGCCACTTCTCTGACGGAAGCCGGTTACATTGGCGATGACATTGAAAGCGTGGTTTCCAAGCTTTTAGCTGCAGCAGATAATGATGTGGAGCGGGCAGAGAGAGGAATCATTTTTATCGATGAGATTGATAAGATTGCCAAGAAAAAAGAGACGACACAGCGTGATGTCAGCGGTGAATCCGTACAGCAGGAACTGTTAAAGCTGTTAGAAGGCAGCGTAGTAGAAGTGCCGGTAGGAGCGAATCAGAAAAATGCCATGACGCCCACAGCTACTGTGAATACAGACAATATTTTATTTATCTGCGGCGGTGCGTTTCCGGAACTGGAAAACATTATCAAAGAGCGCCTGACAAAGAAATCATCCATTGGATTTAACAGTGCGTTAAAGGATGAATTTGAAAATGAAAGCGATATTTTAAAATATGTAACCAATGACGATTTGCGGGCTTTCGGCATGATTCCTGAGTTTTTAGGCCGTCTGCCGGTTACCGTTACCCTTAAGAGCCTGACGGAAGATATGCTGGTTCGCATTTTAAAAGAGCCGAAAAATGCAATTTTAAAACAGTATGAAAAACTGCTTGCCATGGATGAGGTGAAGCTGGTCTTTGAAGATGAGGCGCTTTCCTGGATTGCGGAGGAAGCCATTAAGAGAAAGACCGGAGCCCGTGCCCTCAGGGCCATTCTGGAAGAATTTATGCTGGATATTATGTATGAAATTCCAAAAGACCCCAATATCGGTTCTGTTGTCATTACGAGACCTTATCTGGAAAAGCACGGAGGACCGCTGGTTCAGATGAGAGGGTAACCGGAAGGGTTAAGATTGTTTTAAGAAAATGAGTTTTGAGCCAGACAGTATTACCAGGAATGGATGCTGTCTGTTTTTTTGTACAGGGAAACGTCTGTGGGCGGGATTTGTTATGAAAATCCCGTTATTCCCGCAGCTGCAGAAAGGTATTGTAGAGATTCAGCGTACCGTATCCCCATTTCTGATTGGGATACGTAAAAGCGCGGCTCCGGGAAGCGCCTCGGACCAGATAGGAACGGATAGCTGCTTCGCTCATGGAAGGGTCATTGCCTTCAACAATTCCCCAGGACAGCAGATTGGCGGCCGCACCTGCAGTAATGGCGGCAGCCACAGAAGTACCGGTTTTTCGAATCATGGGAACTTCAGGAAGATTTTCAGCGGAATTATTGACAGACTCAGCCTGGTAAGCAGCATCCGGAATGACCCCGGGGCCGTAGACTTCTACTCCCGGAGCGGCAATGTCCGGTTTAATCCGTCCGTCAATGGTATACCCTCTGCCAGAATGAATATAGATGTTGCCGGCTTCGTGGTTATAGGCTCCAATAGTCAGAGGCTGGGGAGTATTGGCAGGAGAGGTAATGGTGGTAGAAGGATTGGGACGCAGAAATACGGTATTGGGAGAGATAAAAGTCTCTGCCGGAAGCCACATATGGTAGTCGCCGTCCAGTAAAAGGCTGCTGTATACCTGGATTCGCCAGATGCCGGGAGAGGGATCCAGAAAACGCATAAATACCAGCTGTTTTCCAGAACTTAATTCATGAGGGCGGTAGCTGACGGAGATGACAGTAGGTTCTAATAAAAAAGAAATCGTGGCATTGCTGCTTAAGGTCAGAGGAATCCGGCTGATGACTTCCCCGCTGGGAGAAACAAAACCGACCGTATAGGTCTCAGGAGTAGAGGCCCAAAGTTCTGTCACAAAGCCATTCTCCTCTTCTGCTACTCGGATTTCCACTTCGTCAGGTTCGGAGGCGCTGGGGACAGAACCGACATAATGGTGGCCCAGGCCGCTTTCGTTGCCTGCTGCAATCACGGTACAGGCTCCAATGGACTGGGTGATGCTGGTCAGAGACAAACTTAAAGGAGAGGTTCCGCCGTGGCTTCCCAGATTGGTGCCAAGACCAAGGCAGATGACCAGGGGCATTTTGTAAAAACGGGCGACTTCAGAAAGGTAACGGATACCCAGAATAATGTCATTTTCCTGATACGCATGGGCTTTTTCCGAGATACAGAAAAATTCCCGAAGATAGTTTTTGGCCGGCTTTAATTTGACTGCAGCCAGCGACGCTTCCGGTGCGGCCCCTATAAAATCCTGAGCGGCCAGAGGGCTTCCGGCAGCAACTCCGGCTAAAAAGGTGCCGTGTCCCAGAGTATCCCTGGAAGGCACGACAGACAGGGGATCAGAGGAAGCCAGAGCCTCGTTAATCTGTTTTTCTCCAAAATGGATGCCATACTGGAGAAAGTCAAAGGCATCGGAATCAGAAATGATGGTTTCCGGGCTGGAAGAGACGTTTAAAGGCCTGGGAAGGGTCTGATCCCAGATTCCCAAAATGCGGGTACTGCCGTCTTTTTTCTGAAAGACCGGGCTTCGATAATCAATGCCGGTATCGATAAATCCCAACAGAGTTCCCCGGCCTTTTTGCCCCAGAGACGGCTGATTAAATACAGGAAAAATTCCGGAAGATTCCAGAGCAGATGTGTCTAACAGGGTAAAAAGCTTGGGGATGGAATAGTAGGGATATTTTTCAAGGGAAATGGGCAAAGTATGCTCAGAAGGAAGATAGATAATCGAATAACCTGGAAAGGCGTAATCTGAGCATACGGGCATGGTATCGGGTTCTGCGGCCAGCCAGCCTTCACTTCCAATACGGTAAATAAAGTCTGTGTATTGTTCCGATGTAACGTCAACGGTGCAGTTAGCCATAAAGTCCTCCGGCAGATTTTTCTATATTATATGGCATTCCGGGAAAAAACATTCACTGGACGAACGCCTGCATACATAGTAAAATAGTGGTATCAGAAAGGAAGGTGGCCAAGATGGTTTGGATCGGTTTGATCGCGGTGCTGGCATGTCTGGATTTATGCTTAAAAGAACTGATAGAAGAACGGAAAAACGAGGAATTCCCCAGGGATCTGGAAGGAAGCGGGGGAAAGATTATTCTTCATAAAAGCCATAATTCCGGCTTCCCATTTGGTTTTTTAAAAGAAAAGCCGGAGGTTCCAGAATGGTGCCGGTAGCAGCGGCTTCCGCTGTATTTGGGGCGCTGGCTTATCTGATGGGAAAAAAGGGACATCTGGCAGAAAAAACGGCGTTTTCCCTGACCGTAGGAGGAGCGTTAAGCAATATTATTGACCGGTACAAGAGAGGATATGTGGTGGATTACTTTAGTTTCAATGTAAAAGGCCTGAAAAAAGTAATCTTTAATCTGGGCGATTTGTTTGTATTTGCAGGCATGGCCCTGGCTCTGCTGGCGGAAGCAGTCCAGTGGGTAAAGGAAGCAGCAGGAAAAAGAGGAAACTAAAAAGCAGAACGGCTGACAGGCAGGGAGAACGGAACTGCTGTCCTGTCAGCCATTTTGCCTTATATTGACAGAACTGAAGAAATATTGTAAAATCACTACTAAAAACAAAGAAGGAGTGATTTTTTTTGGACCCGTCGTCTGACGTCGTGATACAAGGTATCATAATTCTAATTCTATTAATTTTATCTGGATTTTTCTCATCTACAGAGACAGCGCTGACTACAGTCAACCGAATCCGGATGCGTACCCTTGAAGAATCAGGCTCTAAAGCCGCTGTGTATGTCAATAAGGTGATTGAAGATCAGGGCAAGATGCTTTCTGCAATCCTCATTGGCAATAACATTGTGAATTTATATGCGTCCTCCATGGTGACTACGCTGGTAACGGATTTATGGGGCAGCAGGGTGGTAGGATTGGCCACTGGCGTACTTACTCTCCTGATTCTGATTTTTGGTGAGATTACACCGAAAACCATGGCAACTCTTTCAGCAGATTCCATTGCTTTAAAAAATGCAAGAATAATTTACTGGCTGATGACGGTACTGACACCGGTTATTTTTGTGATCAACAAAATGTCTTACGGCGTGTTGCGTCTGCTGAAAATGGATCCCAATAAAAAGCAGGAATCCATTACAGAAGACGAGCTGCGTACAATTGTAGAAGTCAGCCATGAGGAAGGCGTTATTGAGACAGAAGAGAAAAAAATGATTACCAATGTATTCGATTTTGGGGATTCTCTGGCAAAAGACATTATGGTGCCAAGAATCAATATGTCATTTACCGATGTAGAAGCCACATATGATGAATTGATTGAGATTTTCAGGGAAGACCGGTTTACCCGTATTCCGGTATATGAGGAAACGACAGACAATGTAATCGGCATCATCAACATGAAGGATCTTCTGCTTCTGACAGAAGAAGATAAGGCCTGCTTTAACATCCGCAATTATCTGCGTCAGCCATTGTATACCTATGAGTTTAAAAAGGTTGCGGAACTGATGGTAGAGATGCGAAAGACCTCCAACAACATTGTAATCGTACTGGATGAGTACGGTGCTACGGCAGGTTTAATTACCCTGGAGGATATGCTGGAGGAAATCGTAGGAGAGATTCGGGATGAATATGACGGGGACGAAGAGGACAACCTGACAAAAATCAGTCCTAATGAGTATATTGTAGAAGGAGCCATGAAGCTGGACGACTTAAATGATCAGCTGGGGCTGGAATTAGAGTCGGAAGACTATGATTCGATTGGCGGACTGGTAATCGGACTGCTGGATCACCTGCCGGAGGAAGGCGAGAGCGTAGAGCATGAAGGCCTGCGCTTTGTAGTAGAAAAGATGGACAAGAACAGGATTGAAAAAATTCATATTTACCGTCTGGAACAGCCGGGAGAACAAGAAAAAAGCGAATAAAAGGCAGAGACGCGCCAGGGATATCCCCGGCGCGCTTTTTGCGTTCCTGTCTTAACTTGCCATTCCGCCGATGGTGCCGGCTGCCGCACAAATCCCCAGTACAGTGAGAATCTGACTGGTATCTGCAGGAATCCCTTTGCCTAAGGCGGCGGACATGAAAAATAGTACCAGAAAATAGGCCAGGCCAGTTAAAAGTCCCCAGAAAAAGCGGCGCTGCCGGAGGGCTTTTCCAGCCAGAAAGCCGCCGAAAAAGCAGGTAAGGGCATAAATGATGTTGACTGCTGCGCTGACCTGGGCTGGCCGAAGCCGCAGTTTATACAGGCCGAACGCCAGAGCAGATAACAGAATGGCAGTAGCGATGTAAGAAAACAGCAGGGAACGGAGAAGGGGTTTGAAAAATCCGTTGGACATAAGAAACCTCAATTCTATGGAAAAAGATTTGATTTAATATATTCTGCCGGGGTACAAGATATACTTGCAAAAGCCTGGTTATATGTGATATAATCGCAGAGAAATTATGTATATTGTTCAAATGGAACGGATCAAGGCGGCGTATCTTCCTGACCTGAAAGACCGGTCAAGAAGCATTGAATATCCATTCAATGAGAAAGTCAACGCAAAAACAGGCGTTAAGCTTGCTTATAAGCATGGTTTTGCACCGGTTTTCCGCCGTCTGAACTGTTACATTCAAATCATTAAGATAGGAGGAACTTGGGATGAAGCACGTTAAGACTTTAAATGCAAACACCTTAAAGGAGTCCATGAAGAAGGGCGGATGCGGCGAATGCCAGACTTCCTGCCAGTCCGCTTGCAAAACCTCTTGTACAGTAGGAAACCAGGCTTGCGAGAACAGCAACCGCTAATTTTACAAAGGCTGGCGCAGGCAGATTGAGCCCATCAGTCAGGACAAGGAAGAGGCAGACAAGAAACCCCTACGGTCTTCTCGGATTGTAGGGGGTATTTTCGTGTCTGCCTAGTTCTGTCTGTTAAAGGGAAGGAACAGATTAGATAAGGAGAATATTCAGTGATTCATCAATATATTAACAATGGCTACTACATCATTATGGATGTCAACAGCGGTTCTGTTCATTCTGTTGATCCGGTATTTTATGATGCAGTGAAGATCCTGTCAGAGGAAGCAAAAATTGCCGACATGGAAAAACCGGAAAAGCTGCCGGAAGAAGCAGTTGAACTGGTAAAACAACGTCTGTCCGGTACCTATCCGGAAGAAGAAATTGGAGAAGTTCTGGAAGACGTCCAGGAACTGATTGATAAGGAACAGCTTTTTACTGAGGACATTTATAAAGAGTATGTTGCAGACTTTAAAAAACGTAAAACGGTAGTAAAGGCATTGTGCCTTCATATTGCCCACGACTGCAACCTGGCCTGCCGCTACTGCTTTGCAGAAGAAGGTGAGTACCACGGCCGCCGTGCTCTTATGAGTTATGAAGTAGGAAAGAAAGCACTGGATTTCCTGATTGCCAATTCCGGCAACAGGGA
>URUX01000015.1 GCA_900551135.1 uncultured Clostridium sp.
GGAATTACCGACGGATCGGAGCAGGGCGGTAAAGTAGTTATACAAAAAGACTGCTCCCAGCCCCCAGAAAATGTACCACAGATATTCTCTCATCAGGTCATGGATTTCCATAGGAATATTTAAGAATACCAGGAGAAAATCCATTCTGGCAAAAACGAGAATATTCATAATTACCGTAATTGCGGCAATAAAAAGGAATGATAAGAAGGTTCCGGTTTTTAACCGGCCTTCTTCTTTTTTACCAAAACAGATGGAAACAAATACGCCGTTTCACATACTGAGGCCCAGAAGAATAGAGGTTAAAAACGTCATTAACGTATAGGCAGATCCCACTGCTGCCAGGGCATCTTTGCCTAAAAATTTCCCTACAATAAATGTGTCTGTGATGTTATAAAATTGTTGTAAAAGATTGCCGGCCATCATTGGCAGGGCAAACAGGAAAATGGTTTTGGTAATATTTCCACGGGTAAGATTTTGATTCATAGCAATTATCCTTACATATGTTTATATGAAAAAGTCTGGTAATGTTGACAGGAACCTGATTATTGTATCACAAAAAAGAAAAAATGTAACTGTTCCGAAATGGATGCAAAAAAAGCAGGTTTTCGGATAAAGAAAATTGAGGTATGATAGAGAGAAAAGAGAAAGGAAGGAAATTCATGGAGAAATTGCAAAAAAGCGGCGGCAGAGCAGTCCGGAAAGTGGAAGAGTATAGAAGCGTTTTAGAAAACTTAGCCAAAACAATCTGGGAGAATCCAGAGGAAGGATTTCAGGAGAAAATTGCCTGTGAGAAGACAGCGGAAGTCTTAAAAAATGCCGGTTTTTCTGTAGAAACAGGAGCAGGCGGCGTACCTACCGCTATCCGTGCACAGTGGGGAAGCGGCCATCCGGTCATTGGATTTTTGGGAGAATATGATGCGCTTCCAGGTTTGAGCCAGAAAGCTTGTGATCACAAGGAACCGGTGGAAGAAGGCGGTTTTGGACATGGATGCGGACATAACCTGCTGGGAGCTGCAGCAGTAGGCGGAGCCATAGGAATGAAGGCAGAGATGGAAGAAAAAGGTCTCTCTGGAACCGTAGTTTTTTATGGTTGTCCAGGAGAAGAATTACTATGCGGAAAACCGTTTATGGCCAGAGGCGGATGCTTTTTTGATCTGGATGTGGCTCTGACCTGGCATCCTGAGAAGGTAAACCAGGCGCCGATTTCTGTGTTCAGCGCCTGCAGCGGAGTAAAGTTTTATTACAAAGGCTTAACTTCTCATGCAGCAGAAGATCCGTGGAATGGACGGAGTGCATTGGATGCAGTTCAGTTACTAAATATGGCAGCCGAGTTTATGAGAGAGCACGTCAGTCCTCAGGTTCGCCTTCATTATTCTATCATAAACGGCGGCGGAGCGCCGAATATTGTTCCGGATAAAGCAGGAGTGTGGTATTACGTCAGAGCGCTGGACAGAAAAGTAGTGGATCAGGTTTACGACAGACTGGTAAAGGCGGCAAAGGGGGCTGCCATGATGACGGAAACCTCGCTGGAAATTGAATATATGGGCGGTTGCTATCCGATGGTTGGCAATGAAACATTATCCAATCTGATGTACCAGACCATGAAAGAAATTGGTCAGGAGCAGTGGACTCCAGAGGAAATCCAGTGGGCAAAATCTATGAATGCACCAGTGGAAAGTCAGAGACAGGCTATTGTTAAGAGATTAAAATTAGATCCGGATACCCAGCTTTTTACAGGGGTACTTCCAGTAGAAAAAGGGGTTACATATGCGTCTACAGATGTGGGAGATGTGGCTCATATTGTTCCTACAGGTATGGCAACCTTTGCCACTGTCTGTCTGGGAGCTCCTGGCCACAGCTGGCAGATTGCTTCTGCGGCAGGGGGCTCAATTGGGTTCAAAGGGATGATTTATGCGGCCAAAACTCTGGCAGCTGCAGGCGTCCGTCTGGCAGAAGATCCTCAGCTTAGAAAAAAGGCAAAAGAAGAATTTGATGAAATGATGAACGGTGAAACCTACGTGTGTCCCATTCCAAATGATATGAAACTTCCCCTGTAAAAGCAGAAGAATCAATCTGACAGCAGCTTTTTTAAGAAGTATTCCCGTTCATTAATAAACATTTCTGTAACCTGATAGCTTTCCGTTTCTTCATAGGAACAGGGGGATATGGAGTCAGAGGTAAAGGATAAAAGGGCAGCGTCTGGGATTCCCAGCAAAATAGGAGAGTGGCTGGCAATGATAAACTGAGCCCCTAAGCTGGCAAGGCGGTGGATTTCGATTAAAAGGGTCAGCTGACGCTGGGGAGACAGGGCGGCTTCCGGCTCATCTAAGAGGTAGAGCCCCTGGCCGGTAAACGTGCCCTGCATCAGGGATAAAAAGCTTTCGCCATGAGACTGCTGGTGGAAGCTTTTTCCGCCAAATCGCCGGTAGTAGGATTCTATGCGATCGCCGTCTCGATATTCTTCTGCTTTTGTAGCTACGTTATAAAAGGTTTCAGCACGAAGAAAGTAGCTGTTTTGGGGCCGCTTTGGGCCTTTTTTCAGAAGAATGGCCTGATTGAGGTCAGAATGAGACGCATAGGTGGAAAAACGGTAATTGGGGGTTCCGCCCTCTGGATTAAAGCCGTAGGCAATGGCGATGGCCTCCAGGAGAGTAGATTTTCCCATTCCGTTTTCTCCGCAAAAAAAGGTAATATTATGATCAAAGGTTAAGCATGTCTGACTGGAAAGAGAGGGGATAGCACGGACATAGCTGTCAGGATCTAACCGTTCCCATAAAAACTGTACTTCCTGAATAAAGCGGGTGTTCATATAAAACCTCCTTGCACAAGGATATGATGTGTCTTACTGTGATGCTACTATGGTTGGAAGAAAAATGCAATCTTTTCCAGATAATCTTGACTTTGATTTTCCTTTTGACTAGAATAAACGTATAAAAAGTATCCAACTCAGCACCGCAAGGTATCTTGCCGTAACGAGAAGGAAGTGTAAGAATAAAAACTGTAAGAACAAAAAACTGACCGAAAGAGATTCTGACGGAAAGGCCAAGGGGAACGTATATCATTTTGCCAATGCTGCAGGCCTTTTCAGGTCTGCTTTTTTGATTTCACAGAACAAGGAGGCGGAAATGGAGCAAAAGGAAAGAAGAATTGCCGTTATTGGAATTATTATTGATGACAGGAACCAGGCAGAAGCAGTCAATGCTCTGCTTTCCCAATATGGACAATACATTATTGGCCGGATGGGGCTGCCATATGAAAAGAAACAGATTCATATTATCAGCGTTGTAGTAGACGCTCCAATGGATGCCATCAGCGCTCTTTCCGGAAAGCTGGGGCGGCTTCCAGGAGTCAGTTCCAAAGCGCTTTACTCCAAAGCTGGAGAAAAGGGGACAAAGGATGAAGGAACTCATTGATAAGCTGGCTGCCGAACACCAGTTAGAGCGGAAAGAATGGCGGCAGCTTCTGAAGGGCTGGAAAGAAGAGGACGAAACCCTTCGGTATGCAGCCAGACGCGCGTCAAACGTAAGGGATCAGATTTACGGAAAAACCGTGTATATCAGAGGCTTGATTGAATTTACCAATTACTGTAAAAATGACTGTTATTATTGCGGAATCCGAAGAGGCAATGGAAACGCAGTACGATACCGCCTTACAAAAAAAGAGATTCTGGAATGCTGCAGTACAGGATATGAATCGGGATTTCGCACCTTTGTACTTCAGGGTGGAGAGGACAGTTATTTTACAGATAAACGGATAGCAGATATTGTGAAATCCATTAAGGAAAACTGGCCGGACTGTGCGGTTACTCTTTCCATTGGAGAGAAAACCGAAGAAAGCTATCGATTATTTAAAGAAGCCGGATCAGACCGGTATCTGCTTCGCCACGAGACAGCCAATCACAGTCATTATCAGAGACTTCATCCGCCGGAATTAAGCCTGGAAAAACGGAAAGACTGTCTGTTTTCGCTGAAAAAACTGGGGTATCAGACAGGGGCCGGATTTATGGTGGGTTCTCCTGGGCAGACAGTGGAAACGCTGATTGACGATATGGAATTTTTGCAGGAATTAAAGCCTGAGATGGCAGGAATCGGCCCGTTTATTCCCCACTGCCAGACTCCTTTCGCAAAGGAACCGTCGGGCAGCGTAGAACTGACCCTGTATTTATTGAGTTTAATCCGGCTGATGCTGCCATCGGTTCTCCTTCCGGCTACTACAGCTTTGGGGACTGTCTCCGAGGGAGGAAGAGAGGCCGGAATTTTAGCAGGAGCCAATGTGGTGATGCCGAATTTATCACCGGAGCAGGTGAGGGGAAAGTACCTGCTTTATGACAACAAAATCTGCACGGGAAAGGAAGCCGCCGAGCACTTAGAGGACTTAAAAAAGTCAGTAAGCGCTTTGGGATATACGGTTGTCACTGACCGCGGAGACTATAAAAAACTATAATAAACAAACAAAAAAACCAACCTGAAAGGAAAGTATTTCTGACCTGAGGTAGAAAGGAAACGTTATGTACAATCCAAAATCAAAAATTGCAGACGAATTTATCAACCATGAGGAAATCCTGGAAACTCTGGAGTATGCCCAGAATAATAAGCATAACAGGGCGCTGATTGATGAGATTTTAGAGAAAGCCAGAAAGAGAAAAGGGTTAAGCCACAGAGAGGCAGCCGTTTTGTTAGACTGCGATCTGGAGGATAAAAACCAGGAGATCTATGCCCTGGCAGAGCAGATTAAAAAGGATTTTTATGGAAACCGTATTGTGATGTTCGCACCGCTGTATCTGTCAAATTACTGTGTAAACGGCTGCGTTTACTGTCCATACCATGCAAAAAACAGGCACATTGCCAGAAAGAAACTGACTCAGGAGGAAATCCGGAAAGAGGTAATTGCGTTACAGGATATGGGACATAAACGGCTGGCTTTGGAGACGGGAGAAGACCCTGTAAACAGCCCCATTGAATACGTATTGGAAAGTATAAAAACCATTTACAGCATTAAGCACAAAAACGGCGCAATCCGGAGGGTAAACGTCAATATTGCCGCAACAACTGTGGAAAATTACCGGAAATTAAAAGAGGCCGGAATCGGCACATATATTTTATTTCAGGAAACCTATCACAAAGAAAGCTATTTAAAGCTTCATCCAACAGGGCCGAAGCATGATTACAATTACCATACAGAGGCCATGGACAGAGCCATGGAAGGCGGTATTGATGATGTTGGCTGCGGAGTATTGTTTGGCTTGGAATTGTACCGCTATGAATTTGCCGGACTTCTGATGCATGCCGAACATCTGGAAGCTGTTTATGGAGTCGGCCCCCATACCATCAGCGTTCCCAGAATCAGGCGGGCAGATGACATTGATCCGGATGTATTTGACAACGGAATTGATGACGATACCTTTGCGAAAATTGTGGCTTGCATCCGCATTGCAGTCCCTTATACCGGCATGATTATCTCTACCAGAGAGAGCCAGAAATGCAGGGAGAGGGTACTGCATCTGGGGATTTCCCAGATTTCAGGAGGTTCCAGAACCAGCGTAGGAGGCTACGCAGAAGAAGAGCCGGAGGAAGAGTGTTCAGAGCAGTTTGACGTTAGTGATAAGAGGTCACTTGACCAGGTAGTCAACTGGCTGATGGGCATGGATTACATCCCCAGTTTTTGTACAGCCTGCTATCGGGAAGGCCGTACAGGAGATCGGTTCATGTCTTTGTGTAAATCCGGACAGATTCAAAACTGCTGTCTGCCAAATGCCTTGATGACGTTGAAAGAATACTTAATGGACTATGCTTCCGAAGACACCAGAATCAAGGGAGAAGCGCTGATTCAAAGAGAAATCCAGTCCATCCCGAAAGAAAAAGTACGGGAAATCGTAAAAGAGAGACTGGCAGAAATTGAAAAAGGAAATCGGGATTTCCGGTTTTAATAAGAGGAACAAGCGGCCATTGTGCAGAAAGGGGTTAAGCCTATGGGATTAAACCAGACACCAGCAGGAGAACGGATACATATTGGCTTTTTTGGAATGAGAAATGCTGGAAAGTCCAGTGTTATGAATGCGGTAATTGGACAGGATCTGGCAGTAGTTTCGGATATAAAAGGAACTACTACCGATCCGGTGTATAAATCTATGGAACTGCTTCCGCTGGGGCCAGTCCTTATGATGGATACGGCTGGGATTGATGATGAAGGGGAACTGGGAAGTCTCCGGATTAAAAAAAGCCTCCAGATTTTAAATAAGACGGATGCGGCAGTGCTGGTTGTAGACGGGACTACAGGCTTGGGGGAAGAGGATAAGAAGCTTTTGGAGAAAATAGAAAAAAAGCAGATCCCATATATCGTGGCAGTAAATAAAGCAGATTTATGGAAAGATTCGGATGAGAAGAGAATATTTGCAGAGAATCTGAAACGAGAATTGCCGGATTCGGCACATCTGCTTTTTATCAGTGCCAAAACTGGAAAAGGAATTGGGGAATTAAAAGAAAAACTGGCGTATCTGGCAAAGGAAAATAATATAAAAAAGCCGCTGGTCAGCGATTTAATCAATCCGTCTGATCTTGTAATTCTGGTAATCCCGATTGACAAAGCAGCCCCAAAGGGCCGTTTAATTCTGCCTCAGCAGCAAACCATACGGGATATTCTGGATTCCGGAGCCATGGCTTTAACAGTACAGGATAATCAGCTGCAGCAGACTTTAAAAGAGATTGGGAAAAAGCCGAAGCTGGTAGTTACGGACAGTCAGGTTTTTAAACAGGTGGCAGACATCACCCCAAAGGACATTTTGCTGACGTCGTTTTCGATTCTTTTTGCCAGGTACAAAGGGAATCTGGAGTCTGCAGTTTTGGGAGTAAAGGCTTTGGAACAGATTCAGGATGGAGATCGGATTTTAATCAGCGAAGGATGTACCCATCACCGCCAATGCGGGGATATTGGAACAGTAAAGCTTCCGAACTGGATACGGCAGTATACTGGAAAAGAGCCCTGCTTTGAATTTACTTCCGGACAGGAGTTTCCGGAAGATTTGCGAAAGTATCGTCTCGTTGTCCATTGCGGCGGCTGTATGCTGGGAGAAAAAGAGATGAAATACCGGACGGGCTGCGCGCAGGATCAAAATGTGCCGATGACAAATTACGGAATCCTTATCGCCTGTATTCAGGGGATTTTAAAACGCAGCGTGGAACCGTTTCCGCAGATAAGCCGGATACTGGAAAAAAGCCGGATGTCAGAAGAGTAGACATCCGGCCAAAACATTATTCTGCTATGGAACGGTTCATGGTCTGTTCCACAATATTATCCATGATTTCCCGGTTGATTCCGCCGGATACATAGCCAAAGACTTTGCCGTCTTCCGTTATCATGAAAGTGGTGGGGAAGGCGGTAATTCCAAACTGATAGAAGAGAGCGCCGGTTTCGTCCATCAGTACAGGGAAGGTGTAACCGTTGTTATCTAAAAAACTGGTAATGTGAGCAATGTCGCCTTCCTGACCGGAATTAGGGCCAGCTACTCCAAGGACGATTAAATCACCGGTATTTTCTTCCCAGTCCTCATAAAGGGACTGAATTTCCGGCATTTCTGCTTTGCAGGGAGGACACCAGGTAGCCCAGAAATTTAAAAAGATGGTTTTGCCTTTGTAATCAGAAAGAGAGTGGGAAACCCCGTTTTGATCCACAAGGGTAAAATCAGGAGCATCAGGAAGTTCTTTGGTTTGACCGCCATCTTCTGCTGTGTCCTGGGAAGGATCAGCGGAGGCAGAAACGGAATCAGAAGAAACCTCTGGATCTTCTTCGCTTGCGGGCTGGCTGCTTTCTGTGACAGCCTCTGTGGCTGGAGGCGCGGCCGGAGTTCCGGCCAGGCTGGAACTGACGCCATTGAGCCACCCTGTCAGCATCAGGACACCCATTACAATCATTAAAATTCCACCGATTTTTGTGGTATAGGCTACTACGTTCCGGTTCTTTTTAAAGAATTCCAGGAGTCTGGCGGTAAACAGGCCTACCAGTAAAAATGGAATACAGAAACCTGCCGTATATACTCCAATCAGCAGAAATGCCATGGCAGTACTGCCGGAACTGGTTGCCATCAAAAGGACAGTGGCTAATGCCGGTCCAACGCATGGAGTCCAGGAAAAACTAAAGGTAAAGCCAAGAAGAAGGGCGGAAAAAGGCCCGGTTCCCAGCTTGTCAAAACGCAGGGAAAACCGTTTTTCAGAAGACATGAATCCCAGACGGAATACGCCTAACTGAAAGAGGCCAAACAGGATAATCAGTATGCCGCCGATTCTGGAAATCCATATCTGATAATCAGAAAAAAAGTGGCCTAATGCATTGGCGCCCATTCCCAGGAGAAAAAAAGCAAAGCTGATTCCCAGTACAAAAAACAGAGTGTTCAGTAAGACTTTGCCCTGGCGGTAATGCGGCTGTCCATTTTCATCTACGGTTTTTGCTCCGGTAGAAAGATACCCCAGATAAAGAGGAAGAAGGGGGAGAACACAGGGAGACAGAAAACTGATCAGTCCCTGAAAAAATACAGTAAGGGCAGAAATATTTGCTTCAATTTGAAAACCCATAAAAACTCCTTTCCAAGAAAAATTAGTTGTTTAACTCTAACACAAAACCATAAAAATGTCTATGATCATTATCACAGTTAAGCCGCAGAAAATCTGCTATAATAACAAAATTAATTTGACTCGGAATGGAGACAGGATTTATAATAAAAGCAGCAAGGGGTTATATCATAAACAAAAAGGAGGAGTTATCTATGGGAGAACTGTTTTCATCGTTTGACGGCACAAAACTGTATTTAAACAAAGAGATTCCGGAAAACCGGAGGGCAGCGGCAGTCATTGTCCATGGATTATGTGAACACCAGGGGCGGTATGATTATCTGGCAGGACTGTTTCATCAGGCCGGAATTGCCACGTACCGTTTTGACCATCGGGGACACGGCCGTTCGGAGGGAGAGAGAACATACTACACAGATTTTAATGAACTGTTAGACGATACCAATATGGTAGTGGATATGGCCGTTTCTGAAAATCCGGATGTGCCGGTATTTTTAATAGGTCACAGTATGGGCGGCTTTACCGTATCCTTGTATGGGGTAAAATATCCGGATAAAAAACTTCGGGGAATCATTACCAGCGGCGCTTTGACCCATGATACGATTGGTCTGATCCGAAACGTGGAAAAGGGTCTGGATCCCCATACCAAGCTTCCAAACCAGCTGGGCGGCGGAGTTTGTTCCGTAGCGGAAGTAGTAGACTGGTATGGGAAAGATCCATATAATACGCAGACATTTACTACAGGACTGTGCTATGCAATCTGCCAGGGACTGGACTGGTTTAAAGAAAAAGAAATGGAATTTTCCTATCCGGTACTGATGCTTCATGGGGAAAAAGACGGGCTGGTAGGAGTGGAAGATACCTTCCAATTCTTTAAAAATGCAGCTTCAGAGGATAAGCAGATGAAGATATATGGAAATCTGTTCCATGAAATATTTAATGAATACTGCAGAGATGAAGTAATCGGAGATGCAATCCGGTGGATGGAGCAGAGAATATAAGAAAACGGCCATGTTAACAATTTGAATATAAAAATGGTCATAAGGGAGCGCCGCACGGACTGCCTTTTGGAATACAGAACATTGTGTGCAGACGCTCTCTTTTTCTGCTGTCAGCGATTTGATTTTAAAAGGTGAGGAATCAGTATGAAGCAGAACAGTATAAAACAAACCTTGCCAAGAATGGCTAAAATTATGGTAATGGTTTTGATTGTGTTACTTCTTCCGGTAAATATTGCGATTCAGCTATATTTTCAGCATCGAAGTCAAAGAGAAAGTTCTTATGAAGTGTTTGCCCAGTTAAGGCAGCTGATTGAAATGAACGAGCATGATTCAGCGCAGGCTGTGGATGAGTTTTCGGAGAAATGTATCCGATCTGCTGAGATGGCGGCATATTTTGTAGAACATTATCCTCTTATTACCAGTGATTTTGCACTTACCAGGGAA
The DNA here is from genome assembly GCA_900551135.1 of uncultured Clostridium sp. GTDB lineage: Bacteria > Bacillota > Clostridia > Lachnospirales > Lachnospiraceae > UMGS1370. Next base: position 10,004 of record URUX01000015.1, read on the forward strand.
CTGGCTGAGAAACTGGATGTGGATGAACTTCATTTTTTTACGCCGGAGGGGGAAATCTATTTCGGAACCCATCCGGAATACTATGGATACACCTTTCATTCTGGAGAACAGATGGAGTTCTTTCTTCCAATGCTGGAGGATCGTTCTATGAAACTCTGCCAGAATATTACGCCCAATACAGCTGAAGGAAAGGAAATGCAGTATGCAGCAGTATGGCTGGAGAATCGTACAGATTGGCATGGAACCCAGAAGACTGTTAAAAGAGATGGAAGAACGCAGCATGTCCAAATTGCTGAAGTCTCTTCCTATGGATTTAAGAGGATATCTGCATATTGTAGATCGGGACACCTGGGAAATTATTGCTTCTACAGAAGAACGGCTGATAGGAGAAAACGTAAGCGGGAAGCAGGCAGACTATAACGGAGATAGAACAGCAGAAGAGTTTCGTTACCATATGAATGGAAAATGGTACTGTGTTTACAGGCAGAATTATGGGAAATACATGCTGGTTCGAACGTACCATTCGGAGTATCTGGTAAAAGAAACGATTGTGTCCACAGGGATGATGCTGATATATATTTGCGTGGTAGCCGTGATTGTTATCAGTTTAATTACCTGGTATGTGGAGAGAAAATTATCGAACAACCTGATGGCGATAGTGGAAGAACTGAAGAAAATAGAAGATGGAAAACTGGAAAACATTGAACTTCAGACCAGAATCACGGAGTTTGATGAATTGATTTTCTATATTAACCAGCTGATGCAGAGCATTCGCCTGAATTGGAACAAACTGTCTTGCGTCATTGATAAAGGACATCTTCCGATTGGTATTCTGGAGTACAACACGTTTTATAAAAAATCATTTATGAATGAACGGCTGCTGGCAATTCTTGGAATGGAGAATACAGAGAATGCTTTTACGGAAGAATTTATCCAGACGGTAAGGAACAAACTGGAGGAAATAAAGACCAGGTGTGACAGGAAGGATTCGATTTACCAGTATAACAGAAATGAAACGATGGTTTATCTTCGTATAGAAAAAATTACAGATGAACAAAGCATTACATATTATGTAACAGACGTTTCTTTGTGGTGGGGAGAAATTAATCTGCTGAGAGAACAGAGCAAACGGGATGCACTTACGAATCTGTATAACCGGAGAGGATTTAATGAGAGGCTGGAAGAACTGTTTGCTGATCCGGAACAGATAGGATACGGCATGATGGTTATGCTGGATACAGATGGATTAAAGAAAGTTAACGATATTTACGGACATCAGACAGGGGATGAATATTTAAAGAAAATCGCAGAGATTATTCGGGAGTCCCTGGGAGAAAAATCCGTTTATGCAAGACTTGGAGGAGATGAATTTGCTGCCTTCTTATATCACTACTCCTCTTACCAGGAAGTCGAAGAAGCGGTGGAAACTCTGAAATCAAGGAGGGGACAGAAGTTCCGGCCGGGACAGCAGGAGATAGAGGGAAATATTGAATTTTCACTGGGATACGCCTTTTATCCAATGGATGGAAAGGACTACCATCTGCTGATGCATATTGCAGATGAAAATATGTATCAGGAAAAACGGATGCGGAAGCAAGAGAGGTAAATGAGAAAATTGCTGAAATTACAAAAGATTTAGTTGCATTTTGGAAAAAATTCGTGTAGGATACCAAGTGAAGCAAACTCTGGAGAGTCTCGTGAAAGAGCGCCGAAGGTGTACGGCAGTTATGATGAAAAAACTGCCAATCTCTCAGGCAAAAGGACAGAGCGGTATGTGCCGGAGGCACTGGTCTATCCACACTCTTCTGAGGGAGTTTTTCTATCCGTACTGCGGGCAGAAATACTTCCTTTTTTTTGCGAGAAAAGAGCTTTCAAAAATAGAAGGCCCGGTAAGGGAGAAAGTGTGAAAAAATGTTAGAATCTATCAGCAGGTTTCTGAAGGCAGTGGACGATTTTGTATGGGGGATCCCCTTGATTGTCCTGATATTGGCTACAGGAGTATTTCTGACCCTGCGCCTGCGGGGAGTGCAGTTTCGAAGACTGGGAACGGCCTGTCGGTACATGTTTCAAAATGAAGAGGACGGCCATGGCGAGGTAAGCAGCTTTGCGGCTCTTTGTACCGCTTTGTCGGCAACCATAGGCACCGGTAATATTGTAGGTGTGGCTACCGCCATTGTGTCAGGCGGGGCAGGGGCATTGTTCTGGATGTGGATTGCCGCCCTTTTTGGCATGGCTACAAAATATGCGGAAGGTGTACTGGCCATTAAATACCGTGTAATCGGCGAGGATGGCCATGTATTAGGCGGACCGTTTTATTATATTGAAAATGGTATGGGAAGACAGTTTCGCTGGCTGGGCAAAATTTTCGCATTCTTTGGCGCCGGAGTGGGACTTCTGGGTATTGGAACCTTTACTCAGGTCAATGGAATTACTTCAGCAGCCGGAGATTTTTTTGATAAAAATAAAGAACATGTCATGTCGCTGTTTGGACGGGAATACAGCGTTGCTGTCATCATTACGGGTATGATCCTGACGGTTTGCGTTGCCATGGTCGTGCTGGGAGGAATCCGGCGGATCGCCCGTGTTTCCGAAATTATTGTCCCGTTTATGGCTGTATTTTATGTGGCATCCTGCCTGTGTATTTTAATTCTGAATGCAGAAAAAATCCCGGCAGCATTTGCAGAAATTCTGGAAAGTGCCTTTGGACTCCGGGCTGTGGCCGGCGGCGTGCTGGGAACGATTCTGCTGTCTATGCAGAAGGGAATTGCCAGAGGTATTTTTTCAAATGAAGCCGGTCTGGGAAGCGCTCCTATTGCAGCTGCCGCAGCACAGACCAGTGAACCGGCAAGGCAGGGGCTGGTGTCCATGACAGGAACCTTTATTGATACGATTGTAGTCTGTACGATGACAGGACTGTGTATCGTACTGACTGGCTCTCATACGTTAGGTCTGGAAGGGGTTGCCGTTACCACCAATGCATTTCAGACAGGCCTTCCGTTTCCGGCTCAGTTCAGTTCGTTCATGCTGATGATTTGCCTGGTATTTTTTGCCTTTACAACGATTATTGGATGGAATTATTACGGCGAGAGATGTCTGGAATATCTGTCTGGCGGAAACAGAAAAGCAGTATATACGTACCGGATGCTTTATATTCTGGCAATTTTTATCGGACCTTTTATGACGGTTGAAGCAGTATGGACGATTGCAGATATTTTTAATGCGTTGATGGCGCTGCCAAATCTGGTAGCACTGTTATGCCTGAACGGAGTGGTAGTACAGGAGACCAGAGACTATTGGGCACGGATGAAATAGGAAAAAACGGAACATAGGAAAAAACGGAACGGTTCCGGTATATAAAGCGAGGGTATCGCCCAGCCATCAAATTTGATGACGGAGTGATACCCTCCTGTTATATCAGGGTCATCCCCTGCTTTGCTGCAAGACTTAGATTATCTGATGCTTAAACACATAGAATGGATAAGTATCGGAACCTTTTACATCTTTGCCGGCAGTAATGGTAACATTCTTGTCTGTAATCAGGTACTCAACCTTTGCGCCTTCCTCGATTACGGTATCCTGCATGAGAACGCAGTTTTTAACCTTTGCACCTTTGGCAATCTTAACGCCGCGGAACAGGATGCTGTTTTCAACTTCGCCTTCGATTATGCAGCCGTCAGCAGCCATAATATTTTTCGCTTTTGCACCTGCAATGTAGCGGGTTGGGTTGTCATCACGAATTTTGGTATAAATCGGGCTTGGGTTAAATAAAGCGTCCAGATTGTCGCCGTCCAGCAGCTTCATATTCTCATCGAAGTAAGCCTTCATATCGCAGATGCGGGCGGTATATCCGGTAAACTCGTAAGCCTGTACATTTAATTTGTCAATCTGAGGAGCTAAAATATCTCTCTCATAGTAAATATATCCATGAACGTATGCATTGCGGATCTGCTCAATCAGAAGTTCCCGTTCAATGATGTAGATATTCATGGAGTAGTTCTGAATACCATCCACTTTTTCGTTGATATTCAGTTCTTTTACCTGTCCGTCTTCAATATCCAGGGTGTAGTATAAATCCTGGTGAACATTTTTGCTTTCTACAGCACTTCTTGGAAGCGCTTCTTTCTTATAAGCAACGGTCACATCTGCGCCGCTGTCAATATGGGCTTTCAGCATATCGCTGAAGTCAAAGTTGACTGCGATGTTGGCATCAGACATTACCACGTATTTCTCTTTCTGGTCCATTAAGAAGTCCAGAATACTTGCCAGCGCCTCTACACGGCCATTGAAAACCTTAACGGTTTTTTCAGCAAATGGAGGAACGATATTCAGTCCGCCGTTTTTGCGAACCAGATCCCATGCACGGCCGGAACCAAGATGATCCATGAGAGAGTGGTAGTTTTTGCGGACAATAATTGAAATATTATCAATGCCGCAGTTGACCATACTGGATAAAATAAAGTCTACCATACGGTAACGGCCAGCAAACGGAATCGATGCCATCAGACGTTCGCTTACCAGTTCCGGTACCAGACTGTCATAACTGTTTGGGAAAATAATACCCAGAGCATTTGCATTGGATTTTACCATTGTTCTTCACCACCCTTTACATTATCATTTACCATTGCATTCGGACCAATCTTGGCATTATCGCCTACATAGACTCCTGCACCTACGGTTGCAACGCCCTTTTCATCTCCGGAAGGCATAGCGCCGACTACGGCGTTTTCGCCAATGACAACATTTTCAGCAATGATACAGTGTTTTACTACAGCACCGGCCTTAATGGTAGTGCCGCCCATAATAACCGCATCTTCAACTTCAGCGCCGGGTTCTACATTAACGCCTGCAAACAGGATGGAATGCTTTACATTACCTTCAATGCGGCAGCCGTCGGTAATCATGGAGTTTTCTACAACGGCATCCCCGATAATCCGGTGGCCGGTCATACCGCTGTTGCGGCTGTAGATCTTCCAGTCGTCGTCAAACAGGTTGATACCGCTGTTCTCTGGATCCAGAACTTCCATGTTTGCTTCCCAGAGAGACGGAATGGTTCCAACGTCTTTCCAGTATCCGTTAAAGTGGTAAGCGTACATGCTGCGGCCATCCTTTAACAGATTGGGGATAATGTTGTTGCCAAAGTCATTTTCAGAGTTTGGATCTGCCTCGTCCTCAATTAAGTATTTCTTTAAAATATCCCAGTTAAAGATATAGATACCCATGGAAGCCAGATTGGACTTCGGATTCTTCGGTTTTTCCTGGAATTCGGTAATTTTATCGTTTTCATCTGCAACCATCAGGCCGAAACGGGAAGCTTCGTCCCACGGAACTTCCATAACTGCTACGGAAAACTCTGCATTTTTCTCTTTGTGGAATCTTAAGAAATCGCTGTAATCCTGCTTGCAGATCTGGTCGCCGGAAAGGATAATTACATACTGTGGATTATAACGTTCAATAAATGAGATATTTTGATAAATTGCATTAGCAGTACCCTTGTACCAGTCGGATCCGCTTGCCTGCTGGTAAGGCGGAAGCACATGAACGCCGCCGTAAAGGCGATCCAGATCCCAGGGCTGTCCGTTGCCGATATATTCGTTTAAAACCAGAGGCTGATACTGGGTAAGGATACCTACGGTATCAATACCGGAGTTTACACAGTTCGATAATGGGAAATCGATAATACGATATTTTCCGCCGAAAGGAACTGCAGGTTTTGCCAGCTTCTGGGTTAATGCATAAAGACGGGAACCCTGGCCGCCGGCAAGAAGCATTGCAATCATTTCTTTTGCCATTTTATTTCCTCCCTGATATGTATAAATACTAATATATAAATTGTACCACAAAAGCCGAGAAGTAGGTAGTGTATTTGTGAAAAAAAACTAAAATTAGTGTATTTTTTACAAAAATCTTACGTTATTTTCTACTCATAGAGAGGAAAATGTGTGTAGGTGCTTGATGCATATTGTATACATTTTAAAAGTGGGAATATTTGGTAAAATTGAAAGACGGTCTGGGGAAAGTTTTCGGACAGGCAGGATATACAGACTTGACATTTTACAAAAGGAATGATAGAATTCTTAAGCGAAAATGAAGAAAAACAACATAAAACCGCTTATTAAAAGGCTATAGATTTATACCGTTTCTGATTTAAATGGTAAAAACTACAGCCTTTTTTCTGTTGTCCGTCTATTCCGAACGTTTTGGAAAAACAGGATCGTACAGAGCGGATGAAAGAAAGGAGATAAAATGAATATGAATAATCATGCAGAAACCAATCCTATGGGAACCAGAAGAGTTTACCCTTTGCTGATTACCATGGCTTTGCCGCCAATGATTTCCATGCTGATCCAGTCTCTTTATAATGTCGTGGACAGTATTTTTGTCGCCAGACTGGGAGAAAGCGCCCTGACTGCCGTTTCCCTGGCATTTCCCATGCAGAATCTGGTACTTGCCCTGGCAGTAGGCCTGGGCGTAGGTATGAATGCCAGTATTGCCAGAAATCTGGGAGCGCAGAAGATTGCAGATGCCAACTCCAGTGTTTCCCATGGGCTGGTTCTGGCAGGAGTACACTCCCTGTTTTTTGTGATTCTGGGTCTGTTTTTTACAGGGCCGTTTATCCGGATGTTTACCACAGATCCCCAGGTAATCCAGTGGGGAACCCAGTATTGCCAGATTGTAATCTGTCTGGCATTTGGAAGCATCTTCCACATTGCCATTGAGAAGGTTTTCCAGGCAGTAGGCAATATGGTAGTTCCCATGATGCTTCAGGCGGCAGGGGCAGTAATTAATATTGTGTTAGACCCTGTGTTCATCTTTGGATATTTTGGAATCCCGGCTATGGGAGTACAGGGAGCTGCAGTGGCTACGATTATTGGTCAGATGAGCGCCTGCCTGCTGTCGGTGATCTGGATGAAAAAAAGCAGGCTTCCTGTAAAAGCAGACTGGAAAAACTTCCATTTTTCCTGGGGAAAGGTGAAGGAACTGTATCTGATAGCAATTCCTTCGGCGGTTGTAACGGCAGTTCCATCTACCCTGGTAGGCATTTTAAATGGGCTTCTCATGCAGTTTTCCCAGACAGCGGTGGCCGTATTTGGCGTGTACTTTAAACTGCAGAGTTTTGTCAACATGCCTGCATCCGGTTTGATTCAGGGAATGCGTCCAATTGTCAGCTATAACTATGGAGCCGGCAACAAAGACCGGATTAAACAGGTTATGAAAGCGTCCCTGAATGTAGTAGGAGCAATTATGGTAGTGGGAATGCTTTTGTTTATCGGATTTGGCAGACCGATTATGAACGTGTTCAGTCAGGATGAAGCCATGATTGCCATGGGTGTATCTGCTTTGAAGATCATTAGTGTCAGCTTTGTATTTTCTGCATTTGCAATTGTGTTATCCGGAACATTTGAGGCCTTTGGACAGGGCGTATATTCTCTTTTGATTACGTTTCTGCGTCAATTAGTATTTGTTCCGCTGTTTGCATTTGGACTGTCTGCAGCCATAGGTCTGGAGGGAATCTGGCTGTCATTTCCGGCAGCAGAACTGGTAGGCGCATTCTGTACGTTTGTAATAGGAAAAAAAGCCCTTTTTGAAAAGTTTTTTACAAAAGAGAGTAAAAAATAACAGGAAATATCGAAAAATACACATGTAAAATGACGGGATCTTGTGGTAGATTAAAGAAAATAATCTGAATACAGGGGGAAAGACCAATGAGCAAATGGATCAAAATGGAAGATCTTGCAGACTATCCGGAAGCAGAGGAAAAGGAAATGCGCAAGGCAATGGAGTTTGCTGTCTCTCAGGTGGAGAAAAATCTGCCGGAATTTACAGACAAATTTCCGGGTGCATGCAGTTTTGACAATTTTTATAAACCAGGAGAAAATGTAAACTGGACTACCGACTGGAGAGATCTGGCTGGCTTATGAAAATGCGGAGAACGCAGAGCAGAAAGAGGCATTCCGGAAAGCAGGAGATGCAGAAGTTGCTTCTTTTATGGAAAGAATTGTCAATCACGTAGAGGTCGATCACCATGACATGGGATTTCTTTACAGCCCGTCTTGTGTAGCAGCTTATAAGTTAACTGGTTCAGAGGAAGGAAAAGAAGCAGCGCTGAAAGCTGCGGATCAGCTGCTCAGCCGGTTCCAGCCGGTGGGAGAATTTATCCAGGCATGGGGAACCATGGGAGCAAAGGATAATTACCGGTTTATTATAGACTGTCTGTTAAACCTGCCTTTGCTTTACTGGGCTACCGAAGAAACCGGTGATGAAAAATACAGAGAGATTGCAGAAAAGCATATCCATACAGCGTTAGCCAACGTAATCCGCGAGGATGATTCGACCTGGCACACCTTTTTTATGAATCCGGAGACTGGAGAACCGGATCACGGTGCTACCTGTCAGGGATACAAAGACGGTTCTGCATGGGCCAGAGGACAGGCCTGGGGGGTATATGGTACGGCAGTAGGCTACCGCTATACCGGCAGAAGCGAGTATATTGATTATTTCAAGCGGGTAACCAGATATTTCTTAGAACACCTTCCTTCTGATCTGTGTCCATATTGGGATCTGACCTTTGGGGAAGGCGATGAAGAACCGAGAGATTCCTCTTCCGCTGTAATTGCCGCCTGCGGCATGCTGGAAATGAGCAAATATATGGAAAAAGAGGATGCAGCGTATTATACTTCAATTGCAAAGAAATTAATCAAGGCAATGATTGATCACTATGCGGTAACAGACAGCAGAACCAGCAGCGGCCAGCTGCTTCATGGAACGTATTCCAAGAAAACCCCTTACAATACCTGTACTCCGGAAGGAGTAGACGAGTGTGTCATCTGGGGCGATTATTTCTATATGGAAGCACTTCACAGAGTCCTGACACCGGACTGGAAGATTTACTGGTAATGGAGGAAAAACATGAAATTTGAGCCAAAAGATTTGGATTATCAGTTAAGCCCTTATACCGGACTTACCAGAAAACACTGGATTGATGCAGATAAATATATGCTGGAAGGAATTTTTCAGCATATTAAATCGATAGAAGATCCGGTAATTATGCCCCGTTATGAGACAGAGATTACCTATCCCAATGCCCATACTCCCGCCTGGAAGGTTCAGGCGGAGATTTTTGAGGGACTTGCCAGAAGTTTCTTTCTGGCAGCGCCCCTGATTCACATTGAAAAAGATGTGGTAATCGCAGGGATGCCTTTGAGAGAGTATTATAAAAAACAGGTGTTAAGAGCCTGTACTCCCGGAGATCCAAACTATGTGCTGGGCTATGATGAGATGGTAGAAACCGAAGAGCCCAAAGAGACTCTCAACACCTATCAGCAGACAGTAGAAACCTGTGCCCTGGTAATTTGTCTGTGGATGTGCAAGGAAGAAATCTGGGACACTTATACCAAAGAGGAACAGGATGTAATTGCAGCATTCCTGACCCCGTATGCCCACAAAAATACAGTGCCTCAGAACTGGCGTCTGTTTAACATGCTGGATCTGGCTTTCCTGCATATGAATGGCTATCCCATTGATAAGGGAATCATGCGCCACCACGCCCAGGTAGTTTTAAATTATTATACCGGAGACGGCTGGTATCGGGACGGCCATGGCATGGATTACTATTCTGCATGGGCTTTTCAGGTATACGCTCCTATCTGGTGCCAGTGGTACGGCTATGAAAATGAGCCTTATCTGGCAGAGCAGTTTGAGAAAAATTCCAACAAGCTGATGGAAACCTATCCCCAGATGTTTGATGAAGACGGCTGGGTGAATATGTGGGGAAGAAGTAATATTTACCGCAATGCAGCGACCTCCAGTTTTGACGGCAACCTGTTTTTAAAGAATCATACAGCCAATCCAGGTCTTGCCAGAAGAATTTCTTCCGGCGCTCTGGTGCAGTTTTTAGGAAGAGACGATTTAATGTATGAGGGAGTGCCGACTCTGGGCTTTTATAAGTCTTTCCTGCCGCTGGTACAGAGCTACAGCTGTGCGGAAAGTCCCTTCTGGCTGGCAAAAGCGTTTATGTGCCTCCATCTTCCGGAAGATCATCCATTCTGGACTGCCAAAGAGGAAAACGGCGTCTGGGATCAGATGAAAGAAGGAGAGACGGCAGAAACCGTATTAAACGGCCCTGGCCTTTGTATGGCAAATCACAAGGACAATGGAACCACAGAGCTTCGTACCGGCAAGGTTATCCGTAAGAGAGATGACGACAACGGCTTGTGCTGTTATGCAAAATTAAGCTATAACACCAAATATCCATGGGAAGCAAGTCTGGGAGGGCGTTATGAATCCCAGATGTATCTGGTCCATGATGAAACCTTCGGTACCACCAAACGTCCAAACGCCCTGTTGTGGCATGGAAGCAAAGACGGCGTGCTGTACAGAAGAAATTTCTTTCACTATGACAATGAAGAAGAGTGCCATTGGATGCATTGCATGAACCTGGCAGATTTCCCAGTGGCAGAGGGCCTTGTGCGGGCAGATAAATTCCGCACGTTCCGGGGCGGCCTGACCATTACATTCGGCTCTTACGGCTTCCCGGATACTGGAGACACAGAAGTAAAAGAACTGGAAGAAGACGGAGCCAGAGCCATTGTCTTAAAAGGACACGACTCCCAGGGCAGAGAAAAGCAGATGGCAATGACTATATTTGCCGGTTGGGAAAATCTGAAGCTGATTGCCAGCAAAGATACCAATCCGGACAGCCGGAACAGTCTGGTTATTGCGGCAGAAGCGTCCAGAAGCCAGCTGTACGCATATGAACCATTTGTATTTATCAGCCAGGTAATTACCAGAGAAAGTTTTGAAGATTTTACTGAAGATGAGATTTTCAGCATCCGGAAGATTACTTATACGGATCCGGAGAACTGCGGCGGCTACGGTCCGGTTATGCTGGAAATGAAAGATGGCAGAACCATGACCGTTGATTATATTGGCATGGAAGGAAATCTGCAGATTTAAGAGATGTTAAGCAAATCCTATACATAGAAAAATCCGGAAGGAATCCAATTGTTTTGGAAATCCTTCCGGATTTTTGGCATATATCAAAACCAATCCGACATGGGTTAATCCGTTTGAACTGGGGAGATATTCTCTCACAAAAATTTCATAATTTTCAGCTTGAATTTTTGGAAAAACAGAATTATAATACTTGACGGTTAACTAATTAATTATTTAGACGATAACTATAAGGAGGCAATTATGACAACCCCTTGCAAGTTCCCGGGAGGTGGAAAGAATGAAATTTCCGGTCATGCATGTGTCTGGAAGTATATGGAAATTGTCAGACTGCATCGTACCATTTTGGAGCACCGCTTCAGTAAAACAGGCGTTTACCGGAGCCAGCACCAGATTTTAATGTATGTAGCCCATCACCCCAATGCATCCCAGAAAGAAATCGCAGAACAGTATAAAATATCTACTGCGGCTATAGCGGTTTCCCTGAAAAAGCTGGAAAAGGGCGGATATATCCACAGAGCAGTCGATGAAAAGGATAATCGCTACAATCAGATTGATCTGACGGAAAAGGGAAGGGAGATTGTGGACATCAGCGAGACCATTTTTAATGAGGTGGAAGACGAGATGTTTGATGGATTTACCCAGACAGATTTTGAAAATCTGCTGGGCTACTTACAACGGGTCAGTAACAATCTGGAACGAATTTCCAAATGACAGAATATTAAGGCAGTAAGGGAGGAATCAGTTTGAAACGCTATAAAAAATATATTATGCCCTATTTAAGCGCATTTATATGCGGACCAATTTTGATGCTGACAGAAGTGGCAGGAGAGATTGCGCTTCCTAAAATGATGTCTCTGATTATTAATAACGGGGTGGCTAACCGGAATACCGGATAGGGTGTCGTCCCGAAGCTCTGCAATTCTCCCTCGTGAACAGCCAAATTTCCTCTCGAATCACACCACTTTTTCATCCAATAACCGGTAATATTCTGAGGTTCTAGTGCGTTTAAACGCTTTGCCTGCAAACCGAAATCTTCCCCTTGATAAGCTTTCACCAGATGTAAGTTCTCGTCCGCAGAACCCAATCGCCAATAACAACGATCAGCAACAATGTTGGCATAGAAACGAGGTTCGCGACGACGATGCAAATTCAGTACCGGTTCGTCAAAAGAAACTACATCCGTGTATTTAGGATCGCTTTCTTTATCAAGAGCATAAGGATTACCTGCCCCCACCCATCTCAAATCCTGATCGATAGGCAAACCATTCTCTGTATAGAACATTTCTACCATCTTCAACGTGGGAGCGAAACAAGCCCCCTGCAAAGAATGACTCGAAGCATCGTCATAAGCAGGCAGGGCATACCCCAACAACGAGCTACCCATGATAGGATACTTCACCATCCACAAAACCTCGTCATTCATAAAATTATACGTATGTACAGAGTTTTCTATATCGAGCATCTTGGATTGCAAACTCGTGTTTGCCACACTTCCCTCGACTAATGAAACCCCACCAACTTCATCCACCAAAGCTAGTAACTCCTTGGCAGCATTGGCAGCCCGTTCCCATTTCGCTTTTTCAACTGTTGCGGAGAACAAGAGCTCTCCATTTTTATTCACGAAATTCGCGTAATCTGTATTACCGTTAAATAACGGGGAAGCCGCGTAAAGCAAAGTCCGTACTTTAAGAGCCATTGCGGCTTCTTTGTTAAAATAAGCTCGACGGTCGCTTGCCTTCATGCTGCCTGGGGGCAAAACTTTAGCTGCTTCATCGCAAAGGCGAACGATATAATTGAAACAAGTATCTACGTGACTACGCGGGTATTTCAATGATTCTACGTCTGCATTTGGGTCAAGGTTTTCCGGCACAATAATAACAGGACCGTAACGGCGTACTAATTCAAAATAGTAATACGCTTTCAACGCTTTCACCTCGGCTTTCCATAACTCTTTATCGTTATCCGACAAATTATACACGTTATCCACGCGAGTGATGAAATGATTACACATCACTATTGCCGTGTAATAATCAAACCGATAGGAGGTACTACCAGAAAATTTCTTATCATACCATTTATCATCAAGAGGAGCAAGAACACTTTGCACCCCTTTCAGAATATCAATACCATCCGGATGATTGGTCGAGTTTCTGAAATAGTTATCCGCCACCATTTCGTCTGTCGCCCAAAAAGCAACATTATTGTACGGGTTCATGGGGTCCTGCAAAAACAAATAGCAGCTTTTCAACCAATCATCGGCACCCGCATACGTTTCAAAATCGGTGTCAATAGTTGCGATATCGTTTTCTGGTACCACGTCTAACCAACTATCACAGGACGCAAGAAAGAAAAGCGGGAGTGCCCAATAAAGTAATATTCGTCTTTTCATTTTATTCTTATTATCAAATATTAGAAACTAAAATTCAATCCGATGGCTTAAGTTTTT
>URUX01000016.1 GCA_900551135.1 uncultured Clostridium sp.
GTCTTTTGCCTGATTGCCAGAACCTTTGCAGGGCTGGGACTGGACGCCTTTATTCCGCTGTTAAAGTATATGGCAGCCGTATTGCTGGCATTGGCAGTACAGTGTTTCCTGGTATATCAGCTCTTTTTGAAAATATTTACCGGCCTGAGTCCGATTAAATTTTTAAAGAAATTTGCTCCGGTTATGGCCTTTGCTTTTTCAACGGCGACCTCCAATGCCACGATCCCTCTTTCTATTGATACCCTGCACCGGAAAATGGGAGTGTCTAAAAAGATATCTTCTTTTACCATTCCGCTGGGAGCGACCATCAATATGGACGGGACAGCAATTATGCAGGGAGTTGCAGTTGTATTTGCTGCCCAGGCTTTTCACATTGAACTGACAACTGCTGATTTTCTCACGGTAATTGCAACGGCGACCCTGGCTTCCATTGGAACCGCAGGAGTACCCAGCGTGGGACTGGTAACTCTGTCCATGGTATTTAATTCGGTAGGACTGCCGGTGGAAGCCATCGGTCTGATTATGGGAATTGACCGAATCCTGGATATGACGAGAACGGCGGTAAATATTACCGGAGATGCCATTTGCACTACAATTGTAGCGAAACAGGATGGGGCTTTGGACAGAAAAAAATTTGATTCTCCTTCCTGATTGTCCTGCTCTTGACGGCGGCCAGACGAACGTGTATGATGAAAGAAATCACTGGACGAGAAGGGGTTGCGCATGAAGGAAAAATTATATACCATAGAGGTAATGGATGCAGTGAAAGCAGGGGACGAGTGTCCATGCTGCTATTTAGAGCGAAAACTGGAGCAGGATGCCGTCAGTTTCGCTCTGGGGGCTTCTTATATGGAAGACGATATCCGGGCAGAGACGGATCAAACCGGATTTTGCAGAAAGCATACGAAAATGATGTACGACTATGGCAATTATCTGGGAAATGCCTGGATTTTAAAAACCAGAATGAAGTATTTGCGGGATCATTTTAAAGAGTCTGTGGAACAGGGAAGTGCGAAAGCATCTCCGCCTAAAAACAGCCTGTTTGGATGGATGAAAAAGAGCGGTTCTCCAGGCGGAACAGCAAATGAAAAAGAAAGCTGCTACATCTGCCGGAAAATAGACGATACTTATGAGAGAATCCAAAACACCTTTGTTCATCTGATGAAAACGGAGCCCTCTTTTGTGGAACTGCTCCAGCAGTCCAAAGGATTTTGTCTGCCCCATTTTTACGATATTTTAAACAGCTGCAGGGAAAAGATGAAGCCGGAAGAGGCGCAGAAAATGGAAGATATGCTGTGCAGTCTGATGGAACGGGAACTGGCCAGACTCCAGGAGGATATTGACTGGTTTGTAGAAAAATATGACTACCGCAATCAGGATGCAGACTGGAAAAATTCAAAAGATGCAGTACCTAGAACAATGCAGAAAATTACCGGCGGCTATCCGGCTGATCCGGTGTTTAAGCAAAAATAGGAAAGGCTGGTGGACTTATGGAACTGTGGGATGTGTATGACAGAAATCGGAGAAAAACCGGAAAAACCCATGTAAGGGGAGTACCCATGTCAGAGGGAGAGTACCACATTGTAACTGACATCTGGACAATCAATTTAGAAGGAAAACTGCTTCTTACCCAGCGGCATCCGGATAAGACTTTCGGACTGTGGTGGGAGTGTACAGGCGGTTCTGCCCAGGCAGGGGAAACCAGTCTGGACAGTGTTCTCAGAGAACTGTCTGAAGAAGTCGGGATACATCCGGAACCGGGAGAAGTACGGCTGCTCCATTCCACTGTCCGTCCGGATCGGTTTGTAGATACCTATGTGACAGTTCAGGATGTAAAAAGAGAGGATCTGAAACTTCAGAAAGAAGAAGTGGTGGATGCCATGTTTGTTACCTTTGATGAAGTGTGCCAGCTGTGGGGACAGGGAAAGATGCTTCCCAGGGAACGGTTCCCCATGTACCGGGATTTGCTGCAGCAGGAAGTCAGCCAGGTATTAAAAAGAAACTCAGAGAAATAGAAAACTTTTTGATAAAAAAGAATGATTTGGCAGGAAGACGGGTATATTAAAGAGGGAAATCCAGGAAAACTATAAGGAGGAACCTTACATGACAGAATTGCAAAACAGCCAGACCATGAAAAATTTAATGCGTGCATTTGCCGGTGAAAGCCAGGCCAGAAACCGGTATACGTTTGCGGCAGAACTGGCAAAGCAGCAGAAACTTCCGGTTCTGCAGGCGGTTTTTTTGTACACGGCAGACCAGGAGAAGGAACATGCAGAGATATTTTATAACTTCCTTCAGGATTTGAATGGGGAGACCATTGAGATTGACGGGGGATATCCGGTGGATTTGGATGAGCATACGCTGGAACATCTGAAAAAGGCTGCTCACAATGAGCGGGAAGAACATGATGTGGTATATAAAGCCTTTGGAGATATGGCAGAGCAGGAAGGGTTTCACCAGATTGCCCAGACGTTCCGAATGATTGCCAAGATAGAGAAAACCCATGGGGAAAGGTTTGAACTGTTTGGAAAATTAATGGAAGAAGGAAAACTGTTTACTTCCGATACGGAAACAGGCTGGGTGTGCTTAAACTGCGGCCATGTCCATTATGGAACTGAGGCGCCGGCCCAGTGTCCGGTGTGCAGCCATGAACAGGGTTATTTTATCAGAATGTGCCTGGCTCCATGGACTGAGACAGAATTATAGGGGAAAACCAGTGTGAAATGAGGATAATTGGTTATGAAACGAAAGGGAATAGCGGCGGCAGGGCTTTTGGCCTTCGGAGCAGGAGTTGGTTTCTGGCTCCGGTCAGAATATGAAAAAGACTGTCTGTCTTCAGAAATGATTTCTATTTCTTCAGAAAAAATACAGAGCCGGAAGCGTCTGGTCTTTTTATCGGATCTCCATAATAAAGAGTTCGGAGAAGATAATAAGAGGCTGATACAGGCAGTCGATGAGGCCAGACCAGATGCAGTCCTGATCGGCGGCGATATGATGGTCAGCAAAGGATGTCCGGGAGTGGAGATTCCTCTGGCGCTTATGAAAGTCCTTTCCAGCAAATATCCGGTTTATTACGGAAATGGCAACCATGAAAACAGGATGGTCTGGGAACGCAGCGTGTATGGAAGTCTGTATGAAACCTATCGGGAGCAGCTAAAGGCCCTGGGAGTGATTTATCTGGAAAACAGCACAGCTTTTCTGGGAGAAGACATTGCAGTCAGCGGGGTGGATCTGGGAAAACGATATTATCGCAAGCTGTTTTTCCAGCAGCAGGAGCCGCTGCCCAAAGACTATCTGGAAAAAAGGCTGGGAGAAGCGGCAGAAAACAGGTTTCAGATTTTGTTAATCCATTCCCCCATGTATTTTAAAGAAAGTGCAGACTGGGGAGCAGATTTAACCCTTTCCGGACATTTTCACGGCGGAACCATCCGGATTCCCCTGCTTGGAGGAGTGATGACTCCCCAGTATCAGTTTTTCCTTCCCTGGTGTGCCGGAACTTTTGAAGAAAAAGGAAAAACAATGGCAGTCAGCAGAGGGCTGGGAACCCACTCTATTAATATCCGGATTCATAATAAACCCCAGCTGATTGTGCTGGATTTAAAACCAGGAGAGAATACGAACGTTTAAGAAAACGGTCTTTTTGATGGTTCCGCTGACGTATCTGCTGCCAAAAATCCTTCCCGGATTTCCCTTTGCAGTATTTTGCGCAGTTCCGGCTGCAGATATAACAGCCATGCTGATAGCAGTGTTTTGCAGAAAATAACGCATAAAAATGAGGTGAAGCCATGCTCATAAGCAGACGTTCACCTCATTTTTGCTCTTGTTAAACTAAATGAAATCCGATTAATCTAAAACGGTATAGCCATAGCTGTTTACAATGGCATCCAGCTTTATGCCAGCCTTGCAGTCTGGGCAGTTATCCGGCTCGGATAACTTAAAGCCTTCCAGGTCAGAAGCATCGAATACAGAATTTACCGGATGACCCTCGATCTCGCTGATAGCAGAGAAGATACAGGAAATACCTTCTACGATACCGCCATAGGAGGAGATGCAGCGAAGGCTCTTGGCAATGGTATGTCCGGACATTGCAGTAGCCAGTACAACCAATACGTGTTTGCCCTTTAACATTGGCTTGATGTTTTCACGAACAACCATCTGTCCGGTAGAATCAAACTCCGGAGTCAGAATGTAGGTGGTTTTGTGAGTATTTGTAGTAGCAAATCCTACATCAGAAAGCTCTTTTGCAACATAAGCGCCGATTGCTTCACAGCCATCCATACAGATGATGGTATCAATAGGAGCCTTGGTTGCGTTGGTATCAGCCATCTGGTTGATTGCTTCTGATACCAGACCGATCATTGGGGACAAATTAACACGCTTTACATATTTCTGAACAATCGCTTTTGCGACTTCTTCTGCATTGCACTGACGCATCTTTAAATCAGTCATATCAATGTAATAATTAATGTGGAAACGGTCAGAAGAAAAATGACCCTTTGTTACTTTTAATGCAAGATCCGGATGTTCTTTGGAATAGATCTTGGTTGCCTTACCCATACTCATGTAAAAAACCTCCTTGTGTATTAATTTAGTATTAAGACAAGTACCTGAATTTATTATACTGGATAGACAAATCAAAAAATATAACTGAGGTTAAGTTTTTTGAAAAAATATCCATACAACCGGGATTAGTCAAAATGGTAGGCTTCCAGCAGCTGGTTTTTCACATGCCACAATTCATGGGAAAGATCTACATGGACTTTATGAGGATTTACCAGACGGCGGGATTCATCCCACAGGGTCTCCAGCTCTTTTTTGCAGTAGGCCTGAATATCCATAACAGACGGAGATTCATAGACACATTCGCCATGGATAAATACCGGAACCATTAAGTCACGGATAATATAACTGTGGGGAGCCAGATGGGTCTTTTTCCAGGTCTGAACCGGATCAAACAGCAGCAGGGAATTATTTTCGTCAAACTGTTCATGGGTTAAGCAGATTAAGTCTGCAATAATTTTGCCATTTTCTTTGTTGTAGATTCTCTTAATAGCCTTGTCGCCCGGATTGGTAATTTTTTCAACATTTTCAGACAGCTTGATCTTGGGAACAAATTTTCCGGTGGCTTTATCACGGATTGCAGCCAGCTTATATACACCGCCAAAGGATGGGCAGTCTTTTGAGGTAATCAGATTGGTACCTACGCCCCAGGAGTTAATGGCAGCGCCCTGAAGCTTTAAGCTGTTGATTAATTCTTCATCCAGGTCATTGGATGCAGAGATAACGGCATCAGGAAAACCGGCGGCATCCAGCATTTTTTTAGCCTCTTTGGATAAGTATGCCAGGTCGCCGCTGTCTAAGCGGATTCCGTAAAACGGCATTGGGATGCCGGCTTCCCGCATTTCCGTAAATACCTGAATAGCATTGGGAACACCGGAATTGAGGGTATCGTAGGTGTCTACCAGCAGGATGCAGGCAGATGGGTACAGCTTTGCATAGGTACGGAATGCAGTCAGTTCATCCGGAAAACTCATAATCCAACTGTGGGCATGGGTTCCTTTAATGGGAACGTGAAACATTTTTCCGCAGAGGACGTTAGAGGTTCCGATGCAGCCGGCAATCATGGCAGCACGGGCGCCGTATACGCCAGCGTCCGGTCCCTGGGCACGCCGAAGACCAAATTCCATAACCCCGTCTCCCTGAGCTGCGTGGACAATACGGGAAGTTTTGGTAGCAATCAGGCTCTGGTGGTTGATGATGGTTAAAAGAGCAGTTTCAACTAACTGGGCTTCCATAATGGGAGCAATCACTTTGATTAAGGGTTCTCTTGGGAAAACCACAGTTCCTTCCGGGATGGCATAAATGTCGCCGGAAAATTTGAAGTTTGCCAGATATTCCAGAAAATCCTCTCCAAAGATACCTAAGCTGCGCAGATATTCTACGTCCTCCGGGGCGAAATGAAGATTTTTAATATAATCGATAACCTGCTCCAGTCCGGCGCAGATGGCAAATCCGTTTCCGCAGGGATTATTGCGGTAGAACATATCAAAGATAACGGTTTCGTTGGCATCCTTTTCCTTAAAGTAGCCCTGCATCATAGTCAATTCATAAAAATCAGTCAGCAGTGTCAAATTTTCTTGATTCATAATAACTCCCTCTCCCTTGTAACTGTATCTGTCAGATGACAGCAGATGCAGTCTGATATGAATAAAATAGTAGTTGCTGCTAAGTATACCATAGATAGTTCAAATAACAAATAGATTGATAAAAAAATAACAATAAATCGTAAGGAAAATGGCGGAACAGTTATGAAAAATTCATTTGGAAACACGAGCCAGTCATGGTAAAATAAAACAACATAAAAAACTGCCTGGAGGAGACGATGAAAAAAGGATTGAGTTTAAAAAAATGGATTGCTGCAATAATAGGAGCAGCCGTGTTCAGTGGCATAGTTAGCGGTGTGCTGCCAGTTCAGCCAGTTTATGCAGGAAGCAGAAATGGTTCGGATACCGGACCTGGAATTGGACTGGTTACAGGATATGAGACGGGTCAGCCATATGTGAACCAGATGAAGGAGGAAGAACTGAGGGGAGTGTGGATATCTTATCTGGAGTGGGAAAAGATGCCAAAGGATCGGACAGGATTTGAGAGAGCCGTCAGCCAGATGTTTGACAATGTGGTATCCTGGGGAATGAATGCCGTATTTGTTCATGTGCGTTCCCACAGCGATGCCATGTATCCGTCCGGCTATTACCCCTGGTCAAAGTTTGCATCCGGCACAGCCGGGAAGGCTCCGGGATACGATCCTCTGGCATACATGATCCAGGCAGCCCATAGCCGGGGACTGGACTTTCATGCATGGCTGAATCCATACCGGATTACCGGGTATTTGATGAAATGGGAGGAAGTACCGGACAGTTCCCCGGCAAAACAGTGGCTGAAAGACGGAGATCCCTCCAATGACAGAAGAGTGCTGTGCCATGACGGGGCATGGTATTACAATCCGTCTTCTCCGGAAGTACGGGAACTGGTTATCAATGGAGTAAGAGAGATTGTAACAAACTATGACGTAGACGGAATTCATTTTGACGACTATTTCTATCCGGATCTGAATAATGAAGATCCATCCAGATGGTTTGATCTGCCGGAATACCGGGAAAGCGGCACATCCCTTTCGGTTTCTGACTGGAGAAGGGATAACGTAAACCAGCTGGCAGCAGGAGTTTACCAGGCAGTAAAATCTGTGAAGCCGCAGGTGGTGTTCGGAATCAGCCCCCAGGGATTTGTAGACAATCTGAGAAGCGATAAAAAGCTGTTTGCAGACATTGATACCTGGATGACAGAAGGCGGCTACGTAGATTATATTATGCCTCAGCTTTACTGGGGATTTGAGACCAAAACCTCTGCGGGAACGGAAGCCCCCTATGCATTTGCCAATAATCTGAATACCTGGATCGATTTAAAGAAACAGGGAACCGTAAAACTCTATCTGGGACTGGCGGCTTATCGGGCCGGAACCGATACAAAGGATAACACGGGAGTGTCGGAGTGGCTGAGACGGGATGACATTTTAAAACGTCAGGTAGAAGAAGGCCGGAAAAGCGGTCAGGTTTCCGGATACTGCTTTTACAGTTACAGTTCGTTTACAGGACAGGCTGCCCAAAAAGAAGCCCAAAACCTGTTCCCGGTTTTAAGAAATCCGAAGGCTTCTATCGTCCGAAAACTTTCCGATACATCTGACGGCTCAGTACACAGGCAGTGATGGTGACCAGGATTTCCAGTGCGCTGTTTACAATGCCGCAGCAAAACAGCAGTACCATGCTGATGGCAAATGAACCCCACAGGATTGCCAGAGGACCTGAAAACCGGGCGGGCTGCATACGGTAGCAGCTGTGGATAAGGATTACCAGGCAGGAGAAGAGGGAAACTCCGGCAAACAGGGCGCAGAAAACGTGAAGCCTGGCCTGAAGAGGAAACCGGGATGGATTGTAGGGAAGGATCACCGCTGCAGTTAAAAAGAACAGGGCCGCGTTCAGCAGGATAAAACAGACGGTTCGTCTGGGGAATGCGTGAAACCGTCCGGGAGAGCCGGGAAGGCGTCCGATTAGAGGAAACAGCATGGGGTATAGCGTGACGATTAAAAGAATGGCCCATGCGGAAAACAGGTTTCTCTGTGGACTGAGGCTTCCGATAACGGAAAAGTTCGAGGAAAACCAGCCGCTTTTCCCGACAAAGATCAAGGTATAAATGGGAATTACCAGGTAAGAAAGAACGGAAAGGATCATACTGCACCCCCTGAAAACGGTTAAAAAGATAAAATGTTATCTTTATTGTTTCACAGATCTTCCAAAACATGCAGCCTAAAATCATGGAAAGTGCATAAAATGGGCGGAAAAGCCGTGTTTTCCTTGACTTTTATAGAGGGATTTTTTATAATAATGGTTGCTACAAGAAAAAAAGACTGAGATGGAGACAGTAAGGCTGCCCAAACGCCTAAGCGAGCCGGAGATGGTGGAAGACCGGTGTTAGTAGGACAGAACCCCAAGATCACTCCGGAGTCGCTGGCTGAAAGCTGGATGGCTGTAAGCTAAGCCGTATTTCCTACGTTATCAGGAACTCATATAACAGTATGCAGAAAATGGGTGGTACAGCGGAGTATGCTTCGTCCCTTTGCGGGGACGGAGTTTTTTTATTTCATAGGAAAATATGTTATCCGCAGTTCCTTTTTCTGCACAGCAATTACAATTGATTGGAGGAAGCACCATGTATGAGAAAGTATCTACAAATATGAATTTTGTAGAGCGGGAGAAAAAAATTGAACAGTTCTGGAAAGATGAGAATATCTTTGAAAAGAGCATTGAGAGCCGCAGAAAGGGAACTCCTTACGTATTTTATGACGGACCGCCTACTGCCAATGGAAAGCCTCATATCGGCCATGTACTGACCCGTGTTATCAAAGATATGATTCCAAGATACCGGACGATGAAGGGCTATATGGTTCCAAGAAAGGCAGGATGGGATACCCATGGACTTCCGGTAGAACTGGAAGTAGAGAAAATGCTTGGACTGGACGGCAAAGAGCAGATCGAGCAGTACGGTCTGGAGCCATTTATCGAGCACTGTAAGGAGAGTGTATGGAAGTACAAGGGCATGTGGGAGGACTTTTCTTCTACCGTAGGCTTCTGGGCTGACATGGATAATCCTTATGTAACCTACCATGATGATTATATTGAATCCGAATGGTGGGCGTTAAAGCAGATTTGGGAAAAAGGCCTTTTATACAAAGGATTTAAGATTGTACCTTACTGTCCGCGCTGCGGAACTCCGTTATCCTCCCATGAGGTAGCCCAGGGGTACAAGGACGTAAAAGAGCGTTCTGCCATTGCGCGTTTTAAAGTAAAGGGCGAGGATGCCTATATTCTGGCATGGACCACAACGCCATGGACTCTTCCAAGCAATGTGGCTCTGTGTGTAAATCCAAATGAAGATTATGTAAAAGTACAGGCTGCTGACGGGTATGTGTATTATCTGGCAGAAGCATTGTGCGATACGGTATTAGGTTCTCTGGCTGATAAGGATTCTGAAAAAACGGCTTATGAGGTTTTGGAAACTTACAAGGGCAAGGATCTGGAATTTAAAGAATACGAGCCTCTGTTTGACTGCGCAGAAGCAATCTGCGAAAAACAGCACAAGAAGGCTTATTATGTGACCTGCGATACGTACGTTACCTTAACCGACGGTACCGGCGTAGTTCACATTGCCCCTGCGTTTGGTGAAGATGACGCCAATGTAGGACGTAAGTACGACCTTCCGTTTGTTCAGTTAGTTGATGGAAAAGGCGAGATGACCGGGGAAACTCCTTATGCAGGCGTATTCTGCAAGAAGGCAGATCCAATGGTATTAGAAGATTTGGATAAAAAGGGATTACTGTACTCAGCTCCAAAGTTTGAGCACAGCTACCCGCACTGCTGGCGCTGCGGAACTCCTCTTATCTACTATGCAAGAGAGTCCTGGTTTATCAAGATGACAGCAGTAAAAGATGACTTAATCCGCAACAACAACACCATCAACTGGATTCCGGAATCGATTGGAAAAGGACGTTTCGGAGACTGGCTGGAAAATATTCAGGACTGGGGTATTTCCAGAAACCGTTATTGGGGAACACCTTTAAACATCTGGGAGTGTGAATGCGGAAAACAGATGGCTGTCGGCAGCAGGGAAGAATTAAAATCCTTAAGCAGCAACTATCCGGAAGGCGGAGTAGAGCTGCACCGTCCGTTTATTGACCAGGTTACCATTACCTGTCCGGACTGTGGAAAAGAAATGCACCGTGTACCAGAGGTAATTGACTGCTGGTTTGACTCCGGCGCAATGCCGTTTGCACAGCATCATTATCCATTTGAAAATAAAGAATTGTTTGAGTCCCAGTTCCCGGCTCAGTTTATTTCTGAGGCAGTGGATCAGACCAGAGGTTGGTTCTACTCTCTGTTAGCAGAATCTACTCTGCTGTTTAACAAGGCTCCTTATGAAAACGTCATTGTTCTGGGTCATGTTCAGGATGAAAACGGTCAGAAGATGAGTAAGAGCAAAGGCAATGCAGTCGATCCGTTTGAGGCTCTGGAGACCTATGGAGCAGACGCAATCCGCTGGTATTTCTATATCAACAGCGCCCCATGGCTGCCGAACCGGTTCCACGGAAAAGCGGTTATGGAAGGACAGAGAAAGTTTATGGGTACCTTGTGGAATACCTATGCGTTCTTTGTACTGTATGCCAACATTGACAACTTTGACGCTACAAAATATACATTAGAATACGATAAACTGCCGATTATGGATAAGTGGCTGCTTTCCAAAGTCAATTCCATGGTAAAGGCGGTAGACAATTATCTGGATAATTATCAGATTCCGGAGGCAGCAAGAACGCTTCAGGAGTTTGTAGACGACATGAGCAACTGGTATGTCAGAAGAAGCCGCGAGCGTTTCTGGGCAAAGGGAATGGAGCAGGATAAGATCAATGCCTACATGACTCTTTATACAGCCCTGGTTACCATGGCAAAGGCTGCTGCGCCGATGGTTCCGTTTATGACAGAAGACATCTATCAGAACCTGGTCAGAAGCATTGACAAGACCGCTCCGGAAAGCATTCATTTATGCGACTTCCCGGAAGTAAAGGAAGAGTGGATTGACGAAACTCTGGAAGCAGATATGGATGAAGTATTAAAGGTAGTTGTATTAGGACGTGCTGCCAGAAATACTGCCAACATTAAGAACCGTCAGCCAATTGCAAAGATGTATGTAAAAGCAGACCATGTATTGTCTGAGTTCTATCAGGAAATCATCGAAGAGGAATTAAATGTAAAGGCTGTAGAATTTACAGATGACGTAAGAGCATTTACCTCTTATACCTTTAAGCCTCAGTTAAAGACAGTAGGACCAAAGTACGGAAAGCAGTTAGGCGCAATCCGTCAGGCTCTTTCTGCAGCAGACGGCAACGAAGCCATGGATACCTTAAATGAAAAGGGCGCTTTGACCTTTGAATTTGACGGAGTGGAAGTGGTTCTGACAGCCGAAGATTTACTGATTGACATGGCTCAGAAGGAAGGCTTTGTGACAGAAAAGGATAACTATGTAACCGTAGTATTAGACACCAATCTGACGCCTGAACTGATCGAAGAAGGCTTTGTCCGCGAAATTGTCAGCAAGATCCAGACTATGCGTAAGGAAGCCGGTTTTGAGGTAATGGATCACATCCGTGTGTTCCAGGATGAAAATGACAAGATTGCCGAACTTTTAAAGAGTCACGGAGAAGAGATTAAGGGAGAGGTTATGGCAGACAGCATTTCTCTGGGACAGATGGGCGGATACGCCAAGGAATGGAATATTAATGGTGAAAAAGTTATGCTGGGAGTTGAAAAGCTGACCAGCTGAGATTTAGGAGGAAAAGTATTCATGAATCAGGGATTTGACAAGGAAACGTTTAAGAAAGCGGTCATTTACAACGTAAAAAACCTGTTTAGAAAAACAGTAGACGAGGCAACCAAAGAGCAGATGTTCCAGGCTGTTTCCTACGCTGTAAAGGATGTGATTATTGACGAGTGGATTGAAACCCACAAGACTTATGAGAAAGAAGATGTAAAGACGGTTTACTATCTTTCTATGGAGTTTTTAATGGGCCGCGCCCTGGGCAACAACATTATTAATATCTGCGCTCAGAAAGAAATTAAAGAAGTATTAGACGAATTAGGCTTAGACTTAAATGTCATTGAAGACCAGGAGCCAGATGCGGCTCTTGGAAACGGCGGTTTAGGCCGTCTGGCTGCATGCTTCTTAGACTCTCTGGCAACTCTGGGTTATCCGGCATACGGCTGCGGTATCCGTTACCGTTATGGTATGTTTAAGCAGAAAATCGAAAATGGTTATCAGAAGGAAGTTCCGGACGACTGGTTAAAGAACGGCAACCCATTTGAGGTACGCAGAGCCGAGTATGCTACAGAAGTAAAATTCGGCGGATACGTAGAGTCTCAGTGGGACGGCAAGAGAAACCACTTCGTACAAAAAGGATATCAGTCCGTTATGGCAGTTCCTTACGATATGCCAGTAGTTGGCTATGGCAACAACGTGGTAAATACTCTTCGTGTCTGGGATGCCCAGCCAATGGAAGTATTCCGTTTAGACGAGTTTGACAAAGGTAATTACCAGAAGGCCGTAGAGCAGGAAAACCTGGCAAAGACCATCGTAGAGGTATTATATCCAAACGACAACCACTATGCAGGTAAGGAACTTCGTCTGCGCCAGCAGTACTTCTTTATTTCTGCCAGCGTACAGCAGGCAGTTGCAAAGTACATGGAACACCACGACGATATCCGTAAGTTCTATGAGAAAAACGTATTCCAGTTAAATGACACTCATCCAACTGTTGCAGTAGCAGAACTGATGAGAATCCTGTTAGATGATTACGGTTTAGAGTGGGATGAGGCATGGGAGGTAACCACCAAGACCTGTGCATACACCAACCACACCATTATGGCAGAGGCGCTGGAAAAATGGCCAATCGAGCTGTTCTCCAGACTGCTTCCAAGAATTTATCAGATTATTGAGGAAATTAACCGCCGCTTTATCGCTCAGATCGAGGCTGCTTATCCTGGCAACCACGAAAAGGTACGCAAGATGGCAATCATTTATGATGGCCAGGTAAAGATGGCTCACCTGGCAATTGCAGGAAGCTTTTCCGTAAACGGCGTTGCCAGACTGCATACCGAGATTTTGAAGCACCAGGAGTTAAAAGACTTCTATGAAATGATGCCGGAGAAGTTCAACAATAAGACCAATGGCATTACCCAGAGAAGATTCCTGCTTCACGGCAACCCGCTGCTTGCAAACTGGGTGACCGATAAGATTGGAGACGAGTGGATTACCGACCTGCCTCACATCAAGAAGCTGGCTGTTTATGCAGATGATGAGAAATGTCAGCAGGAGTTTATGAACATTAAGTACCAGAACAAGATCCGTCTGGCAAAATATATCAAAGAACACAACGGCATTGATGTAAATCCACGTTCTATCTTTGATGTTCAGGTTAAGCGTCTTCACGAGTACAAGCGCCAGCTGTTAAATATCCTTCACGTAATGTATCTGTACAATCAGTTAAAGGACAATCCAAATATGGATATGGTTCCGAGAACCTTTATCTTTGGCGCAAAGGCTGCTGCCGGCTATAAGGTTGCAAAGCTGACCATTAAGTTAATCAACGCAGTTGCAGATGTAGTAAATAACGATAAGACCATTAACGGCAAGATCAAAGTAGTATTTATTGAGGATTACCGAGTATCCAACGCAGAAATTATTTTTGCTGCAGCAGATGTCAGCGAGCAGATTTCTACTGCCAGCAAGGAGGCATCCGGTACCGGCAATATGAAGCTGATGTTAAACGGCGCCCTGACACTGGGAACCATGGACGGCGCAAACGTTGAGATCGTAGAAGAAGTAGGCGAAGAGCATGCATTTATCTTTGGTATGTCTTCTGATGAAGTTATTAACTACGAGAACAACGGCGGCTATAATCCAATGGATATTTTCAACAATGATCAGGAAATCCGCCGCGTACTGATGCAGTTAATCAACGGTTATTATTCTCCTCAGGATCCAGAACTGTTCCGCCCGATTTACAACTCTCTGTTAAATACCCAGAGCAGCGACAAGGCAGACCGGTACTTTATCTTAAAGGACTTCCGTTCCTATGCAGAAGCGCATAAGAAGATTGACCAGGCATACAGAGATGAAAGCTGGTGGGCAAAGGCAGCTATCTTAAACGTAGCATGCGCCGGCAAGTTTACCTCTGACAGAACCATTGAGGAATATGTTCACGATATCTGGAAATTAGAGAAGGTGAAAGTAGAACTGTAAATTGCAATTGTAAACAAATCAGGAAAAATAAAAAGAAGCGAGAAGGGGCAGAAGTGTTTTCTGCTCTTTCTTGTTTTTGAGGCGATCAATTAGATGGAGTATATAGAAGCAAAAACCATTGTTACAAAGACGAAATCCAGAGAGTGGTTTGGGACGGATTACAACATGAATATTTATAAGGGCTGTTGTCATGGGTGCATTTACTGTGACAGCCGTTCAAGCTGTTACCATATTGAAGAATTTGACAGGGTCCGAGCCAAAAAGGATGCTCTGCGGATTATACGGGATGATTTGCGGCGAAAAGTGAAGACGGGAGTAGTAGGCTGCGGTTCCATGAGCGATCCCTACAATCCATTTGAGAAAGAACTTCTTTTAAGCCGCCATGCATTGGAACTGATGGATGCTTTTGGTTTTGGAGCTGCCATTGCGACCAAAAGTGATTTGGTGGTGCGGGATGCCGATATATTATCCAGCATCCAGGAACATTCGCCAGTTATTGTAAAATTCACAGTGACAACAGCAGATGATAAGCTGGCAAAACAGTTAGAGCCAGGGGCGCCGGTTTCTTCCAAAAGACTGGAAGTTTTGGCACAGCTTTCCAGCCAGGGGATTTTTGCCGGAATTTTACTTATGCCGGTTTTGCCATGGTTAGAAGACAGCAAAGAAAACGTGACAGCAATTGTAGAAAAAGCCAGAGAGGCGGGGGCCAGATTTATTTATCCCTTTTTTGGAATGACGTTAAGAGATAATCAAAGAGAGTGGTACTTTGAACAATTAGACCATCTTTTTCCAGAACAAAAATTGTCTGAAAAATACAGGAAGAGATATGGAAACCGATATGTCTGCGCCAGTCCCCAGGCAAAGGTACTGTGGCAGGTATTTGTTTCCAAATGTGAAGAATATGGGATTCTCTATCAGATGAACGATATTATTCATGCGTATCAAAAGAATTATGAAGTTACTCAGCTGTCGTTATTTTAAAGAAGGAATGTTTACCGTGACTGCCGCATAGACTGAAAAAAAGGGTAAAGGTGCGGGCGGCATGAAGAAAAAAATCTGGACAGCCATTGTAATCAGTCTTTTATTCCCATATATTACTACGCTGGCAATTGGCAAAGCAGCAATTACCGGAAATGAAATGGGAAGAGAAAGCGTATCAGGGCGAAGAATTTTTTTAGACAGGGAAAACGGCGGATATATGGATTTAGAAGACTATCCGGAGTGGTTGCCAGACAGATACCGGCTGACTTTGCGCCGGAAGCTTTAAAAGCCCAGGCGATTTTAGCACGTACCTATATCCGCAAACAGATGGGCGGAGAATCAGAGATTCCGGAATCTGCACTGGATTTGGATTTTTTGGAAGAAGAACAGTTAAAATCTTTGTGGGGAACAGATAAATTTGTGGAATACTATCGGAAAATAGAATCCGCGGTAGAAGACACAGAAGGGCTTGTCATTACCTGGATCCGCTTTTTTGCAGGGCCAGTTCCGGAAAGACCAGAGATGGGGACGCGTACCATCCCTATCTGGTTTCTGCGGACAGCCGGAGAGATGTGGAGGCAGATGGATTTCTCCAGATTAAAATGTGGACAAAGGAAGAGTTTGCATCCCTTTTAAGCGGGATGCCAGAGGGAGAGACTGTGACACCGGATATGGTACCGGAATGTGTTCAGATAATTTCCAGAGACAGCGCTGGTTATATAGAAAAAATACAGGCAGGAAATCAGGTTTACAGCGGAGATGAGGTTCAGTATGCTTTAGGACTCCAGTCGCCTGATTTTTTTATCGAAGAATATGATGGAAAAATACGGGGAGTCTGTTCCGGAATTGGCCATGGTTATGGGCTTTCCCAGTATGGGGCCAGTCAAAAAGCGGAAGAGGGGTGGATGGCTTCCGATATTTTGTCGTATTATTTTAAAGATATATCAGTAAATCCTGAATAAGTCGCTTCGGTTTGGTAAAAATACTACCGAGGTGATAAACGTGAAAGAGAGAGTAAATAAACTGTTCAAGGATAAACTCGTCCTTGTCATGCTGGTACTGGGCCTGCTGACTATAGTAGCTGCAGCAGGAACCATGACCATCCACAGAGGAAACGACGTCGAAGAAACTCCTTATCTGCAGATGGGAGAATCCCAGAAAGAGATAGCAGAAAAGGAAAAGGTTCCGTCGGAAACCAAAGTACAGGCAGCAGAACTGCCAGATACACAGGAAAAAGAAGGCCGCATCCGGCTGGAAGCAGATACGAAAAAAGAGGCAGGGCCGGAGCAGCAGGCAGCAGATCTGGAAACACAATCTGTTCCAGCAGAGTCTGCTGCAGAAGCAGGAGCCGGACAATCGGCCGCTGCAGCCGTTCAGTTAAACTTTACAGAAAACAGCCGAATGGACTGGCCGATTCAGGGAAATGTACTGCTGGACTATAGCATGGATTCAACCATCTATTTTCCAACCTTGGATCAATACAAATGCAATCCTGGAATTATCATTCAGGGAGAGGTCAGCACTCCGGTGAAAGTTCCGGCTGACGGAAAAGTAACGGCAGTAGGTTCCAATGAAGAAATCGGCAGTTATGTGGTGATGGATTTGGGAAATGAATACAGCGTCACCTGCGGACAGTTAAAAGAAATACAGGCAGAAGCCGGAGACTATCTGGAAAAAGGCCAGATTCTTGGATATGTGGCAGAACCTACCAAATACTATTGTGTAGAAGGAAGCAGTGTCTATGTAGAACTGACCCATCAGGGAACACCCCGGGATCCGGTGGATTTTATGGAATAAGAAATCAGAGAAAACAAAACCGAAGCCATACAATCCGGTTGGCGAATGAGAAATCCTGTGCTATACTTAACAACGGTACAGGATTTTTTGTTTATGACAGACAGCTTTGGAGGAATGAAATGAACATTTTATTTTTTTTGACACCCAAAAAGGAGATTGCATATATTTATGATGACGACAGCCTGCGCCAGGCCATGGAAAAGATGGAGCACCGCAGATATTCCTGCGTTCCCATGATTAACCGCTCTGGCAAATACATAGGAACGATTACAGAAGGAGATCTTTTGTGGGATATTAAGAACAAGCTGAACTTAAACCTGAAAGAGGCAGAGAGAATACCGGTAACGGTAATCAGCCGCCGCAATGATTACGATCCGGTTCATATAGAGACGACAATGGAAGATTTGATTGATAAAGCATTAAATCAAAATTTTGTACCTGTAGTGGATGATCAGAATAATCTCATAGGAATCGTAACAAGAAAAGATATTATCCGGTATTTTTCCAAAAAGACCGCCGAAATCTAAGTTTGATCTTGCCAAAACAGTTTGTATGTAATATCATTACTGTGTATACAAAATGACCTGCAGTTGGAAGGAGCAAATATGGACGCAAGCAGTTATAAAAACCGTGAAGAAATGGTTTATGAGGTATTGAAAAAAGAAATTCTGGATTTGGAGTTAAAGCCAGGCCAGTTAATTCGGGAGAATGAGATTTGCGAGCGTTTTTCTGTGTCCAGAACTCCGGTACGGGATGCCCTGCGGCTTTTGCAGGAACAGGGATTTGTAAAAACAGTGCCTTATAAGGGGATTTTTGTAACCCTTTTAAATCTAAGCAATATTAAACAGATGATTTATTTGCGGGTAGCAGTAGAAACCATGGTCCTCAGAGATTTTATGGAGATTGTAAGCCCTATGCAGATGGAACGGATTCGTTACGAGATCCGCAAACAAAAAGCAGTCATTCTGGAACCGGATTTTAAGCCGGAGAAGTTTTACCGTATGGATGCACAGATGCACAGTATCTGGTTTCAGGCGACGAAAAAACAAAAGCTGTGGGAAATTATTCAGGCACAGCAGCTCCATTATACCAGATTCCGTATGATGGACTTCGTAACAGAAACCGATTTTCCGCGAATCATTAAGGAACACGAAGAGATGTTTCAGATGATTGAAAAGAAAGATATTGCCGGTATGGAAAAAGTATTGAAAGACCATCTGTATTTCAGTATGAAGAGGATGCGCTACCAGATTGACGTAGAATATCGGGATTATTTTGAAGAAGAGCCGGAAGAGGGCAAGTTTGATATTTAAAAAGGCATCAGGAATAAAAGAATCAGGAATAAAAGCATCAGGAACACAGGATGCATCAGGAACACAGGATGCATCAGAATGTGACGGACAGGGAAACTCTCTGCTCCGTCATTTTTTAATGCTGTTTGCGGCTTGCCGCAGGGAGAAGCAGAGCTGCGGCAGATGGCAGAACAGAGGTTGTATGAGAAAAGATACACATGATGCAGAGAGCAGGTTCATATACTGATCATAGTGAGTAAGTGACAGGATGTGAAAAGATGAACGATTTTTTTAAACCAAAATACGAATGTGCCATCCGGATACTTCTGGCAAAATTAGAAGTAATTAATGCAGAATTATCCATGGAACTGTCCAGACCGGTGATTGCCTCAACGTTAGGACGTTTGAAAACCTGGGAAAGTATTGAGAAAAAGGCGGCCAAAAAAGGATATGAAAAAGCAGATGAAAAGGCGCTGGCTGCTATCTGTGACATTGCCGGTGTCCGCGCAGTCTGTGCCTACATGGATGACGTATATCGGGTGGCAAAGGCTCTGAAAAGCCATCAGGATCTTAGAATTGTACGAATTAAAGACTATCTGAAAATGCCGAAAACATCCGGCTACCGAAGTCTGCACTTAATTGTAGAAGTACCAGTGTATTTTCAGGGAGAACTGGAACTGGTAGATGCAGAGGTGCAGCTCAGAACCAGCGCTATGGACTTTTGGGCGTGTCTGGACCATCAGCTTCGGTATAAGAGAGGACGAAAAGAAGCCAAGCTTATTGGAGAAGAATTAAAGGAGTATTCAGGCGTTGTGGCAGACCTGGACAGAAAGATGGTTGAACTGCGGGACAGGATTGCTGCGATCTGAAAATTTGTCCGAAATTTTGCAGAAAACATATTGCAAATTCCTGGAGAATGTGCTATGATTTGTATACAAGATAAGTAAGTTGTATACAAATTTGAAGAGAAGGAGAAGGTACAATGAAAGACTTAAATGCATTTTCACTGGAAGGCAAAGTAGCATTAGTAACCGGCGCATCCTACGGAATCGGTTTTGCAATTGCAAGCGCTATGGCAGCAGCAGGTGCAACCATCGTATTCAACGACATTAAGCAGGAGCTGGTAGACAAAGGCATAGCAGCTTATGAAGAAGCTGGCATCAAGGCTCACGGTTATGTCTGCAACGTATGCGACGAAGACGCTGTAAATGCAATGGTAGCTCAGATTGAGAAAGAAGTTGGCGTAATCGATATTCTGGTTAACAATGCAGGTATCATTAAGAGAATCCCAATGATCGAAATGTCCGCAGCAGATTTCCGTCAGGTAATCGATGTTGACTTAAATGCTCCATTTATCGTAGCAAAGGCAGTAATCCCGTCTATGATTAAGAAGGGCGGCGGAAAGATTATCAACATCTGCTCCATGATGTCTGAGTTTGGCCGTGAGACCGTTTCTGCATATGCAGCAGCAAAGGGCGGCTTAAAGATGCTGACCAGAAACATTGCATCTGAGTACGGTGAGTACAACATTCAGTGCAACGGCATTGGACCTGGCTACATTGCAACTCCTCAGACTGCTCCTCTGCGTGAGATTCAGCCTGATGGTTCCAGACATCCATTTGACCAGTTTATTATTGCTAAAACTCCAGCAGGACGTTGGGGCGAGGCAGAAGACCTGGGCGGCCCGGCAGTATTCCTGGCTTCCGAAGCTTCTAACTTTGTAAACGGTCTGATTCTGTATGTAGACGGCGGTATCCATGCTTATATTGGCAAACAGCCTTCATAATTAAAAACAGAAAATAAGAAGCAGAATAAATCTGCTGCAAAATAAAAAGACAGAGACTGGCAGGAAACTGACAGTCTCTGTTAAAAAAGTAGTTGCTTTTTTCTGTAGAATTTGCTATACTAATCTAGCGTTGTGACAGCGGGGTATGGCGTAGCTTGGTAGCGCGCTCGGCTGGGGGCCGAGAGGTCGCAGGTTCAAATCCTGTTACCCCGATTTTTTCTTTAACATCAAGGATTTTTGATGATTGTCATCATCAAAAGTTCTTATTTTTTTGTCTATAAAAATTTTCTGTAAATAAAGATTTAGAAGGTCTCCCATGATAAAATAAGAAATCATAGGAGGCCTTTTTTCCGATATACACCTGATAATCCCTGCGCAGGAGTTCAAAATAACCTACATTCTCCAGCATCGCTCTCCTGTAAATCCATCTGCAACATTTCCAAAATGGTTGATTTTCCACATCGACGGATTCCTGCCAATATCTTT
This sequence comes from uncultured Clostridium sp., assembly GCA_900551135.1. Taxonomy (GTDB): domain Bacteria; phylum Bacillota; class Clostridia; order Lachnospirales; family Lachnospiraceae; genus UMGS1370. The sequence goes on from URUX01000016.1 coordinate 20,746, forward strand.
ACTAAGGGGACATCACGATATTTTTTTCAGCGTTTCCATATAAAATGGTCTGTGAATCATGTTCTCGCCTCTTTTTCCTGTTACTCCGATTATGAGAATCTTAAGAAATTTACTGACAATGGCAATTACAATGGCAATTACAATGGCATTTTTCCGGATTGCAGCAGTCGGTTTGAGAAGCAGTCTCTGTACAGCCATTGGCGGAGGCAGTACACTGGGATGCATTTTGTACTGCTGTCTGTACAGCAGACCGGACTGCCTGAGAAGTCTGGGCAGTTCCGGCCGAATAACCGGTAGCATACCCACTGTTGTAACACATACGGCAGCCGTCATTTACTCCCTGATTATAGGAAGCTGCTCCGTCACAATTTGTATTCATGCCCTGGCAGCGTCTGCACGGACAGGAATGGGAAGCTGGCATTCCTGTATTGCAGCCACAGGAATGATTCACCATATTCATTTCACACCAGTTACCACATCTGGTATTTCCGCATCTTCTGCAATTGCAGCAATTATTATTCCATCTACACATGATTTAATCTCCTTTATTTTTTCAGGTTGTACTGTATTATATGGGACAGATAGACAAAGTGTTCGTTTCACCTTATTTCAAAGCTGTCATAGATTAATATTAGAAATTTCCTGAAAGGAGCGATTCTATGGATTGTTATTCATCTAGAAAAAATATGAATGCAGGACGACCGGAATATGCAGGAAAAACGCCAGGGGCTCCTGCTCCTGATTTTCAGCCAGTATCTCCGTCACAACCCGTCTTTAAGCAGCAGACAGTGGAGGCAGCATCCTGCGGATGCGGAAATATGCCGTCATTTTCTGTACCTGGAAATATGCCAATGGGAGGTTCCTGTCCAATTATGCCGTCGGTGCCGGAACCTAGACCGGTTATGCCTCAGATACCGGGAATGAGACCAGTTATACCCCAGATGTCTGGTTCTGGTCCTGTTGTGCCTCCGACATGTACTTCCTGCACCAGCACGGCTCCGGGATGTCTGGAACAAAACTATCCCGCTGCCATGGCTTATGTTCCGTGGCAGCAATGGCAGAATGTATATTCTATGGAGCAGGGATTTAGACAGGGAACCATTTTTCCAGTTCTAAACCTTCCATTTGAACCCAGGAGGTGCCAATTATGAAAAACCCTAATACCGATCCATTGATGACACCAGTATACCAAACCGGTTTTACCCTGGATGAATTAACACTGTTTTTAGATACGCATCCCTGTGATCCAGCAGCACTGGATTATTACAGCCAGGTCAAACACAGTTATGAACAGGCGGTTAATGCCTATGAGCGTCAGAGAGGTCCATTAACCATAAGCGGTGTCAACTCAGATAACTATTGGACCTGGACAGACGATCCCTGGCCTTGGGAAGGAGGATGTGTATAATGTGGAAATATGAAAAAAGACTTCAGTATCCAGTAAAAATCTCCCAGCCCAATCCAAAACTGGCATCCTTTATCATAAGCCAGTACGGAGGTCCTGACGGGGAGGCTGCAGCCGCAATGCGTTATCTGTCCCAGCGTTATGCAATGCCTTATAAAGAAGGAAAGGCGATTTTGACCGATGTAGGAACAGAAGAATTGGGACATTTTGAAATTATTGGTGCAATTGTACACCAGCTTACCAGAAATCTGACTATGGAACAAATTGAAGAATCCGGATTTGGGCCTTACTATATTGATCATACCACTGGCTTATGGCCGCAGGCTGCCGGAGGCATTCCGTTTAATGCCTGCGAATTCCAGTCCAAAGGCGATCCGATTACCGACTTGAACGAGGATCTTGCTGCCGAACAAAAAGCCAGAGTCACTTATGACAATATTCTTCGGGTCGTAAAAGATCCGGAAGTAGCTGATCCGATTCGTTTCCTTAGGGAGCGAGAAGTGGTTCACTATCAAAGATTCGGAGAGGCCCTTCGTATCGTGACCGACCATTTGGATTCTAAGAATTTCTACGCATTTAATCCGGCATTTGATAAGAAAATGGCTGGGTGCGGATGTGCTTCCGGAACGTTTCGGGAATGAGTAAGGATAGAAAATTAGAAAAAGTCTTCCTTGAAAACAAAAGTTTATGAATATGGAGAACAGCGATTCATTTGAGTCGCTGTTTTTACTTTAGCGGAACAAATTTAAGCTTTCTACAGTGGAGACAGCCGTACATAATACCACCGAAAGAAGGGTCACCACAGTGTAACATCTTATTGATATGTTCCATCTCAGTATTTCTGGGATAAAGAGTATATTTAATTTTTTCATAAAAGTCAGTAAAGATTTTTTATATATGTTCAGTAGATGCACATTTTAAAGGGCAAAAGCCTTGGATTCACTTGGTAGTGGAAGGATACAGCCAAGACCAAGGTATTTATTGTCAGGTGAAATCCGAAGGAAAGGTTTTAGAATGTAATTAATACAGAAG
>URUX01000017.1 GCA_900551135.1 uncultured Clostridium sp.
TACTTCTGAAAACGTCACTTCCTTTTCAGACATATAAGCCAGCAATCCTTTTAAAATTGCATAACCCATATTTCCCATTCCAATAAATCCAACTTTCGCCATATTGTCTCCTTTTCCGCTGCTGAAAACAAAAAGACGCCTGGACATCACCATATGTATGGGCATCCAAACGTCTTCGTCATTGTTAGAATTAATAGAAGTTACTTTGCGTAATCAATTACCCTTGATTCGCGGATAACGTTTACCTTAATCTGTCCTGGATATTCCAGTTCGTCCTCAATTCTCTTTGAGATGTCACGAGCCAGCAATACCATGCCGTCATCGTTAATCTGCTCCGGAACAACCATAATCCGGACTTCCCTGCCTGCCTGAATAGCAAAAGACTTGTCCACTCCCTTAAAGGAATTGGTAATATCTTCTAACTGTTTCAATCTGTTGGTATATGTTTCCAGAGTTTCGCGCCGTGCGCCTGGCCGTGCAGCAGAAATCGTATCTGCAGCCTGAACAATGCAGGCAATCAAACTCTGAGGTTCAACATCGCCATGGTGGGATTCCACTGCGTTAATAACCGTCGCTGATTCCTTGTACTTGCGGCACAAATCAACGCCCAGCCGAATGTGGGAACCTTCCATCTCATGGTCAACGGACTTTCCAATGTCATGTAATAATCCGGCACGTTTTGCCAAACGGACATCCAAGCCCATCTCAGCTGCCAATAGACCAGAAAGCTGCGCTACCTCAATGGAGTGCTTTAATGCGTTCTGTCCATAGCTGGTTCTAAATTTCATCTTGCCCAGAAGTTTTACTAATTCAGGATGGATGCCATGAATTCCTACTTCAAGAGTAGCGGCTTCTCCTTCTTCCCTCATCATTGTCTCTACTTCTTTTTGTGCTTTTTCAACCATTTCTTCAATTCTGGCCGGATGAATCCGTCCGTCCACAATCAAACGCTCTAATGCAATACGGGCTATTTCTCTTCGAATTGGATCAAATCCTGATAATACTACTGCTTCCGGAGTATCATCAATAATCAGTTCCACGCCGGTCAGGGTCTCCAGGGTACGGATATTACGTCCCTCACGACCAATAATACGGCCTTTCATCTCATCATTAGGAAGCTGTACAACAGAGACGGTTGTCTCTGCAACATGATCGGCAGCACATCTCTGAATGGCTGTCACGATATAATCCTTTGCCTTTTTATCGGCCTCTTCTTTTGCTTTGTTTTCCAGTTCCTTAATCAGTTTTGCGGTGTCATGCTTTACGTCTTCTTCAACAGATTTTAAAAGATATTCCTTTGCCTGTTCGGAGGTTAGGCCTGAAATTCTTTCCAGTTCCTGTATCCCTTTCTCGTAAAGTAAATCCACTTCTGCAGAACGCTTGCCTAAAGATTCCTCTCTGGAAAGTAATCCTGCTTCCCTTTTTTCAAGGGCATCTGCTTTCTTTTCTACGTTCTCTTCTTTGCTTAATACTCGCCGTTCATAACGCTGAAGTTCTGCTCTTCTCTCTTTTGTTTCCTTTTCCAGCTCATTCTTAGTCTTTAATGACTCTTCCTTTGCTTCCAGAAGAGCTTCCCGCTTCTTGGTTTCTGCTACCTTTAACGCTTCATCTATTATCTCCCTGGACTTTTCTTCGGCAGTTCCAATCTTGCTTTCATAAGACTTAATGCGGTATTGAGTCGCCGCAATCCAGGTAATAACAGCTACTACTACGCCTGTTATACATGCAGCTATTACTGGTGACACAGGAGCACCTCCTTATTTAGTTTTCATTGTACGAACTACAACAGTATAATTTTATACGTTTTTCGGTAATGTGTCAAGTGTAATACAGTGGTTTTGGGAAATTACAGGCAATCTGCCCAAATATCATCCTGCATTTTTGACAATACCCCCTGAATTGCATCAAATGAATACCCTCTTCTGGTCAGCATTCCAACTGCTTTTTCGTACTCTTTCCGGTCTAATGCCCTGCCCCAAAATCCCTTTTTTTCTAAAAGAGACCGTATCTGCGCTGATTCATCAATATCCTGTTCTTCTACTATCTGTTCTGCCAGTTCCCTGCTGATTCCCTTCTGCAAAAGCGTACTCATAATCTGGCGTCTGCTTTTGCTGCGGCTGTGAGTTTGGGCATAACGGAAACCGTAAGCCTCATCATTTACATACTGAAACCGAAGTGTCATGGAAACGGCTGCCTCTACAGCCTGATCCGGATATCCTTCCCGCTTTAGCCTGGCTCTCAGTTCTGCTTCTGTTTTATCGGAAAATTCCAGCAGATGAAGGGCTCTTTCCCTGGCTCTGGAACACAGAAGTTCCATCAGACCTGCAAATGCCTTTTCATCCAGAACCTTCCCTTCTTCAATCTGAAACTTCCGAATATCACCTGGATATAAGACAAGCGCAAGATCCCCCTCCAGGAGAATCCTGCGTCTTTTTTTGTCAAACTCCGTGATACTTTGTATCCGAAATTCTCTCATTCTTTATCACTCTTAGTCTCTGTCTCTGGTACTTTTTTTTCGTCCTCTTCCTTACCGGCCTCATGGCCGCTTCCCTGAAGGTGGTATTTTTCTCTTACTTTCTGTTCAATCTCCTGGCAAATCTCCGGATTGTTCTGAAGATAAATCTTGGCATTTTCACGTCCCTGTCCAATCTTCGCGCTGTTATATGCATACCAGGCACCGCTCTTTTCTACAATGTTCTCCTTAGCGGCCAGATCCAGAATATCTCCCTCTTTGGAAATACCCTTGCCAAACATAATATCAAACTCTGCCTCCTTAAATGGAGGAGCAATTTTATTTTTCACCACTTTCACTCTGACACGGCTTCCAATTGCCTCACCGCCCTGTTTTAACGTCTCTGTACGGCGCACATCCAAACGGACAGAAGAATAGAACTTCAAAGCCCGTCCACCGGTGGTAGTCTCCGGATTGCCAAACATCACTCCGACCTTTTCGCGCAGCTGGTTGATAAAAATAACAATGCAGTTTGACTTACTGATCACTGCTGTCAGTTTTCTCAGAGCCTGAGACATCAGACGAGCCTGAAGTCCCACATGGGAATCTCCCATCTCACCATCAATCTCTGCCTTTGGAACCAGTGCTGCAACCGAGTCCACAATAACAATGTCTACTGCCCCGGAGCGCACCATCGTCTCTGTAATCTCCAGCGCCTGTTCTCCGTTGTCCGGCTGTGATATGTATAAATTATCAATATCAACTCCGATTGCCTTTGCATAAACCGGATCCAACGCATGTTCTGCATCAATAAATCCTGCAATTCCTCCCCTTTTCTGAACTTCGGCTACCATATGAAGAGCAACTGTAGTCTTACCACTGGATTCAGGACCATAGACCTCCACAATACGTCCTCTTGGAACTCCCCCCAAACCCAGGGCAATATCCAGACTCAGCGAACCAGTTGGGACAGTTTCAATATTCATATTCGCTCCGGATTCTCCCAGCTTCATAACCGAACCTTTGCCAAACGATTTTTCAATCTGAGTTAAAGCGGCATCCAGTGCTTTTAATTTATCATCCTTATTCATAGCTTCCTCCAATGCGAACAAATGTTCTATCTGTACTTATAACTATAATATATCAGTGCCTAAATGTCAACTATTAATTTCTGTCAAATACAGCCCAACCAACCACCGCCCTTCTGCTGTTTACAACAGGCCGGATACTTTTTCCATGTAATTTTCCCCCACCCTGCAAAAGCTGTGCATTTTGATTTGTTACATAACTAAATTCTGTGAAACTTCCGGAGAATACCGGATGGAAACCAGGCAGAAAGACATTCCGCCGAATTATCGGTGTTTCGTTCTTATTATACCTTATATAAAAACGGCCTTCAAGATAATTTTATAAAAATCCCACGTTCTGAGAGCTTTCTTCTCTCTTCCTACATATTCTAATAAAAAAGGATGGTATTTCCATGTGGATCAGGTAAAATCTGCAATTCACTGGCAGGAAGCTTCCCGGCAGGGACTCAGCGGCAGCGGCATCGGCGTTGCCGTACTGGACACCGGCATTTTTCCCCATCAGGACTTTGACAGCCGGATTCTTGCATTCCAGGATTTCGTAAACCGAAAAACTGCCCTCTACGACGATAACGGACACGGAACCCACATTTCCGCCATTATCGGAGGCAGCGGCACCGCATCTGACGGACGGTACAGCGGGATTGCCCCCAAATGCAGCTTAATTAGTGTAAAAGTATTGGATCAAAGAGGAAATGGGTTTGCCTCTGATGTGTTATCCGGTCTTTCCTGGATTCGCAGTCACAAAGATCACTACGGTATCCGTATTGTAAATATATCTGTAGGCTCCTTTTCCAGAAAAGGAATGACAGAAAATTCTGCTCTGGTCAGAGGTGTAAATGCCGCCTGGGATGACGGTCTGGTTGTCGTGGTTGCTGCAGGAAACAACGGCCCGGGACGCATGACCATTACAACCCCCGGAATCAGCCGTAAAGTTATCACAGTTGGCTGTTCCGACGACTATAAAGAAGTCCGGGTTTCCGGGAATCGAATGGTAGACTATTCCGGCCGCGGACCCACATATGCCTGTATCCAAAAGCCTGATATCGTAGCTCCCGGCTCGCGGGTGGTAAGCTGTAAAAATGCCTGTAATCTCTATCAAATCAAAAGCGGTACTTCTATGTCTACCCCCATTGTCTCCGGCTCAATCGCCCTGCTGTTGGAAAAGTATCCGGACATGTCCAACAAGGATGTAAAATTGCATCTCAGGGACTCCTGTACGGATTTAGGACTTCCCCACAATCAGCAGGGGTGGGGACTTTTGGATCTGGAACGGCTTTTGCGGTAGCCAGAAATCTGCCTTATCTTGCCAGTTTTGCTTATTAATGTTACAATACCGTTATCACCAGTTCTGGGAAGAGTGCGGTTTTGCCCGTATCGGAGGTGTCCGGTCTCACGCTGATTATCCCGGGAACACACTCCGGCTGGTGATTTTACTTATTTTCCCTCCCTTTCCAAAATTAAGAATTTCTTAATAATCTATTTAAAGAACATTCAAACATTATGCCTCCTCCTGTGCTATACTAAGACCATAAGAAATGCAGTCAATCCTGAATCCTTTTGAAATCAAAATTCGGAAGAAAAGCAAAATCTCGTACCCCATCACATACGAGGCTTTTTTTCCGCCCTTTTTTCAGTTTTCTTCCCGTATGGGCAGTAAAAAAATAACATGTGAAAGACAGCGCATCCAGTATGCAGTGTCCTCACATGTTATTTTTTATTGTTTCTTAAACCTGTTTTCCGGCATCTGTTCCGTAAACATTCTGATTACTTTCCATATTCCTTCATTACATCACAAAAATCAAAGGTGGCAAAATAATCTTTTGGGGTTTCCGCCCGCCGAATCATCTGGACTGTTCCGTCTTCTTTCAGCAACAACTCTGCGGATTTCAGTTTGCCATTATAGTTGTATCCCATAGAAAAGCCATGTGCACCGGTATCGTGAATCACCAGATAATCTCCCATATCGATTTTGGGAAGCATTCGGTCTATGGCAAATTTGTCATTGTTCTCACACAAAGAACCGGTAACATCATATTTATGGTCGCAGGGCGCGTCTTCTTTTCCCAGTACGGTAATATGATGGTATGCTCCGTACATGGCAGGACGCATCAGATTCACAGCACAGGCATCCACTCCGATATATTCTTTGTGGGTATGCTTCTCGTGAATCGCCTTTGTCACAAGGCAGCCATAAGGCCCTAACATAAACCGGCCCAGTTCTGTGTAGATTTCTACATCTCCCATTCCAGCCGGAATCAGGACTTCTTCATAGACTTTACGAACCCCTTCACCGATTGCATAGATATCGTTTGGTTCCTGATCCGGACGGTATGGAATACCAATTCCGCCAGACAGGTTAATAAACTTGATATGTGCTCCCGTCTTCTGGTGGAGTTCTACAGCCAGTTCAAACAGTACCTTCGCTAACATTGGATAATACTCATTGGTTACTGTGTTGCTTGCCAGAAAAGCATGAATTCCAAAATCCTTAGCGCCCTTTTCTTTTAAAATAGAAAATGCCTCAAAAATCTGTTCTGTGGTCATACCGTATTTTGCATCACCAGGGTTGTCCATAATATCATTGCTGATTTTAAAGATTCCGCCTGGATTATACCGGCAGCTGATGGTTTCCGGAATATATCCCAATGTTTCTTCCAGGCAGGAAATGTGGGTAATGTCGTCTAAATTAATAATTGCGCCCAGTTTTTCTGCAAAAGCAAATTCTTCCGGAGGAGTGTCATTGGAAGAAAACATGATATCATGGCCGGAAAAACCGCAGGCGTCTGACATCATAAGTTCTGTCATAGAGGAACAGTCTGTGCCGCAGCCGTACTCTTTTAAAATCTTCAAAATAAACGGATTCGGTGTGGCTTTTACTGCGAAATATTCCCGATAACCTTTATTCCAGGAAAACGCCTCTTTTAATTTTCTTGCATTTTCCCGAATCCCCGCTTCATCATATAGATGAAAGGGTGTCGGGTATGCCTGGGCGATTCCCTCTGCCTGTTTTAAACTCACAAATGGTTTCTTTTCCATAATCTGTACCTCAATTTAGATAGAAACGACTCTCATAATATTTGTCTGCGCTGCTGGCTGATGACGATTTGCAAAATTAACCACGCCTGCAGTAACAACTGCCAAATCACCGTTCTTCAGCAATTCCATCTCTTTCAGTTCATCAATGGAAGACTCAATCAATTCATCTGTAGAATCTGCACGGCGGGACCAAATCGGCTTTACCCCCCAGTAAATCATCATCTGACGCACAACGGACATGCTGGGAGACATTCCCATAATGTGTGCTGCCGGACGCCACTTGGACAGCATTCTGGCTGTAAATCCACTGATGGTAGGAGTCACGATTGCAGCAGCCTCTAATTCATGGGCTGTAGATACAGACGCATAGCATACAGCACCGGAAACATTCTGATTATTATTGGCATGAACTTTTCTTCTGCGGTAATCGGAGTAATCCAGATGGGACTCTGTATCTTCGATAATCTGTACCATCATCTTTAATGCTTCCACCGGATATTTACCCATAGCCGTTTCACCAGACAGCATTACTACGTCTGTACCATCATATACTGCATTGGCAACGTCTGTTACCTCAGCACGGGTTGGTCTTGGGTTGCGAATCATGGAATCCAGCATCTGGGTTGCAGTAATAACAACCTTTCCCGCTTCATTACACTTGTTAATAATCTGTTTCTGAACATAAGGAAGCTTCTGAGCCGGAATCTCTACGCCCAAATCGCCTCTTGCAACCATAATGCCATCGCTGACTTCAATAATCTCATCCAGATTTTCCAGACCCTCTGCATTTTCAATCTTGGAGATAATCTGGATCGTTGAGCCAGCTTCCTCTAACATCTGGCGAATCTCCCGGATTGCATCCGGAGTACGGACAAACGATGCTGCAATAAAGTCAAATCCCTCTTTTATGGCAAACCGGATATCTTCTTTATCTTTATCGGTTAAAGCCGGAAGTTTAATCTTTACATTAGGCACATTAACGCCTTTTCTCTCTCCTAATTCTCCGCCGTTAATTACGGTACAGACAATATCTTCCCCGTTTACTTCTCTTACCTCTAATTCAATCAGGCCGTCATCAATTAAAATCTTGTTTCCGGCAGCAACGTCTTCGTTCAGTCCGTCATAATTAATATGTCCGGTCTGACTGTCGCCTTCCATCTCCCGGGTAGTAAGCGTATACGTCTGACCTGCTTCCAGCATAACTTTCTGATGATCCTTCAGTAATCCGGTACGGATTTCCGGTCCCTTGGTATCCAAAAGTGCCGCGATTGGACGACCAACTTCCTTCCGTACTGTTTTCAGCAGTTCCAGACGTCCTTTGTGTTCTGCGTAGCTGCCATGGGAGAAATTAAAGCGGGCCACATCCATCTGGTTCATAGCCAGCCCCTTCATAATCTCATAATTGTCCGTATTCGGCCCCATGGTACAAATAATTTTTGTTTTTTTCACTTTCTTTACCTCCAAACTTTAATTGGCATCTATCGCCTGCTTTTACTCCTGGGTACTGCTTTTAGTTACATGCTGATGGGTATATAAATGGTCCTGACAATACTCATAATTCCCTTCGCATTTAGAACAGTAACGAAATTCCATGCCAGGTCCGTCCAGTTCTGTCCTGCCGCAAACCGCACATTTATGTCTGGTTCTGCCCTGCGGTTTTATCTGAACCTGATTTTTGAAATCCCGCTTCCGTTTTACTTCTTTTGGATTGATTCTGTTATAGTTTCTGGTAAGGAAAAAGAACAGAATCACATTGGCCATAGTCAGGCCGATTTCAATTCGCGTTACCAGATTCCCAGCAATCAGATAATAAAGGTATACTGCTCCTTCTGCCACAGCCAGCCACTTGGCTTTTACAGGTATCAGGTACATCAGTAAAAATTCCACATCCGGAAAGGTCAGCGCAAAGGCAAAAAACAGAGAGAAATCCAATGCAACCGGAAGCAGCCTTGGGCTGACTCCAAAAATCAGGGTAATGATGATTTCTGCCAGCACATGTCCGACAATTCCTAATAGAAAATACGCATTAAACCGGAATGCGCCCCAGACTCTCTCCAGGGTCTGTCCCATGGAATAATACAGATACAACGCCAAAATTCCAAAAAACACACCGTCTACCGGCGGATAACATAAAAAGGTAATAATCCGCCAAATCTGTCCATGAAGAATGGCATAACCGTCCAGACACAGATACCGGTAATAAATCATTGGGTTTACCAGAGAGATAACCAGACCAATGCCGTACATAATCACGATATACTGCATCATATTTGGAATTGCATATTTTCCGTATTTGCGTTCCAGCTTATAAAAAAATTTCATTTAATTCTCCTATCAAAACAAATCTTTCTTTGAAAAAAACCAGGCAATTATCAGACAGGCCACCGCTGAACATCCGATAATGATTGCAAAGCCATACGGACTCTGTGCAAACGGCATTCCATGTATGTTCACATTCATTCCATAAAAACTGGAAATCATGGTAGGAATGGACATTACAATGGTTACCGTAGTCAAAAACTTCATAACCAGGTTCTGGTTATTGGAAATAACAGACGCAAAGGTATCCATCGTTCCGCCTAAAATACCGCTGTAAATATTGGCCATTTCAATGGCCTGCTTATTTTCAATGATAACATCTTCCAGAAGATCCGTATCTTCCGGATACTTTTTAATTTTTTCACTGCGCATCAGCTTTTCCAGCACTACCTCGTTGGAACGAAGAGAGGTAGTAAAATACAAAAGCGATTTTTCCAGTTCTAATAGTTCGATTAATTCCTGATTTTTTTGTGATTTGTGAAGCTGTTTTTCAATCACTTCACTCTTTTTCTCAATGACTCTCAGATATTGAAGATAAAGAGACGCATTTTTATAAAGGACCTGCAGAATAAACCGGGTTTTCATGTACGTATGAAAATCTCGCACACGCCCATCCATAAATGCATTGAGCACTGGTGTTTCTTCCAGACACACCGTAATAATATTGGTATCTGTCATCACAATGCCGATAGGGATAGTCACGTACCAGTCCTTGCCGTTTCGCTCCTCAATAGATGGAATATCTACCAGAACCAGAGAATAATGGTCTTCTATTTCCAGACGGGATCGCTCTTCCTCATCCAAAGGCGCTCTTAAATGATCCGGATCAATTTGAAATGTGTCTGCAATTTCCAAAATCTCGGCTGCTGTAGGATCGGTCAGCGCAATCCAGGAATTTGTCTCTATCTCATCTAACTGACGAACAGCCCCTTCATCTGTCTTAAAAATCTGAATCATGCCCTTCCTCCTTTTCCTGCCCATTTCGCCCATTTTAACACTTTTATCATTATACTAACCGTCAAGTTTTTTGTCAAACAAATTGCCTGTGGAAATGCCCGATTTTACACAAGCATCAAAAATATTTATGTTTTCTTTACATTTTTTTAACAGATGCTACTAATTGTATTCTTTCCTATTTTATGTTAAACTAAAATCGATTATTGCCTAAAGACTTTACAAAGGAGGCAGGGATTTTCCCATAAGTATGAATGTATTAAATACTCTTGGAATCGACATCGGTTCCACTACTGTAAAAATTGCAATTTTGGATGATAAATTCCATATACTGTTCGCTGACTATGAACGGCACTTTGCTAATATTCAGGAAACCCTGGCCCATCTGCTTACAAAGGCCAAAGATACCCTTGGCCCCATAGAGGTTCGGCCGGTAATTACCGGTTCCGGCGGCTTAACCCTTTCCCAGCACATGGATGTTCCATTTGTCCAGGAGGTTGTGGCAGTTGCCACTTCGTTACAGGATTACGCTCCTCAGACAGATGTAGCCATTGAACTGGGCGGAGAAGATGCCAAAATCATCTATTTTACCGGCGGTATTGACCAGAGAATGAACGGTATCTGCGCCGGAGGCACAGGCTCTTTTATCGATCAGATGGCATCCCTTCTTCAGACGGATGCATCTGGACTAAATGAATATGCAAAGAATTATCAGGCCATTTACCCTATCGCAGCCCGATGCGGCGTTTTCGCCAAATCGGACATTCAGCCTTTGATTAATGAAGGCGCTACCAGAGAGGACTTGGCCGCTTCTATTTTTCAGGCAGTTGTGAATCAGACCATCAGCGGTCTGGCCTGCGGCAAACCTATCCGGGGCAACGTGGCTTTTCTGGGAGGGCCTCTTCACTTTCTCCCTGAACTTCGAAATGCCTTTATCCGTACCCTTCACCTGAGACCGGATCAGATCATTGCCCCGGAACACTCCCATCTGTTTGCAGCTACGGGTGCTGCCATGAATGCAGATGAGCATGCCCCTGCTGCCAGTCTTGACTTTTTCATTGATCTGCTCTCTTCCGGCATCAAAATGGATTTTGAAGTAAAACGGATGGAGCCATTATTTAAATCCAGAGAGGATTATCAGGCCTTCCAGGCCCGCCACCAGGGACACTGTGTCAAAACTGCAGACTTGTCTTCCTATCAGGGCAACTGTTTTTTAGGTATTGACGCTGGTTCTACTACCACCAAGGCTGCCCTGGTCGGAGAAGACGGAAGTCTGCTGTACCGTTTCTACAGCAGCAACAACGGCAGTCCCCTTAAGACCGCAATTCAGGCAATTCGTGAGATAAAAGACCTTCTTCCGGATACTGCAAAAATTGCCTGGTCCTGCTCTACCGGCTATGGAGAGGCTTTGCTGAAATCCGCCTTTATGCTGGATGAGGGCGAAGTGGAAACCATTTCCCATTACTATGCCGCCGCATTTTTTGAACCGGATGTAGACTGCATTTTGGACATTGGCGGTCAGGATATGAAATGCATCCGGATCAAAGACGGAACCGTAGACAGCGTTCAGCTGAATGAGGCCTGTTCATCCGGCTGCGGTTCTTTTATTGAAACCTTCGCAAAATCCCTGAACTACAGCGTGGAAGATTTTGCAAAAGAAGCACTGTTTGCCAAAAATCCGATGGATCTTGGCACCCGCTGTACTGTTTTTATGAATTCCAACGTAAAACAGGCTCAAAAAGAAGGCGCCAGTGTCGCAGACATTTCTGCCGGTCTGGCGTATTCGGTAATTAAAAATGCTCTGTTTAAGGTAATTAAAATTACATCTGCCTCTGATTTGGGAAAACACATCGTGGTACAGGGCGGAACCTTCTATAATGATGCAGTTTTAAGGAGTTTTGAAAAAATCGCAGGCTGTCAGGCAGTCCGTCCGGATATCGCAGGCATCATGGGCGCATTTGGTGCTGCCCTGATTGCCAGAGAACGGTTTGATTCGTCCAAAGAAACTTCCATGCTGTCTCTGGATAAAATCATTCACTTAAACTATACGACCTCTATGACCCGCTGCAAGGGCTGTACCAACAGCTGTGTACTGACCGTCAACCAGTTTGGCGGCGGACGCCATTTTGTATCTGGCAACCGCTGCGAACGGGGTCTTGGCAAGGAAAAGCAGAAAAAGGAAATTCCAAATCTGTTTGACTATAAATACCACCGTATATTTGACTATGAACCATTGAGTCTGGACAAAGCCCCGAGAGGCACCGTTGGAATCCCCAGGGTTCTGAATATGTACGAAAATTACCCGTTTTGGGCCGTATTCTTTAAAGAGTTGGGATTCCGTACTATTTTATCCACCCAGTCCTCCAAGCAGCTTTATGAACTGGGAATCGAATCCATCCCCAGCGAATCGGAATGTTATCCGGCCAAACTGGCTCATGGTCATGTAAACTGGCTGATTAAACAGGGCATTAAGTTTATCTTTTATCCCTGTATCCCATACGAGAGAAATGAAACGCCAGAGGCGGGAAATCACTATAACTGCCCCATGGTAACCTCTTATGCGGAAAATATTAAAAACAATATGGAGGAACTGGCAGAATATCATGTCCGTTTCCTGAATCCGTTTCTGGCATTTACCAATGAAGATACCCTCTCCAAAGCCCTGACCGAAGAATTTTTAAAGGAGTTTGGACCGGACTCCGGATTTGCCGTTCCGGTAACTGCAAAGGAAATTCAGCATGCCGTCCACCTGGCCTGGGAAGAATTAAACCACTGCCATCTGGATATTGAAAAAAAAGGAGAAGAAACCATCTCCTGGTTAAAAGAACACCATAAGCGGGGGATTGTGCTGGCGGGAAGACCTTACCATATCGATCCGGAAATCCATCACGGCATTCCTGATTTAATCGCTTCCTATGGTTTCGCAGTCCTTACAGAAGACTCGGTTTCTCATTTAGCAAAGGTAGATCGTCCTTTGGTAGTTACAGATCAGTGGATGTACCACTCCCGTCTTTACGAGGCTGCCAGCTACGTAAAAACCTGTGATTTTCTGGATCTTATCCAGCTAAACTCTTTCGGCTGCGGTCTGGATGCCGTTACCACCGATCAGGTTAATGACATTTTAACCCGTTCCGGCAAGATTTATACCGTGCTGAAGATTGACGAAGTCAACAACCTGGGGGCTGCCAGAATCCGTATCCGTTCTCTGATTGCCGCACTGAGAGTACGGGAACAGAAACATTACCAGCGCAAAATCGTTTCCAGCGCTTACAACCGTCAGGTCTTTACCAAAGACATGAAAAAGGATTACACCATTCTGTGTCCGCAGATGTCGCCCATCCATTTTGACCTGCTGGAACCAGCTATCCGCTCTTTTGGATACAACATGGCAGTTCTTCAAAACCAGGACAAGAATGCAATAGACACCGGACTGAAATATGTCAATAACGATGCCTGCTATCCTTCTTTAATTGTCATTGGCCAGATTATGGACGCGCTGTTGTCCGGCAGGTATGATCTGGATCATACCGCCATTTTTATGACTCAGACCGGAGGAGGATGCCGCGCTTCCAACTACATCGGTTTTATCCGCCGTGCTCTGGAAAAAGCCGGCATGGGACAGATTCCGGTGATTTCCGTCAATGCCAACGGCATGGAAACCAATCCCGGTTTTACCATTACCCTTCCGCTGATTACGAAAGCCATGCAGGCCATTGTATACGGCGACGTATTTATGAGGGTTCTCTACGCCACCAGACCTTACGAGGCCGTCCCCGGCAGTGCCGATAAACTCCATGAAAAATGGAAAACCAGATGCATTGCTTCTCTGTCCAAAAAAAATCCGTCCATGATGGAATTCGGACGAAATGTAAGGGGAATTATCCAGGACTTTGACAACCTGCCCAGACTGGCCGTAAAGAAACCGAGAGTCGGCATTGTAGGCGAAATTTTAGTCAAGTTTTCCCCTCTTGCCAACAACCACATTGTAGAACTTCTGGAATCAGAAGGCGCCGAGGCAGTCATGCCTGACTTAATGGATTTCTTCCTGTATGCATTCTACAACAGCAATTTCAAGGCAGATCACTTAGGAGGGAAACGTTCTACCGCCCGCCTGTGCAATATGGGAATCGCGCTTCTGGAGTATTTCCGGAAAACTGCCAGAAAAGAACTGGTACAGAGCCGTCATTTTGACCCGCCTGCCCATATCCGCAATCTGGCAGATATGGCAAAAGACTTTGTTTCTCTGGGCAACCAGACCGGTGAAGGATGGTTTCTGACCGGTGAAATGCTGGAATTAATCCATAACGGGGTGGAAAATATCGTCTGCGCCCAGCCTTTTGGCTGTCTGCCCAACCACGTTGTCGGAAAAGGTGTAATTAAAGAACTGCGCCGCAGTTATCCCCAGTCTAACATTATCGCAGTAGACTATGACCCGGGAGCCAGCGAAGTCAATCAGCTGAACCGCATTAAATTAATGCTTGCCACTGCACAGAAAAACCTTCAAAAGAAGTCTTCTGATGATGGCGGCGCAAACAGCGGTTCAAAACAGACTCCGGCCGACTCTAATCTAAATAACCGCAATAACCAGTCAGGCGCTGCACCAGCTAATGTAGCTGCAGCAAGTCTGTCCTCTTAAGATCAAAAAATGGGAAACCGGTTTCTCCGGCATTCCCATTTTTTTAATCCCTGTATTTATAACCTGTCAATGATTTCTGCTGCCTGCAAAGCCCTTGTCATAATATAGGCTTTCTCTTCAGAAACTCCGGTTAAATCCACCGTACACGGACCGCCTTCGAGAAATTCGCAGGACAGGCAGTACATTTTCTGTTCATCCCCATTTTCCTCTTCCGCCAGCGCTTCTCCATGAATGGCCATATCTTCCGTATCCTGTTCCTTCCCTAAAGCCATCCGCATCAGGGTTTCCAGCAATATGGCAAAATGCTCGTCATCCCAGGCAGAAAGGTACATGCATTTGCAAAGGCCTTTTGTAAAAAACGGATACTCGCTGTAACAGTCTATCAGTTCTATAAATCGGGTGCGGTGCTCTGAATTTTCAAACATCTTCGCCTCATCCAGGACTGCAATACAATTTTCCTTCCATCCCATCATATTCCCCCAACTCATCAATCCAATTACTGGTAAATCGGATATCTATCACAAATTTTCGTTACTTCTGCCCGTATATAATCTGCCTTTGCTTCAAAATCTGTAGCAGCCAGCCAGATGCACTCTGCAATTTTTTCCATGTCCTCTTCTACCAGACCTCTGGATGTAACTGCCGGAGTACCAATCCGGACGCCGGATGTAACAAACGGGCTTCTTGGATCGTTTGGTACAGCATTTTTATTAAGCGTAATATATACTTCGTCACAGCGGTTCTGGAGTTCTTTTCCGGTTACTTCCATTCCGCGCAGATCAATCAGCATCAGATGGTTGTCCGTACCGCCGGTCAGAACCTTAAATCCCTGTTTTTCCAGGGCTGCCGCCAGCGCCTTGGCATTCTTTACGACCTGCTCCTGATAGGTTTTAAATTCCGGCTTTAAAGCTTCTCCAAAGCAGACTGCCTTTCCTGCAATCACGTGTTCCAGAGGTCCGCCCTGGGTGCCTGGGAAAATGGCTTTATTGAAATTAAACTTTTCTGCCGCCTCTTTATTGGCTAAAATCATACCGCCTCTCGGCCCTCTCAATGTTTTGTGGGTGGTTGTAGTAACCACATCCGCATAAGGAATGGGGCTTGGATGAAGTCCTGCCGCTACCAGTCCGGCAATATGGGCCATATCAACCATCAAATATGCACCCACTTTATCTGCCACCTGACGGAACCGCTTAAAATCAATGATACGTCCATAAGCACTGGCTCCGGCTACGATTAATTTCGGTTTATTTTCAACAGCCAGCCGCTCCATCTCATCATAGTCAATGAATCCATTGTCATCTACACCGTAAGGCACAATGTTAAAGTAAAGGCCGGAAAAATTCACCGGACTTCCATGGGTCAGGTGACCGCCATGATTTAAATTCATTCCCATAACCGTATCCCCTGGCTTTAACATGGCTACAAATACCGCCATATTGGCCTGGGCGCCGGAATGGGGCTGTACATTGGCATAATCACAGCCAAACAGCTTCTTCGCCCTCTCAATGGCAATGGTTTCCACCTGGTCTACCACTTCACATCCGCCATAGTAACGTTTTCCAGGATATCCTTCTGCATACTTGTTGGTAAGAACAGTTCCCATGGCCATCATAACTGCCTCTGATACAATATTTTCAGATGCAATTAATTCCAGATTTCTTCTCTGCCGGGCACACTCCTGCTCAATTGCAGTTCCAATTTCCTGATCCTGCCGGGTAAGAAATTTCATCACTTCATTTACCATACAATTCTTCCTCCTTTACTTGAAAACACTTATTTCATAGCAGTTCAGAGCCTTCCGGTTTCCGAACTGTTGCCTGCATATCAGGAAAAACGATACTCCTTAATAATCGCCTGTAAACTCCGGTTTCCATTGTATTCATTGACAGCCGGATAATAGACAATGTCAACAGAAGTCTTTCCAGATAATTCTTCTGCAAAGCTGTCTCCATCTCCAAAATACATACCATCCATAACAAATCCGCTGGAAGTCACCAGAGACAATTTTACAGCATTCCGGTTTCTTCCCAGAACCCGGATATTCCGGACAGACAGATCCTTTTGTGCAAACTGCGGCTTTTCATTACCGTTTCCAAAGGGTTCCAAAAGTTCCAGTTCCTGAATAAAGGACTCATTTATGTACTCCAGAGGCATGGGGACATCAATCCATACCTTGCGGATAAAATCCTGTTCCGTCAAAGCCGCATTGTCATTGAGGCGTTTTCTCAATACTTCTACATGCTCTTCCGGAAGCGAAAGGCCTGCCGCCATGGGATGTCCGCCGAACCTGGTCAGCAAATCCTTTACCTGCACAAGTCCCTCAAACATATGGTAGGCCTCTATGGAACGGCCAGATCCCTTCACTCCGCTTTCAGCCCTGGTGAGGACAAATGCAGGTTTCTGATATTTTTCTCTCAGACGGCCTGCTACGATTCCAGCCAGCGACTCATGGCAGTCCGGCAAAAATACAACCAGCACCTTATCATTCCGATATCTGGATTCTACCTGCTCTATGGCTTCTTCTGTCCCTTTTCGCGTCATGTCCTTGCGCTGTTCGTTTAAATCCTTTAATTCGCCAGCCAGTTTATCCGCACTCTCCCGGTCTTCTGCCATCAGCAGTTTTAATGCTGTCCTGGCGGTCTGAAGACGTCCCCCGGCATTTAAACAGGGGCCAATGATAAAACCAATGTGATAGGCTGTCAGGGCATCTGGTGCCAGGTTATTTTTTTCAATCAAACTCAAAAGTCCAGAATTCTTGGTCTGGCCAATTCGTTTCAGACCTTCCTTTACCACAATCCGGTTTTCATCCTGAAGCTTCATCACATCTCCCACTGTGGCAATGGCTGCAAATTCCAGCATGGATTCCCATTTTTTGAGAGGAATTCCAAAGGCTTCATACAAAGCCTGCATGACTTTATAAGCTACCATACCGCCGCAGATTTCCGGATACGGATAGCGGCTGTCCCTGCGTTTTGGATTGATCACTGCATCGCCATCCGGAAGTATGTCATTTCCTTCCTCGTCCTTCTGAATATCATGGTGATCCGTAATAATCACAGTCATCCCCAGTTCTTTTGCCAGATGGATTTGTTCTACAGCGGCAATTCCATTGTCACAGGTCAAAATCGTATCAATTCCTCTGCCGCCTGACGGATAATCGCTTCATTGATCCCGTATCCGTCTTTAATCCGATCCGGAATCCGGTAATCTCCCCGGGCTCCTGCTTCCTTTAACGCAGTCAGAAGAATGTATGTCGAACAGACTCCGTCTATGTCGTAATCTCCTACTACCCGTATCCGCTTTCCGGCTGCTGCCTTTTCCTGTAATATCCGGACAGCCTTTTCCATATCCGGAAGAAGCCAGGGACTATACAGATCTGAAATTCCCCCGTGCAGGTAACGTTCAATATCGGCATCCTCTATCACATCCCGGTTTCGGATAATACGGGCTGTCACAGGACTAATCTGGTATTTCCGGGCAACTGCTGAAAAATCCGCCCGCTTTGTCTGCACCATCCACTGGCTGGGTGCAGCTGTCTGTCCCTCTGTCATTTATTTATCCTTCTCCTTTGCTGCGCTTTCTCCTTCTTTCTCCTTTAACCGCATCTCCAGACCCTTCATCTCATACAGTACAGAAGAAAAATCTCCATGATAGGCGCTCTCTCTTTTTGAGGACACATTGAAATTGCCGGTTCCAATCTCTTTCAGCATCCTTTTTTGATCGGCTGTCATAGTCTTTAAATTCTTTGCCAGCGTATTGACTGCATCCTCCATGGCCTGCATCTCTTTATCTACGGAATGTTCCAGCCGGACATCCAGATCCCCCGCTGCCAGCCGGGCAACACCGTCTGTAATATTTCCGATAGGTACTGCTATTCCTCGAATCATGGAAACAACCAGAACCGAAAGGGCTGCTCCTAAAAACAGAATCATAACGATCTTCCAGCCCACCAAACGGCTGTACAGGTAATTTCCATATTCACTGGAAGCTACTGCACCGGACTGATTCTGCCGCGCCAGTTCTTTTAAAATCAGGCTGGTTTCATCAAACAGGTATTCGGACTCTCCCTGCAGCAGCTTTAATGCCTGCGCTGACTGGTTTTTCCGGCTGGTTTCCAAAATCTCATCACTGCAGATCAGATACTGATCCCACAGTTCTTTTGCCTGGTAAATCAAGTCCCTCTGACCACCTCTTGCATAATGGGAGATATAATCCTCAAATGCCATCTGAATCTGCTGGCGTTCCTGAAAGATTTCCTCTTCCATCTCCTTCATATCGTCTCTTTTTTCCGACAAGGCATGGTTGTGTTCTGCAATCCGGTAATCCGATGTGCGGGTATTCAGTTCTTCAGCAGAAATTACTGCCGGAGCCCAGTATTCTGCGATATCCGTACTGGCCTGGTTGATCGCTCTGCTGGTAAGAATTGCCACCAGACCAATGGCAATCATGCCTAAAATGCTAATCAGTTCTATGGCAATCAATCGATTTTTTATGGTCAGTCTGTTTTTTATAAACTCTTTCATACGGATTTGACTCCTCCCGTTTTGCGTCATTTACCCATATTATAGCGAATTTCATTTTTTAATACAAGAGACGCTTATCCGTTTAAAAGTTTCATTGCCAGAAGAGTCTGAAGGCGAACGCCCAGCGCCAGAACCCGCTCGTCAATATCAAACCGGTTATTGTGAAGAGGCGCGTCAATCCCTTTTTCTTTGCATGCGCATCCCAGATGGTAAAATACTCCTGGCGCTTTGTTTAAAAAGAAGGAAAAATCCTCTACTCCCAGACTGGGGAACTGTTTAAAATGAATATGCTCTTTTCCCAGACTTTCAGAAATAACCGCAACAGCCATATCTACCAGTTCATTGGTATTAATCAGGGCGTCATATCCAGGGGTAAAACAGGCCTCTCCCTGACCGCCATAAGCCCTGCAGATGTCCTCTGTCACCTGTTTAATATAGTCCTTTGCCATCTGCCGGGTCTCCGGGTCCGTAGTTCTTAAGGTTCCTTCCAGTTCCACATAATCTGCAACCACATTGGCTGCCGTACCTCCTTTAATGGTTCCCAGGGAAAATACTGCATTTTTAAACGGGGAAATCCGGCGGCTTACCAGAGTCTGAAGGCTTTGAATCAGGGCCGCTGCCTCTGTAATGGCATCAATTCCCCCATCCGGATAAGCTCCGTGGCAGCTTTTGCCTCTTACAATCAGATTTACCTCGTCAGAAGAAGCATTTAAATCGTCATATTTCAGTTCTACCTCTCCGTATTCATACGTAGGCATCATATGAAGTCCTAACACGTAATCTACATGGGGATTTTCCATGCATCCCTCTGCGACCATCCGCTCTGCTCCCCCGCAGGTTTCTTCTGCAGGCTGGAAAAACAGTTTCAGGTTTCCGCTCCATTCCTGTTCATACTGTTTGAATAACCAGGCCAGACCCAGGGCAATGGTTACATGGGCATCATGGCCGCAGGCATGCATGACTCCCGGATTTTTGGAGCAGTAAGGCCTGCTTTCGTCTTCATTCATGGGAAGTGCGTCAATATCTGCCCGAATTCCTATGGTCACAGGGGTTCCCGTCTCTTTTTTTCCTTCTACCAGCGCTGTAATTCCCGTATCGGCACAGGGATACTGGTAAGGAATCCCCCATTCATCCAGATATTCCCGGATAATCGCTCCTGTCTCGTGCTCATGTGTGCCAAGTTCCGGATGCTGGTGAAGCCTTCTCCGGATTTGAATCAGCATGGGAAGCATTTCCTCCGTATGGGCAGTTACCCAGCTGTCAGACCATATCTCATTTGTTGTCAGACTCATAGTTCTCCCTTCCAATCATGGTTTTAATCTCTGAAATCTTACCGCCTTTTGTGTAGATTCTGGCCGGTCTCCCGCTCAGTCTGGACACAATATCATTTTTATTGGTTTCTGCAAGAACGCTTATGGCCTGGATATCCATGGTATTGCCTGTTCCATCTCCATAAATAATAACTTCATCTCCTGCTGCCGCTTCCGGCACATCTCCCAAATCCACCATACACTGGTCCATACAAAGCACCCCGACTACCGGCTCCTGCTTTCCATGGATGGTAACTCTGGCCTTGCCTCTTAAATTTCTGGGATAGCCGTCTGCATAACCAAATGGCAGCGTTCCGATGCGGGTATCCTTCGAGGCCCTCCACATAAAATCATAGCTGACTCCCTCGCCTGCTTTAATCTCTGTAATATGGTTAATCTTCGTTTTAAAGGTTAATGCCTGCCGGATATCCAGCTGTCCCTTGTGAAACCCTTTTAATCCATAAATAATCGCTCCTGCCCGGATCATATCCATCCGGTATTCCGGATAATCCACAGAGGCAATGGAATCTGCCAGATGGCAGCACGGAATATGGACTCCCCTGGATCTCAGGTTCTGAACTGCCCTGCTAAAGTCTTCATATTGTTTTTGATTGGACTCATCATCCAGCAATACCAGATGAGAAAACATTCCCTCTATCCGGATTCCGGGAAGATGACTAATCTCCTCAATTTCATCGAGACTTTCTGGTCTGTCCGGAAATCCAAGCCGGTGAAAACCAGTATCGTATTTAATATGGATTCCAGCCGTGACTCCCCGCTTTTCTGCCAGCCGTGACAGGGCTTTTGCCTGCTCCAGGGTATCAATGGTCTGAAGAATGCCGTAATCCAGCACACAGGGGAAATATTCTTCCGGAGTCAGTCCCATAATCAGCACCGGATACTGGGGATACGCCTCTTTCAATTCAATTGCCTCTGACAGAGCTGCCACACAAAGCAGGTCGCCGCCATTATCCATAATCGCCGGAGCAATTCCTACCGCCCCATGCCCATATCCATTGGCCTTTACAACCGCTGCAATTTTTACGTCCTTTCCGACCATGGCCCGAATCTGCTTTACATTATCTGCAATTCTGTCTAGGTTTACTTCGATTACCGTTTCACGGTAAATTGGTAATGTATTCATGTGTCTAATTATATTCACTATATTCTTAAATTGCAATCATTACATTTTTTTAATTTTTTTCAAAAAAGTGTTGACTTTTTCTCGCACCTCGTATATAATTGGTTTTGCGCTGTTGAGGAAGCCACTTGGCAGACAAACAGTAGTGTGCGTCAGTAGCTCAGCTGGATAGAGCATACGGCTACGGACCGTAGTGTCGGGAGTTCGAATCTTCTCTGGCGCGCTGAGATTAGCCTCACAATCGAAAGATTGTGGGGCTTTTTTGATATAACAGGCAGCAGCCTGCATGGTCTATTAACCGCAAAGGAGATTTTATCATGGATCCTAAATTTACTCTCGAAAAAAGAATCGCCGCCGAATTAAAAAGCTATGATGGCCGCATGTGCTTCTATGCCGACGATCTAAAAGGCAATGTGGTGGAAATCGGCGCAGACGAAGATTTTGAAACCGCCAGTACGATTAAGACGTTTATTCTGGTCTGTCTGTTCGACCAAATCAAACAGGGAAAGGCCGACTTAAATGATACTCTGGTATACAAAGAAAACCACTGCGTATCCGGAAGCGGACTGGTTCACTCCCTGGACTTTGGCGCTGCCCTCCGGGTAAAAGACGCAGCCACCCTGATGATCATTGTCAGTGACAATGCAGCCACTAATATGATTATCGAATATCTGGGAATCGATACCATCAACGCCTGTATCCAGAAACTGGGCTGTACCTCTACCAGACTGCACCGTTTCCTGCATTTTGACGGCGAAAATCTGGGCCGGCTTGGCACTTCTACCCCAAGAGATTATGCCAGCATCTTTGTCCGTCTGGCAAAACACCAGCTTATCGGCTCGGAAGAAGATGCCGCTATGATTGAAATCTTTAAACAGCAGCATTATAACTCCATGATTGTCCGTGATTTTCCCGTCTACTACATGGATGGAGAAGACAATGGCGAAGAAACCTCTATTCAAGTCGCTTCCAAAAGCGGAAGTATGGATGCCTGCCGGAATGATGGAGGAATCGTCTATACCCCATATGGTCCTTATGTCATCGTGATGATGCATAAAAACTTCAGCGATCCCATGTACTATTCCGACCATCCTGCCACCCGGTTTGGCGCAAAAGTCAGCCGCATGATGCTGGATCAGTTTCTGGCTCTGGAAGGAAGATTTATTCTGTAAGATCTCAAAGACAGCCCACGCAAAGTTAAACAATCTGCATTGTCTAACTGGTGTGGGCTGTCGTTCTCATTTTTTATTATTATTCCATTGCACGAAACAGATTTCTGACGCTCTGCTCGACGGAGGCAGAAGGATTCATAAAATACCGTCCATCTGTTATTTCCAGAGACAAGAAACCAGAATACCCATACTCATCAAATTCCGATAAATATGCATTCATATCCAGGACACCGTCTCCCCATGCCAGATGGCCTCTTGGCGCTCCATCAATAAAATGTACGTGT
>URUX01000018.1 GCA_900551135.1 uncultured Clostridium sp.
CGATAAGTGCGGCTTGCGTTCTGTTATTTAAAGGAATCACTAAGATGCAGCGAATATCTTGGTATTTTACATGCTGCGTTTTCTTAATTAGATAGCTAAATACAAGTTCATCTTCATTGACAACAATTATTTGCTTTTTATATGCTAAAATCAAAGCCACTCCCAAAATTACAAAAGGCATAAAACAAATTTATAAACGTGGAAGCATGAAAATCATTGCTTATAAAGGCTTTCTTGGCTATCATCACATCCTCTTCATGCTTGGGATTCAATGAGATTTTATGTCTGGTTTTATTGAATGCAATGAGATTTCCAGTTTGCAAAAAACCGAAAACCATATCTTTTCCACACTTGGGACAGTTCATCCGCCGCCACCTCCCTGAATTTATTCAACAGCCGTAAGATTGACGATTCCATTTTCCAAAGTTACTTCAAATTCAATAAAATCTCCATAACCCATCTGAGAATAGTTATCACAATTGTCACAATCAGCATCAGTGTTCACGGCAAGATTTAATGAATATCCTGTGGACGAAGGATATCTGCATACACTGGAAACGACTCTGCCACGGTTCATAAATACCAGGCTTACCATTCCCTCATTAATGCTGTCATTAAGCGCAGGGCTCTTTGAGCCGGTAATTCTTTTAATATCTTTTAAAGAAAAATATGGGCCAAAGGAATATAATCTGGACCATTCAAACGGTACTGTTTCCTCCAAAGTAACCCGTTCTTCCCTTATCCCTGTCATTGCTGTTTTCAGTCTGTAATTATTCACATAAATCACCGGATCTCCGAAAATCAAGCAAAAAATCAGAAACATGCCCACAATAACATACACGACATTATGGCAAAGTTCAGAGCGCTTCCATATCCTTTCATCATCTGCATTTAATGTTGCTGTCTCCCAGGTTCCATTTTTAACAGCATTTTTCTTATGTTTTGAAATATACAGAACAAGCCATACCGCATAGCCTGCTGCAAATACTAAAATAACCGTTACAATCACTCTAAACATAGCTGTATCAGGGCTAATATAGGCAATTATTCCAGCCAGAATAATTGTAAGCAGCGGAATATCCGGCGCAATATACGCAAATTTTCCAAAGATATCCTGATATAACGCCTTCTTCTGATATGCCTGTCTTACATCCTGGTCATATGCCTCCTCTGAAAACGAAACTTTCATGCCTCTAATAGTCAAATTTCCCATAAAAAGAATCCACAGTATATCTATAAAATCATCAATGGATACTACTTTATAAATTACAAATATTCCAAGCAGTAATGAAAGTATAAATATTTTAGGACTTATTATTTTCACGCTTTCACCCCCAGTATTACACCTGCAACTGCGGCACCTATCATGTCAGCATCTCCACTAATTTCCTGTTTCATTTTCAGGTAAACCGGAAATTAATTTTCTCTGTATACCGAATGGAAAATGACTTCCTTCCCTTTACTTTTTGCAAACGCAATTTCTTTGGAAACTTGATTTCCAATGTATCCTTGAATGTCCACAACATAAATTGCATCAGAAAGTTCGATTTTTTTATAATGTGCTTGTTCGAGAACGACCTGTTCCATAGGTGTAATATTCAAATTATCTACTTCTGGCGGAAGGGCAAATACTTTTATTTCTTCGATTTCATTTACATCAATTGTTTTAAACGGTTTTTCAGAATATATGAAATATAAAAGAAAACCAATGACTAAAGTCAAAATAAGAACTATTATAATTGGTAACCTCTTGCTCTTTTTCATACAACTACGCCTCTCATTAAATTCATATTAATAACTCTTTCATCTTAACAAGCTGTAATTTAATCTTCCAGCGATTTTCCACTTCGCTTAACCTTTTGACAAACCGGAAGCTTGCCCTCTTTCATCCGTTACAATATGTCTTATCCCACTATTCCTGTTGCTAAGATAAGTTCCCAGAAACGTTGGAAATGCCTTATATTTATCCAAGTCTTTAATCGGTATCCAACGCATTTCCTCTTTTACCCTTTGTGTCGTACTGTTACTCTGAAGTTCTTGCGTCCCTCTCGGTTTCATCAGAAAATAAAAACTGAGTTCATGGCAAGTCATTCCCTTTAATGCACCATCATTTTTGTCAAAGAAATTTTCATGTATAACTGCCAAATGGTCTATCTCATAATGAACTCCTGTTTCTTCAAAAACTTCCCGACGTACTGCATCTTCTGCCGTTTCACCATGATGGACTCCGCCGCCAATAGAATAAAAATAATCATCTTTTTCGTTACAGGCAAATAAAACACATTCATTTTCTACTATAATTGCTGCCGCACGGTATCTGAACCATTTATTTTCTTTTGTAAATCCACAATCACACATCCTCTTTTCACCTCTGTAACGTTCTCTGCCTGCTTCCGATTTTCCGCTCTTGACTCCATGGCAGATGTAAATCAGTTTGCAGCAGGAGTTTTCAATGTAATGGCATAGGCCGTATTTATCTGCATGGGATAACTCTCTGCAATATTGCCATCATAATAGACCACAACCTCATCACCAATGCTGAAATGGGTCATGCTGTCCTCATTCTCCACAGTCAAAGATACCACGTATTCGCCATCTTCATTTTCAATTAAAACGAAATTCTCACCGGCCTCTTTCACAATGCCTGTAATGAATGCCAGTTCTCCCGATTCAACCAGTTCATCCCTCATATAAACACGCTTTTCAACCATAAGAGAATCGTCCTGCATATTGAGAACATAATCAAAATTACCTCGATCCGAAAGGTTATAGCTTACACCGCCGGCATAGTCGTAAATCACAATTCGATTATCTATGATTCCAGAACCCATGCTTAACGTTGAACAAAGTTCCGGATTGCCATCACCAGTCAAATCGCAGAAATAAACGCTCCAAATTGGCATTCCAGAATAAAGCGGACTAATTTCCGTACCTGTCACGGCCTCCAATCGCTCTGGATACCAGCGAAACGTAACTCCTGGAAATTCCTCTAATGTATATTCTTTCACACCATCCCAAACCATTTCATCTCCGTTAAGGCAGTCAAACCATTTGATTACGCTGTTAGACTTTGAGGATTCACTGTTCTCAGATACAGATTCTTTCCTGCAGCTTGTCAACAGAATGAAAAGTATCAGACAAAGCGCTGTCACAATTTTCTTTTTCATCATCAACCTCCAAGTACTATCATAATCTGCGGTTCTTCCTGACAATCTAAAATCTGTGCTACTCAAGCCCTGTAATAAACATTACCAACGCACAAATCGCCAGAACTGTCCATCCTAAATATCTTCCTGCAATTTCCCACTCAGACGGCTCTGCGTTATCTGCATTGTGGATCCGGAATGACAAGTTCCAACGGAACAGTTCATCTGCAAACAAAATGCTGACAATATTAAGAATACAGATACCCACTCCGGCAAACCATGGGAACCATTCTCCTTTATGCGTCAGCGGCGGATTATCCAGCAGCTTCAATATGACAGCGGCAGTTGGTTTCATAGCGTCAACTGCATGACCATTTTCATCTCTCTCGATTCCATCGCTGGTTACATAAGAAATATTCACGTTATCCCAACCGCCGTCCTCATTATACAGCCAATACATATCTTCCAATTTCAAAACACCGCCGCGAAACAGGATCTCATCTCCCTGCCGAATTTCCACGCCGGTCATACTCTCTGTCATTTCTCCCTCTTTTGGAATAGCCCCAGGGTCTTCCTCGGCCGTATAGGGTCCATAGGTTATATCACCATACTGAAACACAACGGTTTGATTATCCGACACTGTAAAACGTGCCTGCTTTCCTTTTATTTTTCCGGAATATATAGTACTGCCTTGTTCCTGAACCGGAACCAGAATTGCATCCTTATACTCAAATCCCACCCGTCGGATTGTCATCTGATAAATCACTGCAAATAACAGGGATATTGCAATCATAACTAGTATGACGCCTTTCTGATACAGGTTTAAATTTTTGATTCTTTCCATAGTTCCACCTCCTGCCAATTCCAGTTGCTAATCCTTATGCTTACATAACCAATTATTCCGACTGCTTTTTTATTTCCTGTCGCAAAACCAGCTTATCAAAGCGCCGATGCATACTCCCACAAAGGAAACTGCCAGATACCAAATGGAATGGATCAGCGCTGATTCATTATAATAAATAAAAACAGATGGAATAAACAAAATAGCTGTCAAAACCGGATACAAATACCTGATTTTTCCCTTTCCTGCAGTTCCCATAATCAGCGCCAGAATAAATGTTGCAACCAGGATTGAAAGCACCATCCCAATTGCGCCAATCGGCTCTGCCATCAGTGGAAATACGTAAAACATAAATAATTGTGCGATTATAATTAAAATTTCTTTCCTGTACTTACTCATCTTCTGCCTCTCCTATTCCTATATTTTATATAGCCATTTATTCTCCAGATTCTTTATCAGAAAAGGTTACCGTAACTGCCTGCACCAAATCCATTTCCCGAAAAACAGAAGGATTTCCGTAATCTTGAACCTGATAGCTTCTCATGTTTGTTCCGCTGTCATACACTCTCAATGCAATAGGGATTTCTTTGTTCAACTCTATCTGTTGAAATTCATTTAAAAAGCACTTTGTTTCTGCAGCCGGTTCTTCCTCCAGTCGGATTTCTCTGCTGGTAAAGTGCCCCTGACCGGCACCGTTAATATAAAAATCAATCCTGTAATTCCCCTGTAGTTCTATGGCAATGGTTCCAGATACTTTCTGCTCCGGCTCCCTGTCTATACCCAAAGACATCGCGCCGTTCCCAATCCGTTCCCAGGTATCTGCACCCGCAAGACGATATACGTTTACTTCTATGGAATCAGCATTAATCGGAGCTGAAAATGAAATCAGTTTTGAAGTATCTCCCATTCCAAATGAATCCAATATATTTTGTTCACGTTCTGATAACTCGTAAGGCGCTATTCCCTCTTCTGTTCCTATGTTTCCTGATGTTTCTTTCCTGGAACACCCACTGGAAAGCAACAGCATAATGGCTGCAAATATTATAAATACTATATATGTAACCTTTACAGCCCTGGAATCTGTGTTTTTGATTCCAACCGCCAAATAAACAATCCATACCGCATAAGCCGCAAAAACAAGTCCACTGTTGGGAATCAGAACAGCCAGCAGAAATAACAGATTTACCATCCTCATCCCTTTCTCTGAGTAAAGCTTTTCTTTAAGTTCTTTCATCTATCTTAGTTCCTCCTTCTGCTCCATCGTCCCATCCATTTTTCTAAAACCTGAAACAATTACATCACTTCTGTTACAGACATTTGCAGTTGGTACACCCGTTTTTCACCATCTTGATTCATGGTTGTCAATTCAAAATAGAGATTGTTTTTCAAATCATCGGCATCTTTTATTTTTGTGCTGGTAATGATGCCATCTCCAGATAATTTTCCTAAACTACCTGGAACCTGAACGGTTCCTCCTGTCAAATTTTCTATCATGTTGGAAGAAATTGTTGTCTTTTCACTGCCTGACATGATATAAAATTTTGTCGAATAACAGGTAATGTCAGAAAATTCTTCCCCAACTGCCTCCAAGTCTCCGCCATAAAAAATTTCCTCTGTATCATGTAATACAATCACGCCATTTGAGACTGCAATCTGCTCATTCTCTCCGCTAAATGAATATACCTTCAGCGGCTTTTCTTCTGATTTGGCACATCCGGTTAAAATCAGCAGAAACATCATACAAAAAATCCATTTTTTAAACTCCTTCATTCCTCATCCCTCCATAGTTTACTGTAAACAGCCGTATTCCCAAACCATTTGATAAAGCTGCTCTGGAAAATGATAGAATGGCGCAGTTCCCACAACATCAAGCTCTGTGCCGATATATCCGTAATTCTCATCTTTGTACATCCCAATTACAACTCCGTTATCGAACTTTACCCATATATTCATCATGCCTTCCAATTGTTGTTCTTCTGATACTTTGCTGTAATCTCCTGTTTTGCATACTGCTTCTATAATTTTCTCTATCGTTTGCGTCTCTGATATTATTGTTGTTGGAGGCATCGCACATCCCTCTGCATAGATTTCAATCTCTGCGATTGTGCTCCAGTCAGCCGATCCATCCTTGATATAAGGGATCTCCTGCTCTTCTTTTTTTAATTTCCTGTCTTTTTCCAAACAAAACACATACTGTTCCCCAGAGTAGTTATGTTCTCCTTTTTCTTCGATATAACTGCCTTCCCTGTAAACCTCTGCCCCTACGTAATACGTTCCGCACGGCAGCTTGGAAATATATTGGCGGTATTCTTTTAAGTTTTCTTCATAGGGCTTTTCTTCTGGAAACAGGTTTACCTCTTCTCCGTTTTCGTCATATACGTCAATTCGGTACAGCCAAAGGTCTTCCGGTACGTCCAGAGAAAAATCTTCTGCCCACGCAATAACGGGAAACTCCTCGGTTTCATCTGGCACCAGATTCCTAAGACGTGGGCCTGTATCTGCTGCAAAACTGTCTGCTTCCTCAACATAGCCGTATGAATAAACTGTCATCTGATACAGCCTGTAATATTCTCCTCCCTGTTTTACCCTGACCTCACTCTGATTTTCTCCGTATTCCACAGAAGCAGAAGCGGACGAATCCACCTCTGCTTCTGCTTTCACTTCCATCTTATAAATATACAGTCCCATAGGAGTTCCATGAGTCTTTCGATAATACCGGACAGTTACCGTATCTCCTATCTCTATGGCTGGGGTATCCGGCCACTTTACTGCAGCAGCCTGAGCCTGAACGCCAGGTTCTGTGGATTGAAGAGTAAAATAGGTATCTGTCAGTTCGGTAATCGTCCCTGTAAATGTTCCTGGAAAGCAGAAGCCTGATAACATAAAGATAAACACTGCCAAAACTATGGTTATCAGTATTCCGTAGCACCAATTTTCCGCTTTCATTCTACTCTCCTTTCCGAGTTTTCTGCCCTTACATCTCACTCTCTACATCTTTTAAAAACTGCTTCCATGCTTCCTCATGATCCACAAAGTATTTTGGACACGCTTTTCCATTAATATCGTAATGGCGGATAATGTCTTTTTGTGGATTTAATTCCAGTTCCCTGCATAACCATGCTGTCAGCTTTACCATAGAATCATAGGTTGCCGGTTCATATTTTCCGGTTTCATCAGGATGGCAGCTTTCAATAGCAATGGTATCGCTGTTGCGGTTGTTGGACGCGTATGCCATCTCACTGACCGGAATGGCCTGAATCACTTCACCGTCCAGTCCTACGATAAAATGGGCGCTGGCCGATGTGCCGTTATCCTTCTGGTCCGCTAAACTGTCAAAATAATCCCGGTTCTGCCTGGCTGTCGATCCAGGGTTTGCTACATAATGAATTACGATTCCATTGACTTCTTTTAAACTGACTGCAGGCCTGGAATAAATATTTTTCCGGATAAAATCCTGCTCCACCCAGGACGGCGCTTCGACAGCTTTTAGATCGATTCCCTTTCCTGCCTTGGGCTTTCCCCATAAAAACCATCCAATCCCCACTCCGATTCCCATAAAAAGAAGCAGTACAATCAGCCAAATCATCGTCAGAACTGCCAGACTTCCTCCCTCTGAACGTCTGGAGGATTTCTTTTTCGTTCTTCGTTTACTTCTGTCTTCGTCCCATTCCAATTCTCTCCTGCTGTCTCTTACGAAATTTCTTTCCGTATCTCTCGTTTTCTCTCGTCTGCCATCTCTCCTGACTTCCTGCCTTGTCACCTGCTGCCGCATCTTGTCACTCCCCCTTTACTTCAGTTTAAAGCACACCCTAATTGAAGTCAAATTAAGTTTTCCTTACTTTATTCTTGCAACGCATTAACTTTCTAATTTTTGTTATCTATCTCATTAGAAATTCTAATAAATATTTTGTATTGAAAATTACTGGTAATATATGTTACACTTAAAAGTGTTTTGTTTTTTAATAACGAAAGGAGCTTATTGCAATGGGCGGAATCTTTGGTGTTGTATCGAAATCAAGTTGTGTCATGGATTTGTTCTTTGGCACGGACTATCATTCTCACCTGGGAACTCGTAGAGGCGGTATGGCTGTATATGGTCCCGATGGTTTCCAACGTTCAATTCACAATATCGAAAACTCTCCATTCCGTACAAAGTTTGAACGGGATGTAGACGAACTGGAGGGCAATCTGGGCATCGGATCTATCTCCGATACAGATCCTCAGCCTCTTTTAATCCAGTCCCACCTGGGCAGCTATGCCATCGCTACCGTTGGTAAGATTAACAATGAAGAAGAACTGGTCCGCAAAGCTTACGATAATGGTCATATTCACTTTTTAGAAATGAGCGGCGGACGCATTAACAGCAGTGAATTGGTGGCTTCCATTATTAATCAGCGGGAAAGCCTGGTGGAAGGACTTCTTTATGCTCAGGAAATCATTGACGGTTCCATGAGCATCCTGATTCTGGCTCCGGAAGGCATTTATGCATCCAGAGACCGGTTGGGGCGCACCTCTCTCAGCATTGGAAAAAAGGACGACGGTTTCTGCGTTTCTTTTGAAAGTTTTGCCTATATCAATTTGGGATACACTGATTATTCAGAATTGGGACCTGGTGAAATCGTCTTAATTACCCCGGAACATATCCAGTGTTTAAGCAAACCCCGTCAGGAAATGAAAATCTGTTCCTTCCTCTGGGTTTATTACGGCTATCCTACCTCTACCTATGAGGGAATCAATGTGGAGCAGATGAGGTATAATTGCGGACGGCTGCTGGCCCAGAGAGACCGGGATGATTCAGTACGGCCTGACAGCGTTGCCGGCGTTCCGGATTCCGGTATTGCCCACGCCATTGGATACGCCAATGAGTCCGGTATTCCGTTTTCCAGACCTTTTATTAAATACACCCCTACCTGGCCTCGATCCTTTATGCCTCAGAATCAGAGGCAGAGAAATCTGATTGCCAAAATGAAACTGATTCCAGTAGACGCTTTAATTCGAAACCGCAGCCTGCTTCTGATTGACGATTCCATTGTCCGCGGTACCCAGCTCAGCGAAACTACTGAATTTTTATACCAGAGCGGTGCAAAAGAAGTTCATATTCGTCCCGCCTGTCCGCCGCTGCTCTTTGGCTGCAAATACCTAAACTTCTCCCGTTCCAATTCGGAACTGGATTTAATTACCAGAAGAATCATTCGGGAGCGGGAAGGCGACAATGTGTCTCCTGAACTTCTGGCTGACTATGCAAATCCGGACAGCGAAAATTATGCCGCCATGGTAGAGGAAATTCGCAAACGGTTAAACTTTACCACCCTGCGTTTCCACAGACTTGACGACCTGGTAAAATCCATTGGATTGTCCCCCTGTAAGCTTTGCACCTATTGCTGGAGCGGAAAAGAATAGAGGTTTATTATGTACAGTTTTAATAATGATTACAGCGAGGGCGCTCATCCCCGCATTTTGGAAGCCATTACAAAGGCAAATTTAGAGCAAAATAACGGCTATAGTCTGGACGTCCATACGGCTCACGCCATTGAACTCATTCACAACGAAATCCAGAATCATACTGCAGATATCCACATTATCCCAGGAGGAACCCAGACCAACCTTCTGGTAATCGGTTCTTCCTTACGGCCCCATCAGGCGGTCATTGCAGCAGAAACCGGACATATTAACGTCCATGAGACAGGAGCCATTGAAGCCACTGGTCACAAAGTCCTGGCTATGGCATCCAGCGACGGCAAACTGACCCCACAGCTGGTTAAACAAGCTTTGGACGCTCACACAGATGAGCATATGGTTCAGCCAAAAATGGTATACATTTCTAATACTACTGAAATCGGCACACAG
This sequence comes from uncultured Clostridium sp., assembly GCA_900551135.1. Classification (GTDB taxonomy): domain Bacteria; phylum Bacillota; class Clostridia; order Lachnospirales; family Lachnospiraceae; genus UMGS1370. Next base: position 9,835 of record URUX01000018.1, read on the forward strand.
TATACCCTGGAGGAATTGACGGCTTTATCCCGGTTCTGCAAAGAACACGGACTTTATCTGTTTATGGACGGCGCCCGCATGGGTTCTGCCCTTACCAGTCCTGCTAACGATTTAACTCTGGCCCATATTGCCAGCTTAACAGATGTGTTCTATATCGGCGGTACGAAAAACGGGGCTCTGTGCGGTGAGGCTCTCGTTATTATGAATCCTGTTTTAAAAGAGGATTTCCGCTTCTGCATTAAACAGAGAGGAGCCATGTTTGCCAAGGGCTTTTTACTGGGAATCCAATTTGAAACCCTGTTTACTGACAGCTTATTCTATCAGCTGGCCTCCCATGCCAACAAGATGGCGGCTATTCTTCGTCAGGGCATTGCAGAATGTGGATACCCGTTTGATTCGGATTCTGTCAGCAACCAGCTGTTCCCCATTCTTCCTGACTCTCTGATTGAAGAACTGGCAAAGGAGTTCCTGTTTTCTGTACAGAAAAAGGCTGATGACTCCCACTCTGTCATCCGTCTGGTAACCTCCTGGGCCACCAGAGAAGAAGAGACCCATCGCTTTGTCAGACTGTTAAAACATCTGTCTTAATCCATAATCGAAAACCATACCATGCAAAAAACCGGCGCAGCATGAGATTTTCTCACATTGCACCGGTTTTCCGTTTAACTCATTCTTCCCTCTGTCAGGGCTTTTGCCAGTTCATAATTTTTCTTGTGGACAAATATCTCATACTCGTAGGGGTCACGATCACCCACGCTGCCAAACTGGCTGCGCACCGTACCGCCTCCATATCTGCCTGACCATTTCGTGCTCCGGTTATGTACCTTCCAGATGTAATCCAGACCATTAGCAGACAGAAGATCTCGAATACGGGCGCTCTCTGCCACGTTTCTTCCCCTGTACACCAGGCTGCGGTTCCAAAACACAATCATAGTTCTTCCCCCTTCCACTCTGCTTCTTCAAAAAGGGCTGCCGTATAAGATTTATATTCATCCAGTTTTTCCGTCTTTTTAATCTTCTTTTTCAGCTTTTCTCCGCCTTCAAATAAGCTGTCCATATAAGCCCACAACTCTTTCATTTTAAAAAGTACGTTTCTGTCGCCAGACATAATCTCTTCATATCCTGCCACAACCTCGCTGTGAAAATCAATAAACCGTTTTCTGCTGTCTGGCTTTTTTGTTCCCTCCTGTGCTGCCCTCAGTCCTTCCGTCAGACCCGGATTGGCAATCAGTCCTCTTCCCAGCATGATGGATTCTGTCTCTGGAAATTTCTGGCAAATTTTTAAAAATTCAGCCTTTCCAAAGACATTGCCATTATAACAGACCGGACATCTGCTCCTGGCCTGTCCACAGGCAAAACCTGACAGTCTGACCGGATGCTTATAGTAATCTTCCCTGACTCTTGGGTGAATAATCAGTTCCTTTAGGGGGTATCGGTTGAACATCTCCATAAGTTCTTCAAATTCCTCTTCTTCATATATCCCAAGTCTCGTCTTAACTGAAATCTGCAAAGAGGTTTTTGAAAAGACATCTTCGAAAAACCGGTCCAGTTTATCCGGTTCCCGTAAAAATCCGGCTCCACGTCCCTTGGATACCACAGTACCGGAAGGACATCCCAGATTCAGGTTGATTTCCCTGTACCCCAGTTCTCCCAGTTTCTCTGCACACAACAGAAAATCTGCGGCACAGTTGGTTAAAATCTGCGGAACTACGTTCATTCCCTGGTTGTGTTCCGGAAGAACATCGTTTAATTCCCTTGATTTTAATGTGTGGTTCTGGTTTGGCACAATAAATGAGGTGATATATTTATCCATGGGAGAAAAATACCGGTGATAGGCATTGCGGTATACATATCCGGTAATTCCCTCCATAGGTGCCATATAAAATTTTACCGGCATTACTCTTCAGCCTCCCGGCTTTCTTCTGCTTCCCGACTTTCCTCTGCCAGACGTTCCTTTACTGTTTCTGCACCTTCTTCCAGCACATCAATGGCTGCCTGAAGCTGGTTATCCTTTTCATGTTCTACAACCAGACGTTTGATTAACTCTTCATTAGGCTCCACCATCACATCCGGCTCTACCCCTTTTCCGTGAATATCTTTGCCGCTCGGGGTATAATAATGCTCTGTGGTAAGCTTTACAGCGGAACCATCTGCCAGAGGGAATACGGACTGGACGATACCTTTTCCAAAACTGGTGGTTCCTACAATCTCAGCAGTTCCATAATCCTTTAACGCGCCTGCGAAAATCTCAGAAGCGCTGGCGGAAGATTCGTTAACCAGCAGTACAATGGGAATGTCCAGACTCTTTCCGTCACTGCAGCTAAAACTGTCTCCTTTTTCTTCCTTGTCCGCTGTATAAAGCAGCAAAGTCTTTCCCTGATTTCCTTTCCTTCCATACGGATCCTGATAAGTGGAAATGTCGTCCTCCAGCACATAGTCTAACATGGCCAGAGCCGTCTGCATCACTCCGCCAGGATTGTTCCGGAGATCGATAATCAGCTTGTTCATACCCTGGTTCTTCATGCTCTCAATGGCTTCTGAAAACTGCTTTTCTGTAATCAGATCAAACTGGCTGACCGCCAGATAACCAATCTCATCATCCAGCATTTCGTATTCAACAGTTGGAACTTCTATTTTTCTTCTGATGATTTCAAGGGTTACGTAATCTTCTATGGATGGGCGGTATACCTCGATTTCGACCTTGCTGCCTTCCGTCCCTTTAATATGGCTGTTTACCAGAACATCCAGATCCATGCCGTAGACTTCTTCTCCATCTACCTTGTATAACTGATCTCCTGCTTCCATGCCTGCCTCTGCACTGGGCGTATTGTCGTAAACCTTCATAATGGAAATCAGGCCTGTCAGGCGATTCTGGCTGACCAATGCCCCAATGCCGCTGTATTCGCCTTCCGTTTCCTCCATCAGTTCGCTTAATTCTTCCGGAGTATAATAGGTACTGTAAGGATCTTCCAGTCCCACTAACATTCCCAGATAAATGGTATCTTCTATTTTTTGATAATCTTTCTCAAACAGAAACTCATCCTCTATCAGGGACTGCATCATCTTCATCTTATAGGTAATCTGCTGATAGTCCAGATCCTCTTTCTTTTCTTCGCTTTCTCCCTCTGCTGATGCCTGATTGCTGATCGGTGCTCCGTTTGACGTCTGCTGCTCCAATTCATATCCTGGCCCTTTAGGCTTTTGAGCCTTTTTTATAATTCCATTTCCAAACAGGAAAATTCCTGCCGAAAGTCCTACTACCAGCAATCCGGCAAATGCGGTCACTAATGCGCCTGCCAATGCGCCTTTCCAAAATTTATTATCTTTATCCACTGCTGTTCTCCTATCTCTGTCCTGTTCCATCCTTCTATGGACTTACATACTTACTGGGGTTTACATAACTCCCACTGCTTCGAATCTCAAAATGAAGATGGGGTCCTGTTGAATATCCTGTTGAGCCTACTTTTGCAATCACATCTCCCTGACTGACCTTATCCCCCACACTAACCAAGCGGGAAGAACAGTGCATATATACGGTAGAAACGCCGCCGCCATGACTGATCATCACATAATTTCCTGCCGAAGCGCTGTAAGCAGATATGGTTACCGTTCCCGAAGCTGCCGCTAAAATATTGCTGCCTGTGGACGCTCCAATATCGATTCCTTTATGATTGGAAGATGCCCCTTCTGTTGGTGAACTCCGTCCTCCAAATCCTGAGGTAATCCGGCTGCTGGAAGGACAGGGCCATATAAATTTAATATCCCCAAGGCTGGCTGTCTTATACGTCTGCCCGGCAGCTTCCGCTTTCTTTCTGGCTTCCTCTTCCTGACGCCTGATTTCCGCTTCAATCTGCTTAATCTTGGCTTCCTGGGCTGCCAGATCTTTTTCATATTCATTAATCTGATTTTCCGCAGATGCAATTCTGTTTTCGTAATTTTTCAGTTCCTGCTGCTTTCCTGCTAACAGCGTCTCTACAGATGCGTGCTTGGCCTCTGCCTGTTTTTCCAATGCCAAAAGCTGGGTGTGTTCTTCTTCTAAAACTGCTTCCTTTTCCGCAATCTGATTTTTTGTTGCCACATAAGCATCCAGCTGTTTTCTGTCATACCCGGAAATCTGACTGATGTATTCTGCCTTATTAAGCATGTCAGAAAAACTCTTGGCCTCCAGAAGCATATCAATATAATTGGTATCTCCTTTTTCATACATATACTGAATCCTCAGCTTCATGGCCTCATACTGCTGTTCTTCCGTCTGCCTGGCATCCTCCAGTTCCTGCTGGGTTACTGCAATCTCCCCTTCTTTGGTTCCGATTTGATCCTGCAGTCTGGAGATCTCCTGGGCCGTCTTCTCCAGACTGGCATCCAGTTCCCTGACATATGCCGCTGTATCTGCCTTCAGGCTTTCCAGACCGGCCAGGGTCTGTTCTGCCTTTTTCTTTTCTTCTTCAATCGAAGCGGCCGCATTTTTTGCATCTTTTACATCCTGGTTTGTAACTGCCAGGGCTGTCCCAGGCAAAACCAGGCTTATAGCCAAAACGCAGGCCAGAAATTCCCGACCTGCTCTTGTGTTCTCTCTCATATAATACCCTCAATTACACCTTTAAATGTTTCCTGATGGTAAAGAAACTGGCAAAAAATCCAATCCCCACTCCCAGTATCAGAGCCACTGTTACCATAGACGGAAACATCTCAGAAATTGGCATGGGCTTAAAAATCCCTGTCAGAATCGTATAATTTTCACCAATATAAGCCACAGCTTTCTGGTAAAGCACATAGATTCCGGCCAACGGCAAAACAGATCCGATCAGTCCGATGATGACTCCCTCTACCAGAAAAGGAGCCCGAATCATCCAGTTGGTCGCACCAATCAGCTTCATAATCTGATTTTCCTGTTTCCGAAAAGCCGCAGCTACAGAAATGGTGTTGCTGATCAAAAATACAGCCACAGCCAGCAGGACTCCAATAATAGCGGCCGATAACAAACTAATCATCCGATTAAGGTTTTCTAACGCTGCCACAGCAGAATTGGAATAATTGACCTTTCTCACTCCCTCGATAGAATTGAGATATGCGACAAATTCCTCCTGTTTTCCAATATCCTTCAGGAAAATCTCATAAGAAGCAGAATTTGCCAGTGGATTGTCCTCTGCAAATCCGGAAGCCAGTTCTTCCATTTCTCCAAAGTACTCTGCCTGAAACGTTTCCCACGCTTCCTCAGCAGACGTATAAACCATATTATTTACTTCTTCTCTGGACTGAATTTCCTGTCCAATAGCCAGAATACCGGCTTCTTCCAATCCTTCGTCAAAAAAAACGGTAATTCCCACCGTAGTCTCAGCCGCCTCTGCACTGTGACGTACATTTCCTACAATGGCATAAAACAAACAAAATAAAAAAATACACGCTGCAATCGTAGCGATAGACGCCAAAGAAAACAGCATATTTCTGCCTATATTTTTAACGCCCTGCTTCAGGCTGTAGACCAATGAACTAATCATACCAAACTTCCTCTGATGCTGTATCTCCTATAATCATGCCCCTGTCCATGGTGATCACACGTTTTTCCATCATTTCCACCATCTCGCGGCTATGGGTAACTACTACTACAGTCGTACCTCTGCGGTTAATCTTTTCCAAAAGTTTCATAATCTCAATGGTATTATCGCTGTCCAGATTTCCAGTAGGCTCGTCTGCCAGAAGCACCTGGGGACGGTTAATCAAAGCCCTGGCAATGGCTACCCTCTGCTGTTCTCCGCCGGAAAGCTGTCTGGGATTGGACTTATACTTGGAAGAAAGGCCTACCATCCGCAGCATAGCTGGAACAGACTCCCGAATCCGCTTTGGAGACACACCGATAACACGCTGGGCAAAGGCTACATTTTCAAAAACAGAACGGTCTTTCAGGAGCCTGAAATCCTGAAAGACCACACCTAACATTCTGCGGTATTTGGGCACATATCGCCTTGGCATCTTGCCAAGATCCATATCATTGACGATAATGCGGCCGGAAGTAGGCTCTAACTCTTTTAGCAGAAGCTTCATCAGAGTCGATTTTCCGGAACCGCTTCGTCCTGTAATAAACACAAACTCCCCATCATCAATGGTTAGATTGATATTTTTTAATGCTTTCGTGCCATTTTCATAATTTTTATTAACATTAATAATCTCGATCATTAGTAATCCAGGCTTTCCATATACTTCATGTACTTCACAACCATCAGTGCAATCTTAAAGGTAATGGCATCTTCAAATACCCGGAGATCCAGTCCGGTACTCTTTTGCAGTTTGTCCAGACGGTAAACCAGGGTGTTGCGGTGAATGTAAAGCTGTCTGGAAGTCTCGGATACGTTTAAGCTGTTTTCAAAGAACTTATTAATAGTAGCCAGAGTTTCCTCATCAAATTCATCTGGTGACTTGCCGTCGAAAATTTCTTTGATAAACATACGGCACAGAGGCAGCGGAAGCTGATAGATCAGACGCCCAATTCCCAGATTGCTGTATGCAACAACATTTTTATTGCTGTAGAAAATCTTACCCACATCCAAAGCCATCTTTGCTTCCTTATACGAACGGGAAACTTCTTTGATTTCATTGACAATGGTGCCAAATGCGACATGCACCTTTGTCATGGCTTCTGTGTTCAGCATATCCAGAAGGGTATTGGCAGTTCTCTCCAGATCCTCATATCCTTCTCCTGGCTTTACTTCTTTTACCAGAATAATATTTTTCTCATCTACTGCAGTAATAAAATCTTTGGTCTTGGTTGCAAACAAACTTCTTACTGTCTCTAACGCATTGATGTCTTTTTCATTTTTTGTTTCAATCAGAAAGACGACTCGTCTTACGTTTGTCTCAATGTGGAGTTTCTTTGCACGGTTATAAATATCTACCAGCAGCAGGTTGTCCAGCAGCAGATTCTTAATAAAGTTATCCTTATCAAAACGTTCCTTATATGCGACTAACAAATTCTGAATCTGGAAAGCAGCCAGTTTGCCTACCATATAGACGTCATCACTTCCGCCTTTGGCCAGCAGAATGTATTCCAGCTGATGCTCGTCAAATACTTTAAAGAACTGGTATCCCTGAATGACCTGACTGTCTGCCGGAGAATCTACAAATGCTAAAATAGAGTTTTCATACTCCTCCGCATCAGAAAACGTAGACGCCAATACCTTTCCTTCAATATCACAAATACATAAATCAATTCTGGTAATTCCCTTTAATCCTTCAATCGTTGTCTGAAGTATCTGATTTGAAATCATGGCCTCTCTCTCCTTTTGGTCAAATTTACATATATATCCATAATATAAGTATATATTAAAGCAAATATGTAAAAAAAGCAAGCGGAGATAACTCCGCCTGCCTAATTTTTTATAAACTTATGAAATTTAGTTTAAAATAACCTTCTCAGTTTCTTTGTCGAATACATGAGCCTTGGTCATATCCAGAGCAAGTTTAACGGTATCGCCAGGTCTTGCAGTGGTACGCGGATTTACTCTGGCAGTACAGCTGGTCTCATCAATATCAAAGTATAAGTAAACTTCTGCACCTAACATCTCGTATACACGGATAGTTGCTTCGATAACGCTCTTTGCATTCTGAGCTAAAGCTGTTTCATCATCATGTAAGTCTTCTGGACGGATACCTAAAGTAACAGTCTTTCCAACATAGCCTGCTGCCTCTAACTTCTTAGCCTTCTCAGCTGGTAATGCGATGGTGTTGCCGCCGAATGTTAAGGTAACGTCAGCGCCGGACTTGCCAACTACTGCATCCAGAAGGTTCATCTGAGGAGCGCCGATGAATCCAGCAACGAACTTGTTGCATGGCTTATCGTACAGATTCTGCGGAGAATCTACCTGCTGAACAACGCCGTCTTTCATAACAACGATTCTGGTACCTAAGGTCATAGCCTCGGTCTGGTCATGAGTAACGTAGATGATGGTTGCTTCCAGTCTCTGATGCAGTTTGGAAATCTCAATACGCATCTGGCCTCTCAGCTTAGCATCCAGGTTGGACAGCGGCTCGTCCATCAGGAATACCTTAGGACTACGAACGATAGCACGTCCCATAGCAACACGCTGTCTCTGACCACCGGACAGAGCCTTTGGCTTACGATCTAATAAATGCTCAAGGTCAAGGATTCTTGCTGCCTCATGAACTAATTTATCAATTTCATCCTTCGGGGTTTTTCTTAACTTTAAGCCGAATGCCATGTTATCGTAAACAGACATATGTGGATACAGAGCGTAGTTCTGGAATACCATTGCAATATCTCTGTCCTTAGGCTCAACGTCATTCATCAGCTTGCCATCAATATATAATTCACCAGAAGAAATATCTTCCAGACCAGCAATCATACGAAGGGTGGTGGACTTACCACAACCAGACGGACCTACGAAAATGATAAATTCTTTATCTGCAATCTCCAGATTAAAGTCGTGTACTGCAACGAAACCATTTGGATACTTTTTTGTAACATTCTTTAAAGATAAACTAGCCATTGCAAAATCCTCCTACTTATTTACATGTGTTAAACTCAAGACGCCTCCTCCCCACTTTTGGAGCGTCCCATGTGATGTTATAATCATACCTGAATCTGCAAATTTTGGCTATTCTTTTAATCACTAAATTTCCGTTATTTTAATTGGCTAATTTGTACACCCGAGTGGAATGGTGGGAAAAAATGTCCAAAAGATTTCTTTTATTTTGTGCAATCATTTACATCAATTCTAATATTCCATAAATCCTTCGCCTAAAACTTCCCTTGCATCTTCGACAATTACAAACGCCCTTCTGTCAAATCTGGCAACAATTTCCTTTATTTGGGTAATTTCTTTTTTTGAAACGACACAGTACAGCATTTGACGTCCTTCGCCGGAGTACATTCCTTTTACCGCAACTCCCGTAACCCCTCTGCCCATCTCCGTCATAATGGTCTGGGCAATGATTTCCGAGTGGTCTGAAATAATGTAAATGGACTTTGCAAACTTTAAACCTTCTATAATACTATCCGAAATTTTCGTCAGTACAAAAATTGAAATCATGGCATACAAAGCCAGATGAAGTCCAAAGGTGGAAAGACCGGCTAACACAATCAGCGTATCCAGTACCATCATAATCTGCGCTATGGAATAATGAGGCATCAGAGGCTGAATCAGCGCTGCCAGAGTATCCGTTCCTCCTGTAGTAGCCATGGCTAAAAGCACCATTCCGGTTCCTGCTCCGCACACAAGTCCCCCGTACAGTGCCACAAGAAGCAAATCGTCTGCTACAAACGGCACATCCGGAATCACGTACAGCCATGCTGACAGGGCAACCGTGGCATACACGGTTCTTTTAATGAATTTCCAGCCTTTTACCTTATATGCACCTATAAATAACGGCACATTAAACAGAGTATTGGTCAGCCACAGAGGAATACCGAATTTTGCTTTCAGAATAATCGCCAGGCCGGATGCCCCGCCGATTACCATGTTCGCCGGATCAAAAATATTCTTAACAGAAACTGCAATAATCAGCGCCCCTAACGTAAGGAGCAGGTAGTCAGCCCAGACCGGACGTTTATTGCTGTGAAAAATACTCATTGCCTGCCTTCCTTTCTTAAACAACAAAGGGAACGATATATCGTTCCCTTGTTAGTATCTCTATTTTTTTCTTGCCAATACATTAATCCACCGGGTATCCGGATGGTTGGATCTCACATCTGCAGTAACCCACAGCTTTTCAATGATAAACTTACCAGTGTCTTCTAACAAGTCCCTGATTTCCGTTTCTGTATAATCGCTGAAATACCGTTCTCCCCGAAAGCCCTCAAAATTTCCCTGACGAACAGAAAGATACAGGATTCCCTGCTCTTGTAAGGCTGCTGCTGTTTTCTTTAAAATCGCCGGCATCTCGTCTTTTGGAATGTGGACAAATGCGCCGCAGGCCCAAATACCGTCGAACACATCATCAAACTCCATATCCTCATACTTCAGCTGAAGAACTTCAAGGCCTGTATGTACCTCTGCAAGACGGCACATTTCCAAAGATGCATCCATAGCAGTCACATCATAGCCCAGTTCGTACATATAGAGGCTGTCGCGGCCGGAACCGCATCCCATATCCAGAATGGTTGCGCCTTCCTCCATCTCTTCCAAAAACTCTCCAATAATTGGAGTCATATCCAAGTCTACCGTATCTTCAAAGAATTTTACTGCATATTTATTATAATAGTCTATCGAGTCCACCATACTCCTCCTATAATTTTTGGATGGATTTTTCCGTAATCCGGATTTTTCCCTCTTTCAGCAGTTTTCCAACTGCACGCTTAAATTCACTCTTGCTCATGTTAAATTCACGCCGAATAGTCTCTGGTCTGGCTTTATCATTGAACGGGAGAACTCCGTCAAATTCCTCAATTACCTGCATCACCTTCAAAGCATCTGTCTCCATCTGCATGTAGGCTTTCTGACGCACGCTTAAATCCAGTTTGCCATCGTCCCGCACACGGATTACTCTGGCCTCAATCTCATCGCCTTCTCTGACATCCTGAAACAGTTCCGGCTTCGGAATTAAACCATAGTACCGGTCGTCCACTGCCACAAATGCACCAATATCCTCATTAATCTCGTAAATCCTGCCTCTGACCTGATCGTCCTTCTTATAAGGAGACTGATTGCTCATATAAGAATACACCTTCATAGTCGCTGCCAGACGGCTGCTTTTATCTACGTACAATGCGACCAGACACTTTTCGCCTTTTCTTACCGGATGACTCTGCTCGCGAAACGGAAGAAGCAAATCCTTCTCCAGACCCATATCCAAAAATGCACCTATTTTGGAAACTTCTTTTACCTCTAATACTGCCGTTTCACCAACCTGCAGCTTGGGAGTTCCCACTGTTGCAATCAGCCTGTCCTCAGAGTCTTTATAAATAAAGACCGTAATTTTATCACCAATTCCAGTTCCCTCCGGAACCTGTTTTTTGGGAAGAAGGACACTGGCTGTTCCCCGGGCATTTTCACTAAGGTAGACGCCAAATTCTTTTATGCGAACTACTTCCAGTTCCTGTACCTTTCCTAATTCAATCATATATCTGCCTTTCCTGCTCTCTCTGGCTCACCAGCCTGACTTTCATACCGCATCCATACCACTGCGTATGGCTTTCCCTCTGTACTGCACAAAGAAAGGACTTTGCCGCTTTCTATCTCTGATACTCTGGGAAGGATGGTGTCTCCAAGGACAGCCGCTTTTTTATACTCTGCTCTCAGTTCCCGAATCTTTCCCGACTCTCCTGCTGCCTGTCGGGCCATCTCCACATACTGGGCATTGTTTACATGATGATTGGTATCAATGTGATAACGATTGACAATAATCGGCTCCCCCTCGACAAACTCCTCCGGCACCGGAATCTTTCTTGATACTTCTCCCATCTCCAGCGGAGGTTCTTCAGTTCCATAAGGCGCTGTGTCCTCTTCCCGAACCCGAACCGGAAGTAATGTGCCTGTATCACACAAAAACCAAATCGAGTTGGCCTTTACCAGATAGTTTCCTTCCAAATCCAGTATGGCAAAATTACGATACCCATAGATTCCCTTAAACGCATACGGCCAAGTCACTATCTGCACACGTTCACCCAGTCTTGGGTATCTATCCACCAAAATCCTCCAGGAAGAGATCATCCATGCTTTGTGCTCTTCTTTAAGGAACACAACTCCTACTCCGCAGTCCTCCGAATGAAAGGTACTGCAGTCCTGAAAATAATTGATGATTCCTGTCATTGTAAGGAATCCGTTTTCATCTGTTTCGCTGTAACGAATTCTGCTGTCTAACCGATACATATACGTCCTCACTTTAAAATCACATACCATTATATCTGATTATCTTTCCATTGTCCAGTAGTAACTTATTGTTTATCTTCCCAGATCTGGAAAAGAGCCGTCAAGCATCATTGCTCTTCGACTCTTGGAAAGCTGGGCTACAAGGATTCGAACCTTGAAATGACGGAGTCAGAGTCCGTTGCCTTACCATTTG
>URUX01000019.1 GCA_900551135.1 uncultured Clostridium sp.
GGCAATGTCCCTGATTTCCATCATTCCATCCTTAATTGTATTCTTCCTGGCACAGAACTCCTTTATCGACGGTATTGCAGCCGGCGGTGTTAAGGGCTGATTGTGAGTAACAATATAAAAGTTTACCAGGTCACAATTTTATCAATGATTTCCCTCTGCTCGGCCGTAGATTTGGTCAGATAGATTCGGGTGGTTTCGATACTTTCATGACCAAGAAGGTCGGCCAGAAGGGAAATATCATTGCATTTGCTGAGAAAATTTTTAGCAAAACGGTGACGAAAGGAATGGGGATAAACCGTATCCAGATCAATTCCGTACCGGGCAGCCAGTTCTTTTAAATGCAGATTAATCCAACGGGGAGTCAGGGGCTTCCCATTTTTATTTGTGAATAAGAAGCCGCTGGTTTTTCCGGAGGCAGTATACCAGGGAATTGCTTTCTGGAAAAGAGTGTCTGGAAAATAAATGCGGCGTACTTTTCCGCCTTTTGAATATAAGTCCATGTATCCAAGCTGAAGGTGTTCCAGTTTAATCTGGATCAGTTCTCCCACCCGGATACCGGTAGAGCCGAGAAAGTGAACTAAAAAATACCATTCCATGTTATGGTCAGATAACAGGCCGTCTTTCAGCCGTTCATAATCATTCTGGGAGATAATTGAATCCAGATAGGATTTTTGCTGGATACGGACTGCATGAAGATGATAAGAATGAGGAAGGGGATCGGGATTGAGGATGGAAATGCAGCCGGAGGGCAAAGGGGCGGGGCAGTCTGAGGCTGGGAAAGCAGGAAAATCAGAAAGCGCCTGCTGTCGGTAAAGAAAATTCAGAAAATGGTTCATTGCGCTGATTCGGGCATTTACGGTTGAAGGGCAGTAGGACTGGGTCAGAGACTCCCGGTACTTCTGCAGGTTTTTGACAGAAGGACTGGAAAACATGCTAAAAAAATGCCGGACAGCACAGAGATAAGAAATAATGGTATTTTGAGATAAACCGTTTTTTTTCAAATCTTCCTGAAATTCTGACAGAGTTTCTTCTATATTTATATTATCGATACACATAACAAAACTTCCTTATTAAACTTACCAATCAACAAGTTCATTGACTATCCAGGCCTGTTCGATGCTGGAACGGCGCAGGTAGATTCGGGTGGTTTCGATGCTTTCATGACCAAGTAAGTCAGACAGCATAGCCAGATCCCCTCCGTGTTCAATAAAACTTTTTGCAAAGCGATGGCGAAAAGAATGGGGATAAACCAGACTGACGTCCATGCCATAACGCAAAGCAAATTTTTTTAATTGTCCTCTGATTCCGGCTGGGGTAATTCTGTCCCCGAACCGGTTGAGAAACAGATATCCTTCTGGCCGGTTTTCTCTGGAAATCCAGGCCATGGTAGCATCCCGAAGCTGAGAAGGAATAAAGATCCTTCGCATTTTATTGCCTTTTGAAAGCAGATCCTTGTAGCCGAGGTAAACGTCATCGGTGGTAACCTGGATCAGTTCGCTGACTCGCATTCCGGTACAGGCCATGTAACGGATTACAAAATAATAGAGGTGCTCTCCGTCTCGCTTAAGACAGGATTTTAAATATTCATAATCCGCCTCGCTTATGATCCGGTCCAGGTAATTTTTTTGCTGCATATGAATCATGGAAAGCCTCATGTTTGTAATGCCCAGATGTTCCAGATAACAATTAATCGCTCGAATCCGCAAGTTGACAGTTTAGGGTTTATAGTGTTCCAACAAATAAACCTTATATAGCTGCAGATTTGAAATGGTTAAATTGGGATATAAGGAATAAAATTGCTCAATGGCATACAGATAGACATGAATCGTATTACTGGCCATATTATGAATATTCAGATAGTCCTGAAAAGCAGACAGGTCAATGAAATCAGGTGCAATTTTTTCCATAAAACTTCCCCTCGCTGAAAATAGTTTATCCAATCATTATACACGATAAAATGTCAAAATTCATGGTTAAACTGGGAAAAAAATATAAAATTTCGTGATAATGAGGAATAAAAGGGCAGAATAACGCCTCAAAGGACAGGCTAACTTGCGATAATTTCCCATATAGGAAGTATAATTGCCTCGTAATGCAAGAATGGATTTCAAAACGAGATTCAAAAAGAAAAAAGGAGAGTGCATTTATTATGAGAAAGCAGACAAAATTAGTTGCTGTATTATCTGCAGCAGCACTGTTCGCTATCGGTGCATCCATGACCTCCTTCGCTGCAACCGCACACTGGGAGCAGGAAGGTGAAGACTGGGTATACCTGGACAAGGACGGAGACAAAGTAACTGATACCTGGAAGAAGAGCGGTTCCAACTGGTTCTACTTAGATAGCGACGGATACATGGCTAAAGATACCATCGTTATCTCCGGTTCTAACGATGACAAGTACTATGTAGACGCTAACGGCGCTAAGGTTACCAATACCTGGGTATCCGTAGATAATTCTGATGAGAATGAGTGCTCCGAACAGGAAGACGTTTCCACTATCTGGTACTTCTTCGGTTCTGATGGTAAGGCTAAGAAGGCAGATGCTGGCAAGAAAGTATTCACAAACATTCCTCACGGTGAGAACATGGATAAGAAAGATACTTTCGCATTCGACGAAGACGGTCATATGTTAAGCGGCTGGCAGAAAATTGAATTAAGTAATAATAAAGAGTATAAATATTACTTTGGTGAAGAGAACGAAGGCTGGGCATACCTCGGTTGGCAGTATTTAGAGAAAGATGAAAACGATGACTTCGAAGATGCAAACCCATTCGAGGATGAAGCTTGGTTCTGGTTCGGCACCAACGGTCGTGCAGCACAGAATACTACTAAGTATATCAATGGTAAGTATTATACTTTTGATGATAATGGCGCAATGGATGATAAGTGGGTAAAGGGTACACCAGGTATTTCTGATAATACAGCTGAAATTGCATCCAATGCACATGCATTCTACACTGATTCTATTGGTCACAGAAGAACTGGCTGGATTTATACTTATGATCCAACAGATGATGAAGAAGACGGAGATGAGTACTGGTTCTACCTGAATACATTTGTATGGAAAAAATCTGTAGGAAAATGGGAAGAAAAAATGTTTCAGAAGATACAGGATGCCATACAGCTTCTGAACAGGGAATATCTGAAGGATTTTTCGGTTACTTTAGAAACAAGGACACAAGACCTGCAGAAAATAGTCTCGTTTTTACAACAACAATGCCAGACAGATAACACTGCTTTTGTACATGGACGTGGGAAGCGGAAAAGCAGAAACCAACGGTTTTTCGAACTTTTCCACAGGTTTCTTGAACGTCAGACCATTTATGACTGGCACACAGCAAGCTTTCAGGGAAGAAACAATTATTGTAAAACGGATCCTGATGCAACCTTTATGCACATGAAAGATGATCATATGAGAAATGCACAGTTAAAGCCAGGATATAATGTACAGATTGCGGTAGACAGTGAATATATCGTGGCAACGGATATTTTTCAGGACCGGAATGATGTCTGGACACTGGTTCCATTTTTAAAGACAATGGAAAGGAACCTGGGCTTCCGTTATCCGAGTGTAACAGCTGATTCCGGATATGAAAGCGAAGAAGCATATACGTATCTGAGAAGTGTCAAGCAGAAACCATACATAAAACCACAGACTTATGAAAAATGGAAAAAACGAAGTTTCAAGCAGGATATCAGCAAACGTGAAAACATGGGATATGATGAAAAAACTGACACATACACTTGTCATGCAGGGAAAACATTGCTCCCTGTTTTCATCAAAAAGCAGAAAAGTAAAAGTGGCTATGAATCGGAAGTAACCGTTTACGAATGTGAAGACTGTACTGCTTGTCCATATAAAGAAAAATGCACCAAAGCAAAAGGGAATAAGAGGTTATATATATCAAAAAGTTTTCTGGAAAAGCGCCAGGAATCCTATGAAAATATCCTGAGTGAAACAGGGATCAAATACCGCATGAACCGCAGCATTCAAGTGGAAGGAGCTTTTGGGGTTCTGAAAAATGATTACGAATTTCAAAGATTTCTGCTCCGTGGGAAAACCAGGGTAAAACTGGAGATTCTTTTGCTTTGCATGGGCTATAACATCAATAAACTGCATGCAAAAATCCAAAAAGAACGCACTGGAAGTTACCTTTTTCCAGTAAAAGAAACCGCCTAAAAAGTCAGAAAAATAGAGGCATTATTAAAGTATGTCAAAAATCCGGAAGGATTCCTAAAACAAAAGGATTCCTTCCGGATTTTTCTATGTATAAAGCGAGAGTATCGCAAAATCATCTAATTTGATGATTTTGCGACACCCCCTTTTGCATATATTTTCGCCAAATAGTTCCCTCCATCCCCTCCAATTTGCACATCTCTCTTATTCCCTATAACCCCAGTTTATAAAAAAGATTCCAAATTTATATACTGCAAATCCAAGAAATCCGGCAAGAATAGTTGAAACTGCCTGATAAATGAGGTATTATGAAAAGAAACATATCGCAGAGCAGTTTGATAGCAGATTAAAGGGCGACAGAATGTGTGCAGGTGGAGGAGAGCAGATTATGGATTGTAAGATTACATTGATTCCAGGCGATGGAATCGGACCGGAAATAGTCGGAGAGGCAAGAAAAGTATTAGATAAAGTAGGAGAAGTTTACGGCCATACATTCCATTACACAGAGATTTTAATGGGTGGCTGCTCCATAGATGCATACGGAGTGCCTCTGACAGAGGAAGCGCTGAATACGGCCAAGGCCAGTGATGCGGTGATCCTTGGCGCAGTAGGCGGCAATGTGGGAAATTCCAGATGGTATGATGTGGCGCCGAACCTTCGGCCGGAGGCAGGACTTTTGGCAATTCGAAAGGGCTTAAACTTATTTGCCAATATCCGCCCGGCGTATTTATACAAAGAACTGGCAGATGCCTGTCCGCTGAAAAAAGAGATTATCGGCGACGGCTTTGACATGGTGATTATGAGAGAACTGACCGGCGGCCTGTATTTTGGTGAGCGATATACAAAAGAAGTGGACGGTGTTATGACGGCTGTGGATACACTGACATACAATGAAAACGAGATTCGCCGCATTGCAGTAAAGGCATTTGATATTGCCATGAAGCGCCGCAAGAGCGTTATCAGCGTCGATAAGGCCAATGTACTGGATTCTTCCAGACTTTGGAGAAAAGTAGTAGAAGAGGTAGCAAAGGACTATCCGGAAGTAACCTTAAGCCACATGCTGGTTGACAACTGCGCGATGCAGCTGGTTATGAACCCGGGACAGTTTGATGTGGTTCTGACGGAAAATATGTTTGGCGACATCCTTTCTGACGAAGCCAGCATGATTACCGGTTCTATTGGAATGTTATCTTCCGCCAGCTTAAATGAAGGAAAGTTCGGCATGTATGAGCCAAGTCACGGCTCGGCTCCCGATATTGCAGGAAAGGACATTGCAAATCCCATTGCCACCATTCTTTCCGCCGCCATGATGCTTCGTTATTCCTTTGATTTAGATAAAGAGGCGGCTGCTGTAGAAGCAGCAGTAGAAGAAATATTACAGGAAGGCTTCCGTACTGCTGATATTATGGCAGAGGGATGCACCAGAGTTGGTACTGTCCAGATGGGCAGCCTGATTGCAGAGAAGATAAGGAGACAGTAATTATGAAAAGTGATGCAGTAAAAAGCGGGATGCAGCAGGCTCCCCACAGATCGTTGTTTAATGCTCTGGGAATGACCCAGGAAGAGTTAAAAAAGCCATTAGTTGGTATTGTAAGTTCTTATAATGAAATTGTTCCAGGACATATGAACCTGGATAAGATTGTAGAAGCTGTGAGGCTTGGCGTGGCCATGGCAGGCGGCACGCCCATTGTATTTCCGGCTATTGCAGTTTGTGACGGAATCGCCATGGGACATGTGGGAATGAAGTATTCCCTGGTTACCAGAGATTTAATTGCAGATTCCACGGAATGTATGGCACTGGCTCATCAGTTTGACGCCCTGGTGATGGTTCCCAACTGTGATAAAAACGTACCAGGACTGTTAATGGCAGCCGCCAGAGTCAATGTTCCTACTGTATTTGTCAGCGGAGGCCCAATGCTTGCAGGACACGTAAAGGGACAGAAGCGCAGCCTTTCCAGTATGTTTGAGGCAGTTGGATCTTATGCGGCAGGCACGATGACGGAGGATGATGTTCGGGAGTTTGAGGAAAAGGTATGTCCGACCTGCGGTTCCTGCTCCGGTATGTATACAGCCAACAGCATGAACTGCCTGACCGAGGTGCTGGGCATGGGACTCCGGGGAAATGGAACGATTCCGGCAGTGTATTCTGAAAGAATCAAGCTGGCAAAACACGCAGGCATGGCAGTTATGGAAATGTACCGCCAGAACATCCGGCCAAGAGACATTATGACAGAAGCAGCATTCCGTAATGCTCTGACCATGGATATGGCTCTGGGATGTTCCACCAACAGTATGCTTCACCTTCCGGCTATCGCCCATGAAGCAGGCGTAGACTTAAATGTAGATATTGCCAATGAAATCAGCGCAAAGACCCCGAACCTGTGCCATCTGGCTCCGGCAGGCCCGACCTATATGGAAGACTTAAATGAGGCAGGCGGAATCTATGCAGTTATGCATGAGATCAGCAAGCTGGGGCTGTTGAATCTGGACTGTATGACGGTTACAGGAAAGACGGTTGGGGAGAACATTAAAAACAGCATCAACTTAAATCCGGAAGTAATCCGTCCGGTGGAAAATCCTTACAGCAAGACCGGCGGCATTGCGATTTTACGAGGCAATCTGGCTCCAGATTCCTGTGTAGTAAAACGTTCTGCGGTTGCTCCTGAGATGTTAAAGCATGAAGGACCGGCCAGAGTATTTGAGTGTGAAGAAGACGCCATTGCCGCAATTAAGGGAGGTAAGATTGTAGCTGGCGACGTAGTGGTAATCCGTTACGAAGGACCTAAAGGCGGCCCTGGCATGAGAGAGATGCTGAATCCGACATCTGCTATCGCAGGAATGGGACTTGGCTCTACCGTAGCCCTGATTACAGATGGACGTTTCTCCGGTGCATCCAGAGGCGCATCCATTGGCCATGTTTCTCCGGAAGCCGCAGTTGGAGGCCCGATTGCCCTGGTAGAAGAGGGAGACATTATTTCCATTGATATTGATAATCATCAGTTAAATGTAAAGGTATCAGATGAAGAACTGGCCGCCAGAAAAGCAAAATGGCAGCCAAGAGAGCCTAAGGTGACAACTGGATACCTGGCCCGTTACGCAAGTCTGGTTACTTCGGCAGACAAGGGCGCAGTACTGCAGTCAAAATAAGAAAAGAAAGGAAACACCAGCCAATGAGTAAGTTAACAGGTGCAGAGATTGTAATCGAATGTTTAAAAGAACAGGGCGTGGATACGGTATTTGGTTATCCGGGCGGAGCGATTTTAAATATTTATGATGCATTATATAAACATCAGGATGAGATTACCCACATCCTTACTTCCCACGAGCAGGGCGCTTCCCATGCAGCCGACGGCTACGCAAGGGCTACTGGAAAAGTCGGCGTATGTTTTGCAACCTCCGGCCCAGGCGCAACCAATCTGGTTACCGGTATTGCAACAGCACAGATGGACTCGGTTCCGGTTGTTGCCATTACCTGTAATGTAGGCGTAAGCCTGTTAGGAAAGGACAGTTTCCAGGAGATTGATATTACCGGTGTTACCATGCCGATTACCAAATATAACTTTATTGTAAAAGATGTAAACAAACTGGCAACTGTAATCCGCAGGGCATTTACCATTGCCCGTTCCGGACGTCCCGGCCCTGTACTGATTGATATTACCAAAGATGTAACGGCAGCAGAATGTGAATACGAGTATCAGGCTCCGGAAGAGGTAACTCCACAGGTGGATACCATTACAGAAGAAGATATGGACAGAGCCGTAGAACTGATTCGTAATTGCCAGAAGCCATTTATTTTTGCAGGCGGCGGCGCAGTCATTTCCAATGCGGCAGATGAACTAAAAGCCTTTGCCTATAAGATTCAGGCGCCGGTAGCAGACAGTTTAATGGGAAAAGGAGCATTTGACGGTACTGACCCGCTGTATACCGGTATGGTTGGAATGCATGGTACAAAGCCTTCCAATTTTGGATTTACCGAATGCGATCTTCTGATAGTGGTGGGAGCCAGATTCAGTGACCGGGTAACAGGAAATGCATCAAAATTTGCAAAAAATGCCAAGATTCTTCAGATTGATGTAGATGCGGCAGAAATTAATAAAAATATCCAGACCTATGCCAGCATTATCGGAGATGCCAAGATGGTGCTTAGAAAGCTGAATGCCCGTCTGGATCCAATGAACCACGACGAATGGATCATGCACATTGAACGGTTAAAAGATATGTATCCGCTCCGCTATGATAAGAGCCAGCTTACCGGTCCTTTTATCATGGAAAAGATTTATGAGATTACAGACGGAGACGCCATTATTACAACAGAAGTAGGGCAAAATCAGATGTGGGCGGCCCAGTATTTTAAGTACAAAGCCCCAAGAACCCTGCTGACTTCCGGCGGTCTGGGAACCATGGGGTATGGTCTGGGGGCAGCGTTAGGCGCAAAGATGGGATGCAAAGATAAACTGGTAATTAATATTGCAGGTGACGGCTGTTTCCGCATGAATATGAACGAATTGGCCACAGCCACCAGATATAACATTCCGTTTATCGAAGTTATTATGAATAACCATGTACTTGGCATGGTTCGCCAGTGGCAGAATCTGTTCTATGGAAAACGGTATTCACATACAGTATTAAATGATACAGTAGATTTTGTAAAACTGGCAGAAGCTATGGGGGCAAAAGCATATCGGGTAGAGAAAAAGGAAGACTTTGAACCGGTATTCAGGGAGGCGATTTCGCTGAATATTCCGGTTGTCATCGACTGCCAGATACCTTGTGATGATAAAGTATTTCCTATGGTATCTCCAGGAGCGCCGATCTCTGACGCATTTGATGATGTGGATTTGAAAATTGAGTAGTCAAAAGCTTTAGACGAAAATAAAAGGCAAAGAAAGAGGAGGAAAAAGGTATGAGCAGAGTATACAACTTTTCAGCCGGACCGGCAGTTTTGCCGGAAGAAGTACTGCAGGAAGCAGCAGATGAGATGTTAGACTATAGAGGATGCGGCATGTCCGTTATGGAGATGAGCCATCGTTCTAAAATGTTTGAAGAGATCATCAATACTGCAGAAGCAGATTTAAGAGAACTGATGGGGATTCCGTCCAACTATAAGGTATTGTTCCTTCAGGGCGGCGCCAGTCAGCAGTTTGCCATGGTTCCGATGAACTTTATGAAAAATAAAGTTGCAGACTACATCATCACCGGACAGTGGGCAAAGAAAGCATTCAGCGAGGCGAAGCTTTACGGGCAGGCCAATGCGGTTGCATCCAGTGCAGACAAGACATTCTCTTATATCCCGGATTGTTCCGATCTTCCGATTTCTGAAAATGCAGACTATGTATATATCTGCGAAAACAACACCATTTACGGCACGAAGTTTAAAACTCTGCCAGACACCAAGGGAAAACCACTGGTAGCAGACGTATCCTCCTGCTTCCTGTCCGAACCGGTAGACGTAGAAAAATACGCAATGCTTTATGGCGGCGCTCAGAAAAATGTAGGTCCTGCAGGCGTTGTAATTGCAATTATCCGTGAAGATATGATTACAGAAGACGTTCTTCCCGGAACTCCTACCATGCTTCGTTATAAGACTCATGCAGATGCAAAATCCCTTTATAATACACCTCCGGCATACGGCATTTACATGTGCGGCAAAGTATTCCAGTGGTTAAAGAAAAAGGGCGGCCTGCAGGCAATGAAGGAATACAACGAAAAGAAGGCAAAACTCCTTTATGATTTCCTGGATCAGAGCCAGATGTTTAAGGGTACAGTTGAGAAGAAGGATCGTTCCTTAATGAATGTTCCGTTTGTAACTGGCGATCCGGACTTGGATGCCCTGTTTGTAAAAGAGTCCAAGGCGGCAGGTCTTGAGAACTTAAAGGGGCACAGAACCGTAGGCGGTATGAGAGCCAGCATTTACAATGCAATGCCTATGGCCGGCGTAGAAAAACTGGTAACCTTTATGGACGACTTTGAAAAGAAGAACCGCAAGTAATGTCATAGGGAGGACGGATTATGAAAAATATATACTGCCTTAATGCAATTTCCAAATACGGAACTGATCTTCTGACAGAAGATTATCAACTGACCGATAACATGGAGACTGCTGCAGGTGTTCTGGTGCGCAGCGCTGCCATGCATGATATGGAACTTCCGGAAAGTCTTTTAGCCATTGCAAGAGCCGGAGCCGGAGTAAACAACATTCCTCTGGAGAAATGTGCAGAAAAGGGAATCGTGGTATTTAATACACCAGGAGCCAATGCCAATGCAGTAAAGGAACTGGTAATCGGAGCGCTGATGCTGGCTTCCCGCGACATTCTGGGCGGCATTAACTGGGTAAAGGCCAACAAAGATGATGAAAATATTGCAAAAGCAACAGAGAAGAGCAAAAAAGCTTTTGCAGGCGGCGAGATTAAGGGCAAAAAGCTGGGCGTGATTGGTCTTGGAGCTATAGGTGCAGAGATAGCCAATGCAGCGGCTGCCCTGGGCATGGAGGTATTGGGATATGACCCGTTTATCTCGATAAGAGCAGCATGGATGCTTTCCAGAGAAGTACGCCCTGTTAATTCTGTAGACACAATTTATGAAGAGTGCGATTACATTACCATCCACGTTCCGGCTGCCGCAACGACCAAAGGAATGATTAACGAAGAAGCGATTGGCAGGATGAAAGATGGTGTGGTTTTCTTAAACTTCTCCAGAGACGCTCTGGTAAATGAAGATGCTATGGCGAAAGCGCTGGCAGAAGGAAAAGTTAAGAAATACGTTACCGATTTCCCCAATCCCAAAGTTGCCAATATGGAAGGGACGATTGTCATTCCTCACTTAGGAGCTTCTACAGAAGAGGCTGAAGATAATTGTGCGAAGATGGCAGTAGAAGAAATGATGGATTATCTGGATAATGGCAATATTAAAAATTCAGTTAACTATCCAGCCTGCGACATGGGCGTATGCCGGGTGGCAGCCAGAGTGGCTATATTCCACCAGAATATTCCAAATATGTTAGGCCAGATTACTGCAATTTTGGCGGCAGAACACGCAAACATTTCCGATATGACCAATAAGAGCAGGGATAAATTTGCGTATACGCTGCTGGATCTGGAAAATGTTCCGGAGAAAGAGACCATGGAAAAACTGGCAGCTATTGAAGGCGTTTTAAGAGTTCGTCTGGTAAAAGGTTAAATCAGATACCCCGACACATTCAGGTGTCGGGGTGCTTTTGCTTTGTATGCAGAGGCACAGGGGATCTGTTGCGGAAACCATCAGGAAAGAGGAGGAAAAAATGGCAGTTGTAAAACCATTTTGCTGTATACGTCCGGCAAATGGATTGGAAAGTCAGGTGGCAGCCCTGCCTTACGATGTCTATAGCCGGGCAGAGGCGAGAGAGGCGGTTGCAGACAGACCATACTCATTTTTAAATATTGACAGGCCGGAGACCCAGTTTCCGGAAGATACGGACATGTATGGTTTAGAGGTTTATCAAAAAGCTGGAAGTATGCTGGAAGAGTGGCTGGAAAAAGGAATTTTTACGGAAGAGAAAGCAGCGCATTATTATATTTATCAGCTGACCATGGACGGCCGGAGACAGACGGGACTGGCTGCCTGCTGCTGGATTGAGGATTATCTGTCTGGTGTAATAAAAAAACATGAATGTACCAGGGAGGAAAAAGAGCAGGATCGCATCTGTCATGTAGACACAGTAAACGCCCATACAGGCCCGGTCTTTTTAACGTACAAACAAAATGACCAAATCAATAAACTGATAAAAGAAGCCGTCAAAGCAGAACCGGTATATGATTTTGTTTCAGAGGGCGGTATTGGCCAGAAAGTGTGGAAAATAGAAGGCAGAAACTTAGAGGAAAAGATAGAGGCTGCCTTTCAAAAGGTTCCGTCTGCCTACATTGCAGATGGTCATCACAGGGCAGCCAGTGCTGTGAAGGTGGGATTAAAACGCCGGAAGGAAAATCCAGGCCATACAGGACAGGAGCCATACAATTATTTTCTGGCAGTGTTGTTTCCAGATGAGGAACTTCGGATTTTGCCCTATAATCGGGTAGTAAAGGATTTAAACGGATTGAGCACAGAGACATTTTTGGAACGAATCCGGGATTCTTTTGAAATAACAGTGTGCAGAACCGAAGACGGTCCATTTGAGCCGGAGAAGAAAGGCCAGTTTGGAATGCTGTTAGAAGGTCAGTGGTATAAACTGACGGCAAAGGAGAAAATTTGCAGTTCCGATCCGGTGAAAGGGCTGGATGTTTCGGTTCTGCAGGATCAGCTGCTGGGGCCGGTACTGGGGATTGGAGATCCAAGAACGGACAGCCGGATTGATTTTATAGGAGGAATCCGCGGTTTAAAGGAACTGGAGCGGCGAACCAGGAGCGATATGAAGGTGGCATTTTCCATGTATCCCACATCTATGGAGGAACTGTTAAGAGTGGCAGATGCAGGGCTTTTGATGCCGCCTAAATCCACCTGGTTTGAGCCAAAACTTTGCAGCGGCCTTTTTATTCACCGGCTGACGGATTAGACAGACCGGGCACAGCGGCATCGCCGAAACCGTCCAGACGGGCAAACAGTTCGGTTAGCCGCAGCAGGCAGGAGTCAATTTCCTGCTGTTCGTCAGGAGTAAATACATCCATCATGGATGCGGTGTGCTCTTTCATGGCTTCCTGGGCGTCGTGAAGCAGGGCAATGCCATCGGCAGAAATCCGGATATAGACCTGGCGGCGGTTGACGGGATTGTGGATTCGTTCCACAAAGCCTCTGCTTTCCAGGTCATTAATCAGTCTGGTAAGCTGCTGCTTGGTAATCATCATTTCTCTGGCGAGTTCCGACATGGTCAGTTCCTGTCTGGACAGGGTACGTAAGCTTGCCAAAGCATGAAAGGCCAGAGAATCAGCCCGAAGTTCCTGCTCTTTATGAAAATGGCATTTTGCAAAAGACAAGAAGCGGATATAAAATTCTAAAAAGTGTTGGATTTCGGTTTCTGAATACATGATGTCCTCCGTGTATACATGATAAATTTGTTTTAACATATCTGATTAAAAAAGTCAACAAAAGTAAAAAGTAAATAAATATTTACTATATTCTATTGACAATTTCATAAAAAGAGTCTATTTTTAAGCTAACGGGATTTGAAAAGCAGCAGACGGTTCAAATCCCAACTTAATAAAAGGAGAACCAATATGGAGACGAGTGATAAAAAGCCAAGTAATAGCAATAACAGCAATAAGGGCAGAAACCCCATGAAGATGTTTTTGTATTATTACCTTATCATTATGGTGATTACCTTCGTGATTAATGCATTGGGTTTTTCCTCTCTGTTTAAGCCAAAGGTAGAACTGGTGACTTACAACGAGTTTAAGGAACAGATCTATGCGGGCAAGGTAACTACTGTATCAAAGGAAAATGAAAACACACTGGTGTTTATTGCCAAGGATGACAGCGGAGAATCACGAATCTATAAGACCGGTATCTGGGTATGGCCGGATGAAGAGTTAAACGAAGCGCTTCAGGAACAGGGAGTTATTTTTGCATCAGAGATTCCCACAGAGCCCAATCCCATTGTTAACTTCTTTCTGACCTGGATTATGCCGATTTTAATGTTTACGCTTATTGGCATGGTCATGTCCAAGATTATGAGCAAACGAATGGGCGGCAATGCCATGACTTTCGGAAAATCCAACGCCAAGATATATGCAGAAAATGAGACGGGAAAGACCTTTGCTGACGTGGCAGGAGAGGAAGAGGCCAAAGAAGCGTTAAAGGAAATTGTGGACTTTCTCCATAATCCTCAGAAATATGCCGATATTGGAGCAACTCTTCCCAAAGGCGCCCTGCTGGTAGGCCCTCCTGGAACTGGTAAAACCCTTCTGGCCAAAGCGGTAGCTGGAGAAGCCCATGTGCCGTTTTTCTCTATTTCCGGATCGGAATTTGTAGAAATGTTTGTAGGTATGGGCGCTGCCAAGGTTCGCGATCTGTTTAAACAGGCCAATGAAAAGGCACCTTGTATCGTGTTCATTGACGAGATTGATACGATTGGTAAAAAGAGAGACGGTGCCGGAGGTGTAGGCGGCAATGATGAGAGAGAACAGACCTTAAACCAGCTTCTGACGGAAATGGACGGATTTGACGGACGGAAAGGTGTTGTAATTCTGGCGGCAACCAACCGGCCGGAATCGCTGGATAAGGCTCTGCTGCGTCCGGGACGGTTTGATCGGCGGATACCGGTAGAATTGCCGGATATGAAGGGGCGGGAAGCCATCTTAAAGGTACATGGTGCAAATGTCAAATTATCAGATGATGTAGATTTTAATACCATAGCCAGAGCGACTTCCGGAGCCAGCGGCGCAGAACTGGCCAATATTGTCAACGAGGCGGCCCTCAGGGCAGTCCGGATGGGACGAAATGTAGTAAGCCAGGAAGATCTGGAAGAAAGCGTAGAAGTGGTTATTGCAGGTTACCAGAGGAAGGATGCGGCAGTATCCGAGCAGGAGAGAAAGATTGTAGCTTACCATGAAATTGGTCATGCTTTAGTTGCTGCCTGCCAGAGCCATTCTGCACCAGTCCATAAGATTACCATCATCCCCAGAACCTCCGGCGCATTGGGATATACCATGCAGGTAGAAGAGGGAGAACGGGTACTGATGAGTCAGGAAGAGGCACTTAACAAGATTGCCACTTTTACCGGAGGCCGTGCTGCAGAAGAACTGATTTTCCACTCGATTACTACTGGGGCCAGCAATGATATTGAGCAGGCAACGAAGCTTGCCAGAACTATGATCACCAGATACGGCATGAGCGCTCAGTTTGGCATGGTAGCCCTGGAAACGGTTACCAATCAATATTTAGGCGGAGATGCCTCTCTGGCCTGTGCTCCCGAGACTGCCAAAGTGATTGATGACGAGGTAATTGCCACAGTAAAGGGGCAGTATGAGAAGGCCAAACAAATCCTTGCCCAAAATGAGGCAAAGCTTCATGAACTGGCAGCGTATCTTCTGGAGAAAGAAACCATTACCGGCGAAGAATTTATGCAGATTCTCACATCCCGTCAGGATGCTGGAGAGACCTGTGAGCAGAATATAGAGCAGTAACATATTCCATAAGAATGCATACTGCACAGGAGTTCGCTTCGGCGAACTCTTTTTTTGTATTTTTTTAAGTACTTGACATAAAAAAGAATTAAGACTATAATGTGAATGTAACAAATTTAATAATTATGTAATAATTTAAAAAGAAATGTAAAGATTAGGAGTACATATGAAGTATAATTTGAGACGAGTAACTGGAGTTTTAGCATTCTGCGCTGCATTTTCTGCAACCTCTATGGTAGCGTTTGCAGGCACGATTCACAACACCAGTGCTTCTTTTGCCGGTCCTGGTACAGAGCCGACACAGTTTCTGGTAAAAGTAGTAGGCGAGTCTGCATTGATTAATACAGATACCGTAAGCGGTGAACTTCTTATGGAAGCAGATATGGATGAAACATTTCCTCTGGTTGAGGAGACATCAGACGGCTGGCTGAAGGTTCAGTTAGGCGAAGAGGAAGGTTACCTTCAGGCAGACGAGGCTGTAGAACTTCAGGAAGCGGAAGAGGAAGAGCTGGCAGCGGCTTCTGAAACGGCAGCGGCAAGTCTGGAAGAGGTCAGAAGTCAGCAGACTGCAGTGGCTGCGGCAGATCGCAGACAGCAGGTAGTCAATTATGCCATGCAGTTTTTAGGTTGTAAATACCGTTACGGCGGAAGTAATCCGCTGACCGGAGTAGACTGTTCCGGATTCACCAGTTTTGTGATGCTCAATGGCGCAGGGGTATCCATCCCAAGAACTTCCAGGGGACAGGCAGGTGCCGGTCCGGCAGTCAGCGCTGAACAGATGCGCCCAGGTGATTTAATCTGTTATGGCAGCAAAAATTCCATCAATCATGTGGGAATGTATATTGGAAATGGCCAGATTATTCATGCATCTACAGAAAGAACCGGAGTAAAGATTTCTCCCTGGAATTACCGTACTCCTGTAAAGATTGTAAATGTATTAGGTTAAATAAAAATTCTTAAGAATGTGCCCGGGCACATTCTTTATTTCTTTATTTGGCGTATACTTTGTAGAATTTGAGCCATACTGATTTTGTAATAAAAATTAACCAGGAGGTATGGCAATGAATAACAATTATCGAGACATGGAAGACAATACTTCTAAGGACTGCCGCAATAAGTCTGAGAATTCCAGCAAAAACAGCAGCCAGAACAGCAATCAGAACAAGTCTGAGAATTCCAGCAGAAACAACAGCAGAAATTCCAGCAAAAATTCCAGCAGAAATTAAAATACTGTTGGGAAAAGCCGTTTCCGCCGGTGTGCGGGAACGGCTTTTTTTGGGACATTCCCATCTGCCTTGAATATACTGGTTATATACAGGAAAGACAAGGAGATGAAAACATGGAAGCAGGGATGATTTCCTTAAAAGGACTGGAATACTGGCTGAATCAGGGACTGGCCATGCAGTTAATTGATTTGCGGATGCCTGACGATTACCGGGCTGCTCACATTGCTGGAGCAGTTAACATTCCCTATAACCAATTGGCAGAACGAATTGGAGAACTGAAAGCAGATCCGCCGCTGGTATTTTACTGTGCAAGGGGCGGCACCAGTCTTAGGGCAGCCAGAATGGCAGCGGACAAAGGACTTCCGGCATTTTCTGTAATGGGCGGAATTACGTATTACAGAGGCTGTCATATGATTCGGAATTGACAAGTTCAGGCCATGGCTATAAAATAAAAACACGAGATAATAAAGGAGAATGTACATGAAAATACTGTTTGCTTCTGATATTCACGGTTCCGCATACTATTGCGGAAAACTTTTGGAAATATACCGTCAGTCCGGTGCAGAACGCATGGTACTGTTGGGCGATATTTTGTACCATGGTCCCCGT
This sequence comes from uncultured Clostridium sp., assembly GCA_900551135.1. Classification (GTDB taxonomy): domain Bacteria; phylum Bacillota; class Clostridia; order Lachnospirales; family Lachnospiraceae; genus UMGS1370. The sequence continues at coordinate 17,103 of URUX01000019.1, forward strand.
AATGACCTGCCAAAGGAATATGCTCCCAAGCAGGTCATTGCTATGCTCAACGAATACAAAGATCAGATTTATGCTGTAAGAGGAAATTGTGACACAGAGGTAGATCAGATGGTGTTGGAATTTCCTGTTCTGGCAGATTACGCTCTTTTGTCATTTAATGGCAGAACGTTTTATGCAACCCACGGCCATGTATACAATCAGGATCACCTTCCTCCGGTTCAGGCAGGAGACATTTTGATTCATGGTCATACCCATCTGCTGAAGGCGGAAAAAGCTGGGGACATTACGGTGCTGAATCCAGGCTCCGTTTCCATTCCCAAGGGAGGAAATCCCAATACTTACGCCATGTTAGAGGACAATGTATTTACCATTTATTCTCTGGACGGAGAAGTGGTAAAGCAGATGGAACTGTAGTACCTGTAAACCCCGTTTCAGAGAGGATAACAATATTGAAGACAATGGAACTGATTGCTCCCTGCCATTTTGGCCTGGAAGCGGTTTTAAAGAATGAAATTTACGATTTGGGATATGAAATCTCCAAAGTAGAAGATGGCAGAGTGACCTTTATTGGAGACGAAGAGGCGATTTGCCGCGCCAATGTATTTTTGCGGACAGCAGAACGGGTTTTATTAAAAGTAGGAAGCTTTCCGGCTACTACTTTTGAAGAACTGTTTCAGGGAACCAGAACGATTCCGTGGGAAGAATATCTGCCTCAGGATGGAAAATTCTGGGTAGCAAAGGCATCTTCGATTAAGAGCAAATTATTCAGCCCTTCTGATATTCAGTCGATCATGAAAAAAGCTATGGTAGAGAGAATGAAATCCCATTATGGGGTTTCCTGGTTCCCTGAGACAGGAGCCAGCTTTCCGCTGAGAGTATTTCTGTTTAAAGATGTAGTTACCATCGGCATTGATACCAGCGGGGATTCTTTACATAAGAGGGGATACCGGACTCTGACCAGTAAAGCGCCTATTACCGAGACGCTGGCGGCCGCTCTGCTTATGCTGACTCCCTGGAATAAGGATCGGATTTTGGTAGACCCGTTCTGTGGGAGCGGAACCTTTCCCATTGAGGCAGCTATGATGGCAGCCAATATTGCTCCTGGAATGGAACGTTCGTTTCTGGCTGAAGACTGGAAAGGGCTGATTAAAAGAAAATTCTGGTATGAAGCCATGGACGAAGCCGGCGATTTGGTAGATCGGACAGTTCAGACAGACATTCAGGGGTACGACATAGATGCCAGTATTGTAAAAGCTGCCAGAACCAATGCCCAGGCTGCAGGTGTGGATCATTTAATCCATTTTCAGCAGCGTCCGGTCAGCGAGTTAAGTCATCCAAAGAAATACGGATTTATTATTTCCAATCCTCCTTATGGCGAGCGGATTGAGGAAAAGGAAAATCTGCCAGCATTGTACCGGGAGATTGGAGAACGCTATGCAGCGCTGGATTCCTGGTCGATGTATCTGATTACTGCTTATGGAGATGCCGAGAAGTTTATTGGGCGCAAGGCAGATAAAAACCGGAAAATTTATAACGGCATGATGAAAACTTATTTTTACCAGTTTATGGGGCCGAAACCGCCCAGACGGGACAAGACTGCGTCTGCAGGAAAGGCAGAACATGCGGCAGAATAAAAGAGGTGTCAATAAAATAAAAGGGCTTTTGTTAATCGGCTTGGCTGCTGCTGCCGTAACCGGATGCCTGAAGGAAACTCCGGTTTCTACACCGCCTGGAGCGTTTGTCCAGCCCTTTGAATCAGGAACGCTTCTAAAAGAGACGTATTCCACAGCCGGAGAAAACCAGGTTCTGCCATCTGCATATGACAGCCGGAGAGAAGGCAGGGCTCCGCAGGTGAAAAACCAGCAGAATCTGGGGACTTGCTGGGCATTTGCTTCTTTGAGTGCCCTGGAGTCATCTCTGCTGCCGGAAGAAACCTGGGATTTTTCAGAAGATCATATGTCTATTCAAAACAGTTTTTGCATGGGTCAGAATGCAGGCGGCGATTATATTATGTCTTTGGCATATCTTCTGGCCTGGCAGGGACCGGTAACGGAGGGAGAAGATCCCTATAATGACGGGATTTCACCGGACAATCTGGCACCGTCCAAACACGTTCAGGAAGTACAGATTCTTCCTCCGGGCGATCGGCAGGCCATAAAGCAGGCAGTCTTAAGGACAGGCGGCGTTCAGAGTTCCCTGTATACGTCTCTGAAAAATTCAGACAGTGAGTCCGTATATTATCAGAAGGCAGAGGCAGCTTATTACTATGATGGTCAGGCAGAACCCAACCATGATGTGGTGATTGTGGGGTGGGATGATGCGTATCCAAAAGAAAAGTTTACCATCATGCCTCCGGATGACGGAGCATTTTTGTGTGTCAGCAGTTGGGGAGAAGCATTTGGAGACGGGGGATACTTTTACGTATCCTACTATGATGCCAATATGGGGCAGACAAATCTGGTGTATTCCAGAATTGACAATCCGGATAATTATGATAAGATTTACCAGACAGATTTGTGCGGCTGGTCCGGTCAGGCCGGATACGGCTCAGAGACTGCTTTTGGGGCTAATATATACCAGGCAGATGAACAGGAACTGCTTTGCGCCGCTGGTTTTTACGCTACAGGTCCGGACACGGATTACGAGATTTACGGAATCCGAAATCCTTCTGCAGATTTTGCAGACAGAAAGCTTTTGGCAAAGGGGACTGTTAAGCAGGCCGGATATTATACCATTGATTTTGCAAATCCGATGGAAATCGGATCGGGAGACAGGTTCGGGGTAATGATAAAGATTACAACCAGAGACAGTGTTCAGCCGATGGCCATTGAGTATCAGGCAGACCCCGGAAAAGGAAAGGTGGATATTACAGACGGGGAAGGATACTTAAGCTATGATGGTATCCATTTTCAGAGAACGGAGTCATCCATGGGATGTAATATCTGTCTAAAGGCATATGCAAGGAGAATATCATGAAACATACCATAGTTTTTGCCACAGGAAATGAAGGGAAAATGAGAGAAGTGCGGATGATTCTGGCAGATCTGGGAATGGAAATTTTATCCATGAAGGAAGCAGGAGCAAATCCGGAGATTGAAGAAGACGGACAGACTTTTGCTGAAAATGCAGAAATAAAAGCCAGAGCTGTATGGGAGTGTACCGGCGGTATTGTTTTGGCAGATGATTCCGGTCTGGTAGTAGACTATCTTGGAGGGGAACCGGGAGTTTATTCTGCCAGATATATGGGAGAGGATACGTCTTATACCATTAAGAATCAGGCGATTATTGACCGGGTGGCAGAGGCAAAAGGAGAGGAGCGGGCTGCCAGGTTTGCCTGCGATATTGCAGCAGTTCTGCCGGATGGCACTGTGATTCATACCGAAGGGTTTATGGAAGGCCGTATTGCAGAAAAACCGGCCGGACAGGAGGGATTCGGATATGATCCGATTTTATATATTCCCGAATTGGGAGTTACCAGCGCAGAACTGACACTGGAACAGAAAAACCAGATCAGCCACAGGGGGAAAGCGCTGAGAGCAATGAAAGAAGAGCTTTTTAAGAGATACAAAGGAGAAGAAAAATGAAAATTTTAATTGTCAGTGATACCCACCGCAGGGATGACAATCTGAAAAAAGTGATAGAACAGGTAAAACCGGTTGATATGTTTATCCATCTGGGAGATGCAGAAGGCAGCGAGCAGTTTATTCCGGAATGGCTGAATCCGGATTGCGATATTCAGATGGTGCGGGGAAACAATGACTTTTTCTCCATGCTGGACAGGGAACGGGAAATCCGCATTGGAAAATACCGGGTGCTGCTGACACATGGCCATTATTATAACGTGTCTCTGGGAACCGAGATGATTACCAATGAGGCGGCAGAGAGAAAACTGGATATTGTTATGTTTGGACATACTCACCGGCCCTGTTATGAAGTCAAGGATGATATTGTGGTATTGAATCCGGGCAGTCTGTCTTATCCCCGTCAGGAGGGAAGAAAGCCGTCCTATATGATTATGGAACTGGATGAAACTGGCCGGGCTCACTTTGAACTCTGTTATGTAGAGCGGGAATGGTGAAGGAAACTGATACCAGCCAGAAAGAAAAGGCGGCTGCTGTAAATGGCAGGCTTCTTCGGAGAGGATGCAGTCCGATAATTCTTCGAAGAAGCGGCAGGTTCCAACGGTAAAATGTGCCTTAAAAATAAAAAACTCAAAAAAATAAAAAAATTTAAAAAAAAGGTTGACTTTTGAAAACACATAGTATATAATCAATCTTGCGTTGAGGGAAAGCGATAAAAACAACAACGACTTCCCAGTAAAACGGGGTGTGGCTCAGCTTGGCTAGAGCGCCTGGTTTGGGACCAGGAGGTCG
>URUX01000020.1 GCA_900551135.1 uncultured Clostridium sp.
AGGACAAATCCGTTTCTCTTCTGCAGAAGCCAGCTTCTCTTCCAGCTTTGCAATCCGCACAAGCAATACCTGAATGCCATGAATCAGTTCTTCTTCCGGATGAATCTCCTGTTCCTGTTCTCTTCCCTGGGATTTTTCGTAATACCATTTTCCCAAAGCTGCATACAATTCTTTTAAATGGCTCTTTTCCGTGCCAAGCTGAGCGCGAAGCTGTACGTTTTCCGTCACTTCTCTGGCTTTTCTGGCCGCTTCCCGCCCTGTAACTGCAATGGTTTTTCCAACTTCTTCAAATAATGCATCCATATTCATTGCCTGTACCTCCTTAAGACTGTCAAATTTTCTGCATCTATTGCTTTAAATCATCAGACGGCCTTCAATTCCTTCATAATCAACGGTTACGGTACGTCCGTCTTTCAGTTTTATTATAACAGGGCCATATCCTCCGCATTGTTCCCTGTCCGTAAACTGGATTTCCTTTACAGGGAATAATTCCTCATCTGTAAACGGTTCCCCGTCTTTTCTGGTCAGGACCGCTGTTATCATCACATAGGGAAGATAGGAATAATACCGTTCCCTTCTGCTTTCCAGAACAATCATCCGGCTTTCTTCGGAAACCGGATTGACCCCCGCGCGTTCCGTAACAGTCATTTTTTCAAATCCCGTATAGGAGACCATGGCCACCTGTCCTGCTGCGCTCTTTAGGATGACCGCTTTTGCACCGGTATCCGGACAGATTTTTTCAATGGTTTCTCCTTCCATGCTTCCTCCTCTTTCATTTCCCCCAAACGAAAGAGGCAGGCCGTAAGACCCCAGAGTCAGCCTGTAGGGCCTGTCTGGGATTCTGCTTTTATCTGCCCGGAGAATTCCCATTTTTACCGGAATATCTGCCAGATCTATGGACGCTTTGTCCTGAAAGGTTGCAGAAAAGTCAAAATATTCTTTCCGGTACAGTACGCCGTCCCGTACTCCGCCGTATAAAATAATGTTTGGAATCTGAGGTTTATCCGAAAGTTCCCCTGGCCGTCCAGCGCCCCGTCTGTCATAGGTCAGACTGTACTGCATGGCTTCTTTGCCGCCAAAGTCAAACGCTTCCCATGGAAACTGGCTGTTAAAGGAAAGACGGGAGTAGCCGTTTAAATTATTATTACCGACTGCAAACAGCACCTTTCCCGTCCGAAACTCGGTGATTCCCGTTGCCAGGTGATTGTCTGCCAGAATTCCAGGGCCATCCCATACCTGGGTCCGGACTGCCTGGTCATCCGTACCGGAACCTTCCAATTCCGGCTTCTGCTCCCATATGCCATTGTTTTCTTTTGCCGTCCAGAACGGATGATCCTCCGGAAGGGCCAGACATACAAAGGAATTGGCAATCCAGAACGGACTGGCCGCACAGCTGTAGCTTTGTAAAAGCGGAGCAAACGGTCCGTAAAAGCCCAGACAGGGAACGCCCTCATAAAAGCACTCTTCCTTTGTTATAAACTGAAGCAGAGAACCACTGGCAATCCTTCTGGCCAGTCCCGGATCTGCTTTGGAATGGTTCAGCAGGAAATTGGCTGCCAGAGGCGCTGCCGCCGCACTCCGGTAAATACTGCTTCTCCCCCACATGGTTACCTTGGCATCTCTGTCAAACATGGCCGGAAAATCCGTTACCAGCCGGTTGGAATATTCTTCAATCTTTGCCGCCAGATAGGGCTCTTTTTCATAACCGTACCACTGATTCCACAGAGGGCCATATACATGAAAGGCCCATGGACAATAGTAATCAAAGCTGTGTCCATCCCGGTACCATCCATTTCCTGCATAATAAGATACAATGGCCTGGGCATGATCTCTTATCATATCCCGATCCACTTCGTATCCTTCGTGATCCAGGAACCCCAAAATCAGCATATTAAACAGGCGCCAATTGTGATGACCAGTAAACGAATGGCCGAAACCTGAGAGGTAGTCTGCGATTTTGTCTTTTTCTTCCTGAGTATAGGTATCCCAAATCACCTCGCGGCACATGGAAAGGCCGATGACCAGAGACGCACATTCGCAGGTATGCTGGAATGCTTTCTCACCTGGCAGCGCCTCTGGAAATATTTCTTCTACCCGGAGAAGATAATTTTTCGTCCCAGGGGTAACCGACAGTAAAATCTGATCTTTATAGTAGTCTCTGAGGCGGTAACCGCACACCTCTGCCTCCGGTTCGTTGTGAAGCAGAGGAGCGCCAATAAGAAAGCTTCTGGCAAGCCCCTCAAACCGTTCAGCTGCCACTCTCCATCCAGGGCCGTCCGGCTGAGGATAGCTTACCCGGCTTTCGTGTCTGGGCGGCACAATCGGGTCGTGAATATCCTTAACATGGCGGAAAATTCCTTCCAAAAAAAAGTAGCTGATGTCAATCCAGTCCTGTCTGTTCAGTCCGCTGTAAGGACTGAGGTTCCAATCTGAAGCGGTTGTCTTCTGATACATGATTCATCCTCCTGGCAGTCAATGTTTCTCTTAATTACAATACCGGAAATAAAAATGGATCTCCGATTTTATCTAAATACTCTCTCAGACGTTTCCGAAGCTGAAGAATCTCTTCTTCTTTACAGTCTGGTGCAATCTCTCTCGGACTCAGTTCATAATAATCATTTACACAGTCATAAAGCCACTCGTGAGAAGCCTCTTCCGGTTCATAACCATTATAGCACACATATGTATATCCGTCTCCTTTTATTCCTCTCCAGCCATATGCTTTATGGGTCAGGCCTCTTTTTGAAAACTCTGCAACCATATCTGCTCCGCCTGGATAAGAACAGATAAACATATCCTCTGGAGCCTTTGGATCTGCCTCGTAAACGGTATGTGCTTCTGCCGGATGCTCCAGAATCCAGCTTCCATGACTGTAGCCCTCACAGGTTTCCGGAATGGGAGCGCCCAGCAGTTCCAGCAAGGTCGGCATGTGATCCGGACTTGCAAAAATATCCCTGCATTCTCCTGGTACCAGACGGCCCTTCTGGCGGATCATCAGCGGAATATGCACCGATTCCTCATACCAGATGTTCTTGCTCATCTTGCTGTGGGAGCCCATCATCTCCCCATGGTCAGCAGACAGAACCACAATGGTATTTTCTTCCAGGCCATTGTCACGCAGATACTCATAAATTCTTCCAAACTGAATATCCATGCCATGAACTGCGGCAAAATACTGACGGGCTTTGGTCTCCATCTCCGGAGTACGCATTTCTTCCGGTACATTTGGACGCCAGCACACATCTGCATCTTTATATTTTTCATAATACTCATCGGGAACCAGTTCATAAGGCAGATGAGGCGGATTCCAGGAAACAAACAGAGCAAATGGATTTTCATCATTCTTGTGATTTTCCATATATTCCAGCGCCTTATCTGTTTCATATTCCGTAGACCATTTTCCAGGGCGGATCTGTTCCGGCGTATCCTGCCAGTAATGGGGATCCAGATGTTCATCACAGGCTCCATAAGACAGCCAGTAATCAAAGCCCTGTCTTCTCTCTCCCGGCGGAGTAAAAGCATCCCAGTTTTTCGCACCAGACTCCGGATGAGGAGTAAAATTAAGTTCAGAAGCATCTAAGTGCCACTTTCCAATATAACCTGTAGAATATCCTTCTTCTTTTAATACATTGGCAATGCAGGTTTCCTGGGGCTTTAACATAATCTTCTCTTCCAGACCGATCTTGCAGTTTGTCCAAAGGCCGATGGACAGCGGATATTTTCCTGTCATCAAGGACCCACGGTGAGGGGTACACAGCGGAAAGGTACTGTATGCATTGGAAAAGCATACACTCTCTTCACAAAACCGATCCATCCACGGAGTCTCTACCGGATCTTCTTTTTTGTATCCGACTGCGTGCGCTCTCCACTGATCCGCAAACAGATACAACAGGTTTGGGCGTTTATTTGACATAACAAATCTCCTTTCATATAAGCAAAAAGCGGACCCAGCTATGAAAGCGGGTCCGCCAAGTTCCGTGTTTAACCTTTAATACCACTGGCTGCTACGCCTTCTACGAAGAACTTCTGGCAGCTTAAGAATACAATGACTACCGGAATCAGGGAGCAAACAGATGCAGCCATAATCCATGCGTAATCTGCGCCGTACTGAGAGATAAACATTCTGATACCAAGCTGAACGGTCTTTAATTCCTTGGTCTTTAAGTAAATCAACGGACCCATAAAGTCGTTCCATACGTTGGTAAATGTAAAGATAGTCAGGGTTGCCATAGCCGGCTTACCTAATGGGAATACAATGCGGCGGAAAATGCCGTACTCAGTCAGACCGTCAATACGGGCTGCTTCACACAGTTCGTCTGGAATACTGATATAAAACTGACGAATCAGGAATACGCCGAATGCGGAGAATGCCTGCATCAGAATTAATCCCAGGTGAGTATCGTTTAATCCCATCTTAGATACCAGAATAAACTGAGGAACCATGTATACCTGCCACGGTACTGCAATGGTGGTAACGTACATTAAAAAGATTAAATCTCTTCCTTTAAATTTACATTTGGTAAAACCATATGCTGCAAAACAGCTGGTGCACAGCTGAATCAGAGTCGTGCAGATAGTCAGCTTTGCAGTATTTTTAAAGAATGTAAATAACGGAATCTTGTTCCAGATAACCTTATAGTTTTCCCAATGCATAGACTCCGGCCACCAGGTCATGGGGATAGAGAATACGTCCTTATTAAGCTTTAAAGATGAAATAACCATCCAGTAGAAAGGAACCAGCATAAACAGGGATAAGGCAATCAACAGGGCATATAACAAAACTTTTATTGCTTTTTGTCTCTTTTCCATTTCAATTCCTCCCCCTTACATATCCTTGGACCACTTCTTCTCACCGCTGAACTGGATTAACGTAATAACCAGAACAACTGCGAACAGAACGATGGCTCCTGCACTTGCCGGACCGAATTCCCATCCGGTAAATGCCTTTTCATAAATATAGTTTACCAGCGTCTTGGTTGCATTTCCAGGACCGCCTCCGGTCATAACGTATACCAGATCGAATACCTTGAAACACTGAATGGTAAGCATAATCAATACGAAGAAGGTGGTTGGGGTCAGCATTGGAATGGTAATATACAACAATCTCTGCCAGCCATTGGCACCGTCGATCTGAGCTGCCTCATACAGAGAACTGGAAATTCCCTGAAGCGCTGCCAGATAAACGATCATGTAGTAACCCATGTATTTCCAAATACTTACAATAGAAACGGCTACCATAGCCCAGTCTGTACTTACAACCCACCTTGGCGGTTCTGCGACGCCGATTGCTTTCAGCATTTCATTAACCGGACCAAAATCAGGCTGGAACAGCATGTTCCACACAGCACCAACTGCTACGATGGAGGCAATGTATGGGAAATAAAATGCGGTACGGAAAATTGCTACGCCTTTAATCTTACTGTTTAATAAAACAGCCAGAAGCAACGACAAAATTAATGTAAACGGAACGGTCATTACCGCATACTGAACGGTATGGACGAAAGAACCGCGGAATACTCTGTCCCCGAAAATCTCTACAAAGTTAGCAAGGCCTACAAATTGCATCGGAGCCTGGGAACCATCCCATTTCATAACACTTAACACAAAGGAAAAGATAACCGGAATAAATACAAAAATGCTGTATCCTACCAGATTGGGGATGATGAAGGAATATCCAATCAAGTTATTCCGAATCTCGCGCTTCTGACGGGAAGTCAGGCCACCGGCCTTTTTCTCATTCATAACTCTACCTCCTTATAAAATCAGCTGTATGTACAGCCATTCAACTCATTTGGGCAAAAAAAGCGCGCCTTCAGGCTTTTTTTCTGTCGGCGCGCTCTCGTGATTTTTAATAATTACCAGCCTTTGATTTCTGCAACACGGGTATTCAAATCTTCAATACCTTCATCAATCGTGAATTCACCAATCATAATCATATCATGTACTTCGTTTAATACAGTTCTTACTTCTTCGATCTGTGGGTCTAATGGACGATCGAATACGTAATGGGTGTAGCTTAATGCTTCCTTATTGCTGTCTCCCTCTGGGAAGAACTCGTTGGATGCGATAGCGTTTACAGACTCTTCCGTCTGAATACCGGTAAATACGCCGCAGCCTGCCAGGATGTTAGCAGCTTCTGGAGAAGATGCAAATTTTACGAAATCCCATGCAGCTTCTGGAGCATCGGTAAATGCGCTGACAGCAACTGGTGTAAGAGCACCTACTGTATATCCGCTCTCGGTATCTGCAGAATGAGGAATTCTTGCAACGCCCCAGTTAAAGTCGGTCTCGCCTTCCTGTCTGGACTGCTCCATGGTTGCGATAAACCAGGTACCCATAGGCATCATAGCACACTGCTGATTCTTAAATACAGAAGAGTAATGGATATTTGCAGTCTTTAAGTTTGCATAATCCTGAATGTATCCGCCTTCCTGAAGTGCCAGAGTATCTTCATACCATGGCTTTAAGAAGCTGTAATCTTTCTCAACTACTGTATGGCTGCCATCCTGTACTGCCCAGTTGGTAACCAGTGCCTGCCAGGTATGGTCATGAGTACCGTATACCTTTGCGCTGCCCTCGCCAGAGGTCATCTTTGCTGCCAAGTCATAGTACTCTTCCCAGGTCATATCGTTAGAAGGATACTCAACGCCTGCTGCGTCAAATAAATCTTTGTTGTAGTACAGAACATACCAGTCGTTTCTGTAAGGCATACCGTAGGTAACGCCGTTGTACTGCAGCTGCTCAAATGCGCCGTTGTAAACAGAAGTGTCTACGCTGTCGTTTTTAATAAAATCATCCAGCGGCATTAACTGCTGCTTGTCTGCCATCTGAAGCATGGAACCCATATCTTTTACGAAGATAACGTCTGGGTCTGGCTGAGCTGCAGATAAGCTGATTCCTAAAGAGTTGTTATACTCATCAGCAGAAGTATCAATAACCTTAATCTCAACATTTGGATTCTGCTCCTCATAAGCCTCTACAACTGCAGAGAACTGAGGTGAAGAATCATAGTCCCATGTAGTAATGGATAATGTAAGTTTTTCGCCAGAAGCTTCGCCCTTGTCACCTGCAGGTGCCTCGGTTGCTTCGGTTGCTGCATCTTTGTCTGCCGGAACTGCGGTTGTTGCTGCTGTGTCTTTACCGCCGCAGGCTGCCATACTAATTACCATAGTAGATGCCATAGCTGCTGCTGCTACTTTTTTGAGTTTCATGATGAACTCCTCCCTTGATTTGATGGTCTTATTGTAACAAAAAATTGCACAGAAAGCCATTTTTTTATTTTATATTTCTATTACTTTTTTCCAGAAATTTTATACTATTTTTATATTTTTGCACTTTTTTCATGTTTCACTACCAAAATTCCTTTTTTTTATATATAATAGTACAAAAGCTTTCTATAATTGAAATTACATACTAAAATCATCTGCAGGAGAATCCATGAGCCAGAAACAAACCTTCATTCCAAAAACATTCCAAAAAAAAATTATCCTTTATAATTTGCTGATCGTTATTGCCATTGCTACTGCAATCAGCTATTACAACTTTAACTCCTATAAAGAAGATGCCATTGCCAGTGAAACCCATAATTCCCAGAATACCATCCATCTTCTCTCCAGCCGTCTGGAACTGGCTTACAGAGAGATGATCAATCTGTTGTTAAACTGTTCTGAACGCCAGTCCCACTTTTTTTCCGGAAATGCAATTTCTTCAAAAGACAGCATGGAACTTTATGCATCCAAAGTCTTAAAAGACTACTGTGCCATCTCCGGTTACAGCGAATACGTTTACCGGATTTCCTTATTTAAAGAGGATCAGTATTTTCTTCAGGCAGGCAGCCTGCCCGGTTCGCACAATGATCTGGAAACCATCCGCTCTGCACCCTGGTTTCAGGAAAAGCTGAAGCAGGACAGCTTCCAGTATGCCATGACCCTGGAAGAAAATCCTTTTCCCCTGGGAAAGACAACTGTCCCAAACCTGATTCCTCTGGTTCGTCCTATTTCATACCTGCCCGGCCAGGACAAGACAACTGCCTGGGTACTTTTGGCAATTAATCCCAAGCTGTATTCAGATACCCTGAAAAACCTGGACTATGGACGCTGTGTTTACGCTGCCGCATCTGACGGCACGCTGATTGCCTCCCTGACCGAACGTGAATTTCCTCTCCCCGATATTATCAGTCTGATAACATCCCAAAAGGAACTGTCCGGTTCCCTTACGGTTTCCCTGGGGCACGAAAAAGGAGTTGTTACCTATGAAAAAGAACCAGTCAGCGGATTAATTCTTTTTGAAATCCTGCCCTACTCCCAGATGCCTGTTGACCGGAAAGTGATTTTTAAAACCATCGCCATTATTTTCTTTTACTGCCTCATCATCGGTCTGGCGTTATCCTTTTTTGTCTCCAGGCAGCTGGGACGGCCCATCAGACGTCTGGTAAGCCACTTAAATCTGGTTGCCCAGGGAAATTTCACCCCGGATCCTTCCATTGAAAGCAGAGATGAGATCGGAACCATTGGCCGCCAAATCAATCAGATGTCCAGCCAGATTAATGAACTGATGGAAACCCGAATCCAGGGAGAAAAAGAAAAAAAGAATCTGGAGATTAAAATGCTTCAGGCACAGATTAATCCCCATTTTCTCTACAACACCTTAGACTCTATCCGCTGGATTGCCACGATGCAGAAAAACAGCGGCATTGTACAGATGGTCACCTCCCTCTCCTCCCTGCTTCGCAACATGGCCAAGGGATTTAATGAAAAAGTAACCTTAAAGCAGGAACTGGACTTTTTAAACGACTATGTTATCATCGAAAAAGTCCGGTATCTGGAGTTGTTTGATCTTCAGATTGAAGTAACCGATCCGGAATTATACAGGGCAGAAATTATTAAACTGACCTTACAGCCTTTGGTAGAAAACGCAATTTTTAACGGAATCGAGCCTTCTGGCCGAACCGGTCTCATTAAAATACGGGCCTGGTCAGAAGAATCTGTTTTATACGTCAGCGTTACAGATAATGGTATTGGCATGTCGCCAGAACAGTGCAAAAAAGTCCTGACGGATACCTCCCGTGTAACCAAAAGCACCATGAGCGGCATTGGACTTCCCAATGTGGACAGACGGTTCAAGCTGGTTTACGGAGATCAGTACGGTCTTTCCATTGAAAGCGAACTGGATTCCTTTACCAAAATTACCGTTTCCCTTCCTCTTGAATATTCATAAGCCATAGGAGAGTTTAATTATGTACCGTATCATATTAATTGATGATGAACCTTTAATTTTGGCTGGCATTGCATCCCTGATCCGATGGGAAGACTATGACTGCACCATAATCGGAAAATCCACCATTCCTACTGAAGCCAGGCAGATGATCTTAGACATGCGGCCGGATATTGTGATTACGGATATTCGTATGCCTGTATTAAACGGACTGGAACTGGTAGAGTCCTGTAAAACAGGGGGGGCTGTTTTTTCCTTCATCGTACTTACCAATCTGGAAGAATTCAGCCTGGCAAAAAAGGCGTTATCCCTGGGAGCCATTGACTACCTGGTAAAACTAAACTTAAAGCCGGAAGAATTAATCGAAACCCTGGAACGTGCAAAAAAGAACTGTGATCTTATGGCAAAAAGCCATTCTCTCGCCGGAACCATTTCTGCCAGTGTTTCTGCCAGCGAGCATGTACGAAACTATTTAAGCCAGGCCCTTTTAGCCAAAACTCCATCCGGGGAACTCTCTGTCCCAAACCACGGCGGTGACTGGAGTCAGCCTTTTTTGCTTCTGTTTTCCCTCTGCCCAAACCACATCCGGTTCCAGGCAGATGAAGACGCCTATGATTTTCGTTCCCTGACCGGCCAGCTGTTTGATATTATGGGCAAGATATCGGATCGTTACTTTGCCCATTCCCTGTATTTTGAATATGACGGCAAAAATACCTACCTCCTTGCCGCTTCTTTAAAAGCCAATGATAATTTTCAGCTGGTTCTGACGGAATTCTGCAATCGGGTTACGACTGCCCTGACCACTTATTTTGAGTTAAATGCAGTCTATGGTGCCAGCACATTAAAGACTTCCCTTCTGGAAATGACGGATGCTCTCTCAGAGGCCTTAACCTCTCTGGAATATTATTATTATAATTCTTCCAGCCCTCTGGTTTTTTATACGGGACAGACGTTCCACCAAAGCGCTGCCAGACATTTTAATATCAATATTTTTAAAAAAGACCTTTCTGCCTCGATTCAGCAAAATGACAGCAGTCGTCTGCGTGAAGTCTTTCACCAGATTTTAGACCTGTTTTCCACCTGCCAGCCCGGTAAGGAACAGGCTACCAGCGCATGTATTAATATATACACCTATCTCTACTCCTTTTTTGAGATTGATCAGGAAGATTTCCAGGAAATTTTCCCTTATACCATTAATATTGCAGAGCAGCTGGGACATTTTAACAGTCTTTCCGATATTCTTACCTGGCTGGAAAGTTTTTGCGATAAACTCTATACCCTGCTGTCTGAACGCCGCGGCACCCGCTCTGACACCCTGGTAGAACAGGCCAGAGCCTATATTCATTCCCACTATTCCGAAAAACTGGCTCTGGCTGATGTGGCGGAATACTTAAACATCAGTTCCGGCCACTTAAGCAACACCTTTAAAAAATTTACCGGCGTTACCATTTCGGATTATATTGCCGCAGTCAAAATTGAACATGCCAAAGAATTGATTGATACTCACAAATACCTGATGTATGAAATCTCCGACATGCTGGGCTTTGAAAATCCCTACTACTTCAGCAAGGTATTTAAAAAAGTGACGGGAATTGCCCCCAGAGAATATGAAAATGTAAAAAAAGTCTTCTAGCTGAAAGGCAGAAGATCGGGATGGCCTTTCCTGTCCCGATCTCCTGCCTTATTTTCTGATGCAATAAATTCCTTCTGTTTACTTTTCTTTCCGGACTTCCCGTTCCAAATCTGCCTCTACTGCAGGCGGTATGGTCCCCTCCAGGAAATATCCTTCTATGGAACTCTCCCTGTTTTCCAGTTTCAGGCTGATACTGACGGCAACCGACCGTTCCACTCTGGAGTAGGCATTCATGTTATTGTATTCGTCTATGGTGACTGCCTCCAGAATCTGCCGGATATCGTCTTCCTCCTGATAGGTCATGGTGACTGCCTGCCAGTAATCTTCCTCTTCTTCCCGGTATGCCGGATCTCCTTTTTCCAGTTCCCTGCTTATGAGAATGCTCTGTACATCCAGTTTTTCCCATATGTGCTGCGGGTCAATCCCTGCTCCGTTCAGCAGTCCCAAGGTTCTGGCAAAGGAAGGATAGATTGGATAATATCCTGCATATTCATTCCACCATTCTATATCGCCGTTTCTGTTAAGTTTTGCCGCCTCCCCGGACAGGGCTGCTTCCGTCTCATCTAAAAACCGCAGTTCTCCAATTGGATTTTCCCTCTGTCTGGTATTTAAATCCAGTTCTGCAAAATCCTGCTGGTACGCTTCCAGCAATTGTCCGGCCGCCGCCTTATCGGAGATAGATGCTTCTTCTAACACCTTTCCGCTTCCCTGGACGCGGTACTGAACCAGGGTGATATCTTTTGGATGTTCCAATAAAACCGGATACTTTCCTGTTTGGTAACCTGCATCAGCGCTGACAGCACAGGCTGCTTCCCAGACTTCTGACAGCGGCAGCGAGTAGTACCGATGAACCCTGCGACCATTTTTCAAGGTATACTGAATGCTGACCTCTGTCCAATACTGTCCTTCTGCTTCTGTATCTTCTTCCGAATATTTTTCTGCCAGAGCATACTCAATTCCCTTTTTTGCAATGGCGAGAACCGGCTCGGTATCGGTAACCGCCATGTTCTCAAATATGTATGTCGTTGAACCAACTTGCTTTAAAACAGTCTCTCCATCTTCTCCTGTCCGTTCCAGTTCTGCATAGCGCTGCCAGCGTTCATTATCAAAATTAATGGCTGCTTCTGCTATCTGTTCTTTTTTCGGCAGATACGTGTCATAGCCCAGCCAGTCGTTCTTAAAGCAAAACAGTACTGCCATCCCTAAGGCTACGCAGATTCCCATCTGTATTTTATGGTCAAATAGTCTGCGAAAATCAAAGCTGTAAATAATTTCAATCACAGCATGACACAATACTCCTCCGACTGCTGCTCCAAATACTGCCCAGCCCGTACTGGAATGAAGCACCCAGAAAAACAGGGCACCGGATACAGAGAAAAGCACTGTCAGGGCAATACGGATAACCGGCTTGCTGACTGCAAATGCCATGGCTTTTCCTGCCGCCTCAGAAGGACGCTTTTTATAAAGGATCACGCACAGTGCAATCAGTACAACAGACGCAAAGGCACACAGTCCCAAAAATCCCTGATAGGTAATTAACTGAGAGGCATGTTCCCACTGCTGGGAACCGCCGGAAGCCAGGACATAACTGACAACTGGAGAAATTTTCATAATTTCTACCGTCATGCTGGGACCTATCTGAAGGTAGGTTTCAAACCAATTGTTAAAATACAATTCTATCATGGCGCCCAGCCATGGGAAGTAACAGAAAAACACAGCGCTTCCCAGCAAACCTACGATTAAATTGCCGGTCATAATCATAGCCAGAGACACCGTGCTGTATATCAGTATAAAAAACAGCATATGAAACAGCCATCCTGTGACAATCGTTCCTGTCAGTCCATGGACAGGCACTCCGTACGCTGCCGCCACAACCATGGCGATCCCCAGACACACTGCATACAGTACTGCCGGAATTGCAATTCCCATGGTAAAGCCAGCTGCAAAAAGCAGTTCCCTTTTTACCGGTATGCTGTGGTAAAAGTCCACCTTCCGTTTATTGTGGAGATAAGCAAAGCTGGAAGCGCCGCAGATTACTGCCAGGGCAATCATAATGCATACCATTACTACGTTTTGGTAAGATCCAAACAGCCTTTCTGCTGCTTCCAAAAGCGCTTCTTCTTCTGGCTGTGAAAATCCTCCATACTGCCAGCCCCTTTCATACCGTTCTTTTATATTACTCAATCCCAAGGCCAGATTAACCGGTATTCCAAAGAAAAAGGTCAAAAACGCCAAAGCTGCAAGCCAGACTCTCCTCTTTAAGTCTTCTTTTGCCAATTTAAAGAATAAGTTTCTTGATGTCATAACCTGCCACCTCCGTTTCACTGATAAAGATTTCTTCTAATGACAATGGAATCAATTCAAAAAATACCGGTTCATAGGCTGACAGCCTGTCTTCTATCTCCTGTCTGTTTCCCCGGACCGTAAGGGTGGACAGACTGCCCCGTTTCTCTATTTTTACAACTTCCAGACCTTTTATGCTCTCCGGTTCCATGCCAGGTTTTAACACACACTGAACCTTGTGAATATTCAGCTTCATATCATCCAGATCTCTGGAGAGCAAAATCCCTCCTTTATGAAGCAGCCCTACGTGATCGCAGATATCTTCTAACTCCCGAAGGTTGTGGGAGGCAATAATGGGCGTCAGATTTCTCTCTTCCATATCGGCTGCAAAAATACTCTTAACCGTCTGGCGCATCACCGGATCCAGACCGTCAAAGGTCTCGTCGCAGAAGAGATAGTCCGTATTGGCGCATACGCCGCAGATTACGGAAACCTGTTTTTTCATACCTTTGGAAAAGGTATTAATCTTCCGCTTTTCATCCAGTTCAAAATTCTTCATCAGCTTATGAAATCGTTCTTTGTCAAACCGTTCATAGACAATGCTGTAGTAATCTCTCATCTCTGCCGGTGTCGAATTGCCAAAGAAATACTGCTCATCGGAAATATAGAAAAACCGTTTCTTTGCCTTTATATTTTCAAATACTTCCTCTCCATCTATGGAAATACTTCCTTCATCCGGTTTTAATACGCCGCTGGCCATCCGCAGGAAGGTGCTTTTGCCTGCTCCGTTGGTTCCTATCAGGCCAAACACATTTCCATCCCGAATGGTAGCGTTAATATGATCGACCGCTACAATATCATCAAAGCGCTTGGTCACATTTACCGCATTAATCATGCTCATTCCCTCCTGTATCTTCCTGTTTGAATGATTTCTGTCCGATACCTGCATCTGTGCAGCCGGCTTTCTGTATCCCTTCCTTTGCTGCCATCAGGATTTCCTCTTCTGCCAGTCCCAGACGGGCCGCCTCGGATGCCGCCTCCAGAACCTTTTCCATGGCTTCCTTTTGCCGGAACTGCTTCATTTTCGATGTGTCTGTTACAAAACTGCCTTTGCCCTTTATCGAATAAATATATCCCTGTCTCTCCAGTTCCGCATATGCCCGCTGAATGGTATTGGGATTGATAGACAGCGCCACTGCCATGCTCCGGACAGATGGGAGCTGACTGTTTTCTTCCAGTACTCCCAGCATCATCATAGAGGCCAGTTTCTCCGTCACCTGTTCATAGATAGGGCGCCGGTCTTTGTAATCCAGCTCGATCAGCATCTGATGCCTCCTTTCCAGCCGTCCGGATGTCTGGCTGCCAGAAGTCATCCGTACCAACTGTATTATTTATATTAATACAGTACCATAAGTTAGAACAAATGTAAACAGACGGTTTTCTTACGATTTTGTGAAGAACAATGGAGCCAAATACAAAAAGGCGTCTCAAAATTACGATTGATTTTGAGACACCTCATGTTTAAAAACACTTATTTAATTTTTTCTAAGATAGAAGTTCCTATGGTTCCCTCTGGCATGGCAATTCCGAAATTCTCCGCAATGGTAGCCCCTACTGCTCCAAAGGAATCGGTCTCTTCCAGTTTTCCAGAGCCGCTTAAGCCCTTGGCATAAATCAGAAGCGGAACCTGCTCCCTGGTATGATCGGTACCCTTATATGTCGGATCGTTTCCATGGTCAGCTGTAATCATCAGCAAATCGTCTTCCCGAAGAAGTTCTAATACCTGACCCAGCTTTTCATCAAACCGTTCCGTCTCCTTTGCGTACCCCTCCGGATTTCTCCGATGTCCCCATAAAGCATCAAAGTCTACCAGATTGACAAAACACAGAACTTCAAAGTCTTTGTTTGCCACTATATCTGCCGTCTGCTCCATACCATGAACGGAACTGTCGGAATGGTAAGCTTCTGTAATTCCCTCTCCGTTGAAAATATCGCGGATTTTTCCTATGGAAATAACTGAGAAGCCGTGTTCCTTCAACTCATCCAGCACAGTTTTTCCAGTTGGACTTAAGGCATAATCGTGGCGATTGCTGGTTCGTTTGAACTCGCCCTTCTTTTTGCCCACATAAGGTCTGGCAATGATGCGGCCAACCCTCCACTCATCTTTCAACGTTATTTCCCGGGCAATTTCACAGCAGCGGTACAGTTCGTCCAGACCAAAGCTTTCCTCGTTTCCGCAAATCTGCAGAACCGAGTCTGCCGAGGTGTACACGATCATGTGACCTGTCGCAATCTCTTCTTCTGCCAGTTCATCTAAAATTTCCGTTCCGCTGGAACTCTTGTTGCCGATGATTTTTCGTCCGGTACGTTTTTCCAGTTCTTCAATCAGTTCTGGCGGAAATCCGGTTTCTGTAAAGGTCACAAACGGCTTGGTGGTTTTAATTCCCATCAGTTCCCAGTGTCCGGTCATGGTGTCCTTGCCTTTGCTCTTTTCATTCAGAACGGTGTAATAGCCAATGGGCTTTTCTGCCGGCTCTACTCCCTTTAAGGAATGAAGATTGGCCAGTCCCAGTTTTTGAAGATTGGGTATCTTCCAATGCTCCACGTATTCGGCAATGTGCCCCATGGTATCGGCTCCCTCATCTCCGTATTCACCGGCATCTCTGGCATTTCCCGCTCCAAAAGAATCCATGACGATTACAAACACCCGTTTAAATTTCTTCATAGCCTTTTCCTCCAATTATCTGGTTGTCGGCTCCATATCAATTGCTTTTACCGGGCAGACAATCTGGCAAAGTCCGCAGCCAGTACACTTTTCTGTATTTACCAATGCTTTTTTTCTGTCCTTATCCAGTGAAATGGCCTGTTTTCCTCCATCCTGACAGGAGGTCGCGCATCTTCCGCATCCAATACAGGTTTCTTCGTTCACCTTTGCAGCCAGCTGCTGTTCTAATGATAAGTTTCTTGCTGCAGGCGCCATATGATCCAGAGAATATCCTCTAAACTCATCAATAGACTGGTATCCTTTTTCTTCCATGAATTTCTGAAGATAAGCCAGCATTGGTTTGATAATGCCGTATCCCTGATACATAACTGCCGTTGCGCTCTGAAGTGTATCGGCTCCCAGCAGAAGGTATTCCAGCGCATCCTGTCCATTGCAGATTCCGCCAACTGCAGAAATATCAAATTTCTGTTCTTTTGCCGCCTTAGCCATCTTGTAAATACAGTGCTGTGCCATAGGCTTAATAAATGCTCCCGATAATCCCATAGGAGCGCTCTGTCCCATTACGTCCGGGGTATGTACCATGGTATCCTGATTGATGGGGCCGATTCCGTGAATGGAATTGATACCGGTAACTGCGTCAGCTCCTGCCTCTGCTGCATACCGGGCCATCTGTCCTACATCATTGACATGGATGGACAGCTTGGCAATCACCGGAATCCGGATTACTTCTTTCACCCAGCGAATTACCTGCTGCATCAGTTCTTTATCCTGGCAGATCATTACGCCAGCTTCGCTGTCAATACAGGAAAGACACAGTTCCAGTGCATCTGCGCCGGCATCTTCTGCTTTTTTCGCAAGGGTTTTCCATTCGTCTTCCAGATACTGGGCTTTTATGCTGATAATCAGCATTTTCTCCGGATACTGTTTCTTTACCTGTGCAAAATCCGCAAATGCGACGTCTACGGTCTTATCCATCACAAAATCAATGTTTCCCATTCCGGTAACGCCCTTTGTGCCGGTTGTAGAAACAGGCAGCATTCTCGGAGACAGGCTCAGCTTCATTTCATCCTGCAAATAGGAGATACTTTTGGTAACTGCTCCTGCCCATCCCATTTCAAATGCCCTGCCAATCATGGCTCCTGTCGCACTGACCGGAGATGACCCCAGCAAAAATGGATTTTCACAGCGGAACCCACAATAATTTGTTTCCATATTTAATGCCATATTGTTTTCCTCCGTCCTAATTTACGTTTCCAACAGCTTTCCCCATCCATGAAAAGACAGATTATCCAGACCGGATAACCGAAGCCCCTCCCGGACTGCCGCTGTTACAGAATCGAATACAATGGCTCCTGTCTGCCGTTCAATCTCTTCCGCTCTCCATGCTGCTGCCAGATTGGTGCAGACTACTGCAATCCCCTCTCCGGCTGCCGCATGGGTACTGCAGCATAACTGTTCCAGCTGTTCCCGGGTTACACTTCCGATCTCTGTATTTTCTGTAATTCCAAGTCCTGTCACGCCAACTGGTTCCAGTCCCTGTTTTTTGTATTCCCGAATAATCGCATCATTCATTTCCTGGATATAAGGGGTTACCAGATGAAGACGGCTTATGCCAAAGTCCTCATAGCTGTGAATCATCCCCAGAGAAGCAGTTCCCATGGGAATTCCCGTCTCTCTTTCAATATCCTGACACATTTTCCGGTCTCTGTCAACTCCCAGCCAGCTTCCTGCTGTACCATTCCAGATAATGGCATCCACCTTGGCCTGTGCCAGCTGGTTTGCAGCCTGAAGCATGGCTTCTATCTCAAATTGTCTGTCTGAATCTCTGTCCATTGACACCCGTACTACCGGAAGCCTGGAATAATGTACGGTTACAAGATCCTCCATTCCTGCAAAAATACGATTGCAGATTGGTTCTACGACTGTATTGGAAGAAGGAACAATCATTCCAATTCGTTTTGGAGCAGAAACCATCCCAGTTGTTGTCTTGTCTGCTTTCATGGCTTCTACGCCTCCATCCGGTAATCAATGCCTGTTTTTTTCTGTACCATTTTTAAGATTCGGTCTGTTGCATTGTTGGCATCTTCGATAATCTGATTTAAATCTCCAGCTAAGAATATGCCGTTTTCAATCAATACCTTTCCATTTACAATGGTGGTATCAGCCAGATGATTGTTGCCGCAGTATAAAAGGGCTCCTCTTGGATCCGTAAGGGCTCCTGCATATCCTGGCTGCATCATGGAAAACAGAACAATGTCTGCCGCCATGCCTTCTTTCAGCATTCCGATATCTTCCCGGTTCAGGCATTTTGCACCATTTACCGTAGCCATTTCAAAGACTTCTTTTGCATTGATCCACCGTTCCGGGCCATAGCCTGGATGACCGCCTTCAATACGGTGAACGTACAGCATGGCTCTCAGTTCGCCCAGCATATCTCCGCTGTCATTGCTGGCGCCGCCGTCTACGCCGATGCTGACCGGGATTCCTCTGTCTCTTGCCTCCAATGCCGGCGCTACCGGATATCCCAGACGCATATGGCAGGATGGAGACTGGGTAACCGAAGCCCCGTTTCTCGCTACAATGTCCAGTTCTTCTGCATTGTGACGGCTGATATGGGCAAAGGATACGTTTTTATCCATCCAGCCGATTTCTTCCAGCCACTGGTGAGGACGTTTTCCATACAGTTCTCCGCACTTTTTAATCTCATCTGGTCTTGGATGGAGATGGGTATGGCAGAGTCCCTGATATTTATCAGCCATTGCCTTTAATTCCCGCATAAATTCCGGATTTTCAAATACCACTGTGGTGGGACCCAATCCTACACGGCTCATGGAAAACGGACTGTTGTCATGATATTTCTGGAACGTTTTATCGCAGATATCCATAATATCGTCATAAGACTCAACCAGTTCTCCTGCATCAATTCCCAGACGTTCCTTCATCTCAGCCGGAAGATTTCCTTCCATGACCGGCATACAGCCGCGGAATCCATGGAAACGCAGTCCCATTTCTTTTACTGCCTCAAACTCTGCATCCATCAGGGCATGTCTTCCATGAGGGAAGAAATACATAAAGTCCATAGAAGTGGTACAGCCGGTCATAAGAAGTTCTGCACAAGCCAGACGGGCTGCCGCCTTTACATCCTCTTCCTCCATATTTTCCCATGCTCCGTAAGAATACAGCAGCCATCCCAGCAGATTTCCCTTCTGCATAATCGGGATGTTTCTGGTAATGTTCTGATAGAAATGGTGATGGGTATTGACAAAACCTGGAAGGGCTAACTTTCCTGCTCCGTCAATTACTTTTACGCCTTCTGCCGGCACATCCAGATTGGAACCAATCTGTTTGATCACATTTCCTTCTATATAAATATCTGCATGTTCTAAAAACCTGTCCTGCTCATCCATACAGTAAAGATACCGGATATTTTTAATCAGTAATCGTTCCATCCGTTACCTCCCAAGTTTCTTGTCTTCTTCAATCAGGATCCGAAGTCCTTCTATGGCCGTCTCCATTGCTGCCTGCAGATTTACTTTCTTATAAGCCATAATTCCGGAAGCCCGGCAGTTGCGAATAGAAGAAATTACGAAAATAGCGGCCGCTTCCATTTCAGAGCACATAACATTGGATTTCTCCCATGCCTGCCAGCGCTGCTTTACATACTCGCTGTTCGGCATATTTTCCGGCTCAATCTCGCCGTAAAATGCATCTTTTGAATGGGTAATGCCTTCTGCAAAATTATAACCCAGCTTCTTGGCTGCTCTTGCAAGGGCATCTACTACATGGCGGTCTGCTACTGCCGGATATGCTAACGGCACATAGGAAATCGTAGTTCCCTCATCCCGCACTGCTGCTGTATTAATTACTCCATTTAAAGACATATCCTGGGATTTCGGGCAGACACGGCCAGAGGTTCCCACACGGATAAAGGTATCTGCGCCGCAGCGGATTAACTCTTCTACTACAATGGCAGTAGAAGGACTTCCCATACCGGTAGAAGTTACAGAAACCTTTTCTCCGTTTAAGGTTCCGGTCCAGGTCTTGCATTCTCTGTTGTGAGCCACTAATTTGGCATCATCAAACATGGATGCGATAACATCGGTACGGAATGGATCTCCGGGGAGAAGGACGTAACGTCCTACATCCCCTTCTTTACAATCAATATGATACTGTTTTCCATCTTCTGTTAAAAAAGGCATAATCTTTCCTCCTGTCAAATGTCAATACATATGTGAGTTCTGAATTATCTTGCACCCTTGTCGTAAGGAACACCGGATGCTTTAGGTGACTGGGAACCCTTGGTATTTAAAGTAAGAACAATCAGGGTTGCCAGATACGGGATCATCTTGTACACGCTGCTTGGAATTCCCAGATTTGCCAGTACCGGTATTCCGGAATATGCAGATGAGATGGTCTTCATCATTCCGAAGAACAGCGCTGCAAGGAAGATCTTTCCTGGTTTCCACTGACCAAAAATCAATACTGCCAATGCCAGGAATCCGTAACCAGATACAGAAGCGTTAAAGCTGGTCGATGTCGGGATTACATATACCAGGCCGCCAATTCCGGCTAAAGCTCCGGAAATCAAAACGCCCATGTAACGCATTTTGTAAACACTGATTCCTACGGAAGCGGCTGCCTGTGGATGCTCTCCGCAGGACCGGAGCCGAAGTCCAAATCTCGTTTTGTACAGCACCACATAAGAAATAATCAGGATCAGAATTCCTAAATATGTGGTAATGTAGGCATTCTGGAAGAATAACCCTCCAATAACAGGAATGTCTCCTAAAACCGGAACTTTCTCGATTCGGAACTGATTTTCAAATGGAATCTGCTGTACGTTGCGGATAACTCTTGCCACAAAGATTGCAAAAGCCGGTGCAAACATATTGATTGCCGTACCACTGATACTCTGATTTGCCTTCATGTTAATAGACGCGTAGGCATGTACCAGGGAAATCACCATACCGGTTACCATGGAAATTACTAAAGCGATTAACAGAACCGGCTGTCCCGGAAGCACTCCCTGAAACAGATTGATAAATAAAATTCCAGTAAAACCGCCCAGTACCATGATTCCTTCCAAAGCAATGTTGATAACACCGCTTCGCTCACAGAACATTCCTCCCAGTGCAACAATCAGCAGCGGGATTGAAAACAACATCATTTGTTGAACTAAAAAATATACCAGACTCATGTTCCTTCTCCTCTCACGCTGATTTTTCTGCTGTATTTGCTTTCTTTCTGTCAAAGAACTTGTTGATAATTCCGCGGAATACTAAAGCAAATGCACTGAAATAGATAATAACGGAAATGATAATGTCAATTACTTCCGGCACAAAGTTGTACAGCTGCATCTGATCGCCGCCGACTCTTAAGTATGCAATAAAAATACCGGAGAAAATAATACCGATTGGATTGTTCATTGCCAGAAGAGCAACCGGAATACCGTTAAAACCTTCTGCTGCCAGAGTATCCACTACCTGGATTCCGTTTCCGGAACCAGCCAGATACAAAAGTCCGCCGCCAAGACCAGCCAGTGCGCCTGCGATTGCCATAGAAGAAATAATATTTTTCTTCTCGTTCATACCTGCATAG
>URUX01000021.1 GCA_900551135.1 uncultured Clostridium sp.
CTTGGCATGTCCATCAGTTCGCTGCTGGCGAAGCAAATGGGAGGAACACTGGCCGTGAAGAGCCGGCCTGGTGAAGGAAGCTGCTTTACCTTTACCATGATGTCAGAGACTGCCCCTGAAGATTTGGCAGGTACTGCTGTGGCGGATAACGCGCATCAAGACCGTGAAAGCGAGAAAAAACTACATATTCTGGTAGCCGAGGATAATGATTTAAATGCGGAAATCCTTATGGAAATCTTGGATACGTCGGGATTTACCGCAGTTCGGGCTTCGGATGGGGGCGAGGCAGTTGATCTGTTTGAAAAATCCCAGCCATACGAGTTTGATATTATCCTGATGGATGTGCAAATGCCTGTGTTTAATGGCTATGAGGCGACAAAGCTCATCCGCAGGCTAAATCGTCCAGACGCAAAGACAGTTATTATTTATGCCTGTACAGCCAATACATTTAGAGAAGATCAGGTGAAGGCGAGGGAAATCGGAATGGACGGCTTCATTGCAAAGCCAATCGACGTAAACAAGCTGATGCAGAAGCTTGGAGCAGGAAAAAGAGGGGAGAAGAGATGAAAAATTGGAGACGGATTGTCGTGGGGGGAATACTCCTTGTTATGCTTATGGGGATACTTACCGGGTGCAAAACACAGGAAGCAGAAAAGAGGCAGATCACACTGAAAGTAAAGCTTCCGCCACTGACGGTGGCCAATGCCGACACGGGCATTACTGATTCCTATGAAGTACTGAACATGGCGGGGGAGGCATTCGCCGCCCAGTACAAAGATTACGATGTCACGGTGGAGGTTGTAAAGTTCGGTTACACGGAGGAGGATGAATATATTACCGGCTGCTTTGATACGGATGATGCAGCGGACATTCTGCTTGAAGGCTATTTTAACATGGCAGGATATATACATACGGGCCGCGTGGTGCCGCTGGACGACATGATCACGGAGGAAATGCGGGCAGATGTTGATGACGCGCTCTGGAAGATGAGCCAGGTGGACGGTAAGACGTATATGCTGCCCTATTACAGCCTTCAAAATACGCTGATTTATAACAAGGATCTGTTCCGTCAATGCGGACTGGCGGAGTATATTGGAGTGGATGGCGTGATACAGAGCTGGACGCCGGAGGAATGGGAGCACATTCTGTCCACATTGGCTGCTAATCTGCCTGATATGACCTATCCCATGCTGATGTACGCCAAGAATGACCAGGGGGACACGCATATCATGACTTTACTGCGCAGTAAGGGGAGTCACTTCTTTGACGAAAATGGCCGTTTTAATCTCAATACGGAAGAGGGAATTGCCGCCCTGCAGTGGATCGTGGATTCCTATAAAAAGCAAGGTAAGGGGCATTGGCGCAGCTGGGAGCGCGTTTGAATGGCATTCAAAAGGCCGTGGGTTCGAATCCCATATGCTCCATATCAAAAAATCCGAATCAGATTTTTCGAATCTGGTTCGGATTTTTTTGTTTCTCTATTTGTTCAGTCCCTGGATGTACTGGATTAAAATTCCCTGTTTCATGCCGCTTCGGATTTTTTCTTTTACATCCTCTTCATATCCTGGCGGACAGATGGGGTTTACTCTAGCCCACAGCATTTCATGGGTAAACCGGTTGTCGTATTGGTGAGGAACTACATCGCAGGTTCTCTGATACCAGCGCATTAATTCTATCTGCATGGCTGTAATATTTTCCCGATACACCGGATTGCCAATCTGATTGTGCATCTCTGATGGATCTTTCTCCAAATCGTAAAACTCGTCTTCGCCTGTAATCCGGCTGATATATTTATACTTTCTGTTCCGAATCATAGTCCCTTTTGCATGGGATTCCCCGTCAGACTGAGCCTTCATTTTCGGCCAGTATACAAAGTTTTCCGGTGGACCGGACGGGCCAGATGCATGAAACTCATCACAATGGCTTTCCTCTGGAAGCCGCCCTCCCTCGCAGAATACGTAATTTCGGTTTTCAACTGCTTCCTTTTCCAGAATCGGCCTCAGGCTTTTTCCAAAATGAGTCCGTTCCGGATCTGCTCCTGCATAGTCTATAGCTGTTGCATAAAAATCCACCAATTCTGTCAATGCATGGCTAACTCCAACACCATGGCCTGCACTTTCTCCATAACCATCACCCTTTGGCGCTTTCACCAGCAATGGAACTCTGGTCAGGCAGTCTTCAAAAGTATTCTGCGCTTTTTCTGTAAGATTGTAATCACCGGCAAAATCTCCGTGGTCACTGAAAAAGAAAATCAGACAGTCATCATAAATTCCCTTTTCTTTCAGTGCCTGACACAGCCGCTGAAACTGTGCGTCTATCTTAGAACACATGCCCAGATAGACAGCTCTTAATTCATTCCAGTCTTCCTCTGTATATTCATCCAGTTTCTGATACTGGCGAATCCGTTCCAGCATCTTTGCTTTTCTTGTACAGTCTTTCTTATCAATTCGTTTTGGCAGACAGGTTCGATCAATTGCAGAAAAATAAGGTTCCTCCACCTGATACGGCACATGGGGATAATTTAACCCCAAAAACATACACAAAGGCTGTTCTCCGTCATATTCCCCAATTTTCTTCACAGCGCCGTCAACGTCCTCATCATCGCTATTGTAATTGCGGCCTTCTGCATCTAACCCCAGCTTTCCTTCAAAATGAGAGTATTTATCTTTTCCGGAATGATCGACCGGATTTACCGGCCCTGGAGCCTTTGGTACATTTCCTCCATAAAAAATTTCATCTGCATTGCTTTCTGGCCACCCTTCAATCTGACCGGCAAACAGATCATTTCTGGCATTCATCCAAACATAATAACCAGCTTCTCTCAGTTCTGAAAACAGATTGCTTTCTCCTGGATGAAGGAGATAGCTCATAGTTCTGTGTCCGTTTACATGGGGATACAGTCCTGTAAAAAAACTGCAGCGGCTGGGTACACAGACCGTATTCTGGCAAAAGGCATGGGAAAAGGAAACTCCCTCTTCCTCTGCAAACTGATCCAAAAATGGAGTTACTGCAGCCGGATTTCCCATATGTCCCATGGTATCCCAGCGCATTTCATCCGGATTAAAAATAATGATATGAGGCTGTTTTTTCATAGTTTTCTCCTGTTCTTTCTGTATCACAGCAAAACATCCGCCTAAAATCTGGCGTCCCAGGTTCCGCACCAAACGTTATCTTCATACTGCCCTTCAAATGGCTCCAGACCGGCAATCCGCTTTACCGTTTCCTCAATGGTATCCTGACGGTTATTATAAGCATTAATAAATGCTGGAACCCTGGATACATCAATTAAATGATTGGTGTAATTAAATGAGGTAAAGACTGTGGGAACATCGTGAATATACCAGGGATAGCAATTAGACATCGGATCCGGCCACATCAGGCGAACGGAATTGGTCTGGGCAAATCCGCTGATGTCTGCAAAAATCATAATGGCATCGTACCTGGATTTTAAAGCATGGATCGCTCCCTTATTCATGGAAGATTCCATAAGTTCCGGTTCATAGCCATACTTTTTTAAAGCGTCCAAAATATATCCGGTAGTAGCATCACTTCCTCCTGACTGAACTCCCTGTCCGTAAATACTTCTCTGATTTCCTACATTGCCTGAAAATACAAACACGCCTATTTTCTTATATACAGCCGGTGAAAGCGGAATCTGTCCCTTGGTATTTTTCACCAATGTCACTGCTTTTGCCCCAGCTTCTCTGGATATTTCCTGATGCTCCTTACAGCCAATTACCTGTAACGCCTCTTCGCCTGGATGGAATCGGTTTTCCTGCTTCTTTTTATGAAGTCCCAAGGCCGCTTTGCACCCCAGTATCCGTTCCAGAGCGTCCTGAAGCCGTTGCGGCGTAATCATTCCTGATTCAATTCCCTCTTTCATGGCCTCATAATCTTCTTCCATGTCGTTAATGCCTAATACCATATCACAGCCGCAGGCAATGGTCCAGGGGACTGCCTTTAAACGGCTCATACCGTAATATCCCATCATTTTCGTCTGATCCGTCACGGCTAATCCGTTAAATCCCAGCTGTTTCCTTAAAAGTCCGTCTACCAGTTCCTTAGACGTACAGGCTGGCTGCATATCCCGATCCTGCAAATCCGGATTTAATTTTCTCTGGTAAGCAGGCAGAGTAAAATGAGCCACCATAATGCTTAACACGCCATTTTCAATAGCATTCCGGTAAATCTTTCCATAGGTATTGTCCCACTCTTCACAGGACAATCCGTTATTTCCGATTGCAAGATGCTGGTCCCGCTCCTCCCATCCGTCTCCCGGAAAATGCTTCAGGCAGGGAGCCACTCCGTATTCCCTGCATCCCTTATTATAGGCATCAACACACTGACTGACAAAGTCTGCATCATCTCCGTAAGCCCTGGTATTAATCAGGCTATTTCTCCAGTTCAGCAAAATATCGCCAACTGGGCCAAAGGACCAGTTATATCCCACTGCGGCCGTTTCTTTTCCGCTGATACGTCCTACTTCATATGCATATTGAGGATCCCGAAGAGCCCGAACCTGAGCTCCTGAAGCCACAAGAGTCCCCCCTTTTAACGCTCCATTGGAGCCGGATTCGCAATTTCCTGCATACAGGTAGGGAATTTTAGACCGCTCTTGAAGTTCGGCCATAATGTCCTGAGCCCTTTCATTTCCAAAAAGAACTGCCCGAAAAGGGATTCCTCCAATTGGATATTCTTCCAGAAACTCAATCAGTTCTTCCTTGGACATTCCCATTAAGGGATCTGCAAAAAGCTGGCATATTTTTTCATGCTGGCTCATCCCCTTAATTGTCTCCTTTACCCAACGTACCCCTTCTTCATCCAGGTAAAACGGATTTCCATATAAATCAACCATGTAACCGCCTCCATTTTCATATGATAATTTTGCTGTCATTTATTTAATTAATTTAATTAATTATAATATAGCAAAGTTTTCTGCACTTGTCTACCAGTTTTTCCACCCGTACATGCACCAAGTAATTTTTTGTTCAATACCATACTATATAACATCTTAATAAAAGCGAGGTCTTTTTATGGTTGATTCGATTTACACTGCAATGGCAGTTGGAGATGGTTATCCTCTGCCTCCTCTGCCAAATCCCGGAGAAGGCGGTCCTATTCCAGATTTCGACTTTCCGCCAACCACTCCTCCTGATGATGGAAGCACTCCGGTCATCCCTCTTCCAAATCCCGGCGAGGGCGGTCCTATTCCGGATTTTCCAAACAACAATACCAGCACTCCGGTTATCCCCCTGCCCAATCCCGGCGAGGGCGGTCCTGTCTCTAATGGCAGCAGCGGAAATCCTTCCGGCATTCTCGGTTCTGTCATCACTGTGATCCCCCGCCCCATTATCCCCTGCTATTTCTGCCATTCTACCCAGTACGGCACGGTCCGCTTTTTAAATGCTGCATCCGGATATAATCCATTTTTAATTTATATCGGAAACCAGCTGGTTGTCAACTCACTGGGAAACTCGGAAATCAGTCAGTACGGCCGTGTTTCTGCCGGAAGACAGACCATTACGGTTTCCGGACCGAACGGTTATGTATACATCCAGAAATCGATTACGGTTCGATCCGGGCAGGCCATGACCATTGCCATTTTTAACACAGCCGGAGG
This sequence comes from uncultured Clostridium sp., assembly GCA_900551135.1. Taxonomy (GTDB): domain Bacteria; phylum Bacillota; class Clostridia; order Lachnospirales; family Lachnospiraceae; genus UMGS1370. The sequence continues at coordinate 5,621 of URUX01000021.1, forward strand.
GCTGGATTTAATGGAAATTACAGACAATACCTGTCCTGCCGGAGCCGGAACCGGATGTTTCCGTGCCTGCAACCTGTCTGTAACCAATCAAAGTCTAAATGTTTCTTTAAATAACAACTATGTCAACTTCCAGGGGCTGGCTTACAAGCAGATCACCGGAGCTGTTTATCTTCCAATGGGCTCGTATCTGATTCAGGTATTCAATAATCCTTCCTTCACAGGAAATCCTCTGGTATCTTCTTCGGTATATATCCGGCCTTCTACTTCTTATACATTATATATTTTCAACTGGAACTCTTCCAAAGATGCTATCCGCACTCTGGTAGTGGAAGATCGGCAGGCTTAAAACTTTTTTCCAAAACAGTTGACATTCAAAAAGGACGCCTGTTAAGACGTCCTTTTTGTTATCTACATTCCCAGCACATAGGCCAGCATCAGATTTACCGTATTATTCAATCCTCTGATGTGGGTGCGCTCTACACCATGGCTGCAGTAAACTGCCATTCCGATTGCTGCCGCCTTTAAGTTATTGCCGGACTTTAAAGCAGCATTGGCATCTGTACCGTACCGGTAGAACAAATCCACCGCATAATCGCACTCTGCCGCCTCTGCCTGACGAATCAGGCGGCTGGTCAGTTCATAGTCATAAGGGGTAGCTGCATCCTTGGCACAGATGCTGACAGAATACTCGCTTCCATCGTAATCCGGACCAATGAGGCCAATATCTACAGCCACAAATTCCGACACTTCAGACGGTACATAAGCTCCGCCATGACCAATCTCCTCATAGTGAGGGAATGCCAGAATGGTGCGGTATTTTGGCTTCAGGCCATGCTCCTGCAGGTACTTAACCATGGAAAAGCAGCAGGCCACTCCAGCTTTGTCATCAATAAATCTGGACTTTAAAAATCCATTTTCCGTGTACTGGCAGGAAGGATCCATCGAGATCACGTCCCCATGGCGGATACCTAATGCCCGCACATCTGCCTCGGAAGAAACCGGCTGATCCAGGCTGACAATCATGGTAGTCTCCTCCCGGCTTAAGGATCTGGCATCGTCAAACACATGGGTAGAATGGGACTGGGAGGCTAAAAGGCCGGTATATTCTCTTCCATCCTTTGTGTGAACCGTTACGGTGCAGCCCTCTGCACTGTAAAAATTCATTCCGCCCAGCTGGCGTACCCGAATCATTCCATCCTTGTCAATGCTGCGTACCATCATGCCGAGGGTATCCAGATGTGCCCCCAGCATTACCGTCTTTTCATTTTCTTCCCCTTCCAGGGTAATATAAGCAGTGTGCTTGTTGTCATAAACCACCGGAAGGCCCAGCTGCCCGGCGAGACGTTCTACTGCCAGATTTGCCTTCTCATAAAAGCCTACCGGACTGGGGGCGTTTACCAGCTCCTTAAAACAGTCTATCGTAAACTGTTCATCTATCTGAAACTTCATTGCTGCATCTCCTCCTTAAAACTGATCTGCAAAATGGCAGGCCACAAAATGTCCTGGCTCTTTCTCACAAAGCTCTGGAGATTCCTTAAAACAGCACTCCTTCGCATATTCACACCGCGGTGCAAACCGGCATCCCGGCTTTGGATTAATAGGAGAAGTAATTTCTCCTTTTAACAGAATCCGTTCCTTTTTGTTATGGATGCTGGGTACTGGAATTGCAGAGAGCAGCGCCTGTGTATAAGGATGGATTGGATGTTTAAATAAATCCTCAGAAGCAGCGTGTTCCACTACCTTGCCCAGATACATAACCACGATTTCATCAGAGAAATAGTTTACTACAGAAAGATCGTGGGTGATAAACATATAGGTCAGTCCCAAATCGTGCTGCAGTTCCTTCAACAGATTTAAGATCTGTGCCTGAATGGATACGTCCAGAGCAGATACCGGCTCATCACAGACAATAAATTTTGGATTCATGGCCAGGGCGCGGGCAATTCCGATACGCTGGCGGCGGCCGCCGTCCAGTTCATGGGGATAGGTATTAACCAGACGTTCCGACAGACCGACTAACTCCATCAGTTCTCGTACCCGCTTGTCCTGATCGGCTTTGTTTTTATATACTTTATGCAGACGCAAAGGTTCTGCAATGATCTCGCTGACTGTCTTTCTTGGGTTTAAGGATGCAAACGGATCCTGGAAAATCATCTGCATCTCTGAACGCAGCTTGGTCATCTCCTTGGATGAAAGCTTTGTCACATCGCGTCCTTCAAACACCACTTCGCCGCTGGTAGGCTCATGAAGCCGCAGAATCGCGCGGCCAGTGGTGGACTTTCCGCATCCGGACTCTCCTACTACCCCCAGGGTTTTCCCCCGTTCCAGCTTAAAACTCAAGCCGTCTACCGCATGAAGGGTTCCTGCAGGAGTCTCAAAATATTTCTTTAAATCCTTTACTTCCAGTAAGATATCGCTCATGCCTCATTACCTCCCAGAGTTACATTGGTACCTTCCTCATAAGCGAGACAGCGTACACTATGGGTTTCACTCAGTTCCGTTTTTACCGGAACCCGGGTCTTGCAAAGTTCGGTAGCATATTTGCACCGGGGATGGAACGGACAGCCTTCCGGCAGATGGGTAGGATCCGGCATCAGACCCGGAATCGGTTTTAATGCCTCCGTCCGTTTTTCAATATTGGGCAGGGAGCCGAACAAGCCCTCTGTATAAGGATGGCTGGTATGGTCAAAAATATCTTCCAGACTTCCATGCTCCACTATCTGGCCTGCATACATAATGCTGACCTCATCACATACCTCTGCCACAATCCCCAGATCATGGGTAATCATCAGCATGGAGGTTCCGTATTTTTCTTTCAGTTTCTGCATTAAATCCAGAACCTGGGCCTGAATGGTTACATCCAGAGCTGTCGTAGGCTCATCTGCAATCAGAAGCTGAGGATTGCAGACCAGAGCCATTGCGATAATTACCCTCTGTTTCATTCCGCCGGAAAACTGGTGAGGATACTCGCCTGCACGGCTTCCGGGAATCCCTACCATTTCCAGCATGGCCTTTGCTTTCTCCATGGCTCCCTTTACATCAATTTTTTCATGAAGCTGGATCACTTCTGCAATCTGATCTCCAATGGTCATAACCGGATTTAAGGATGTCATTGGATCCTGGAAAATCATGGACACTGCTTTTCCACGGATGTTCTCCATCTCTTTTTCTGAATACTCAAATATGTTTTTTCCTTCCAGAATGATAGAGCCGCTGGTAATCTCTCCTGGAGGATTTGGGATCAGACGGAGAATTGAAAGAGCCGTCGTAGTCTTGCCGGCACCAGTCTCACCTACTAATCCCAGAGTCTTTCCTTTTTCAATCTTTAAGTCCACACCATTAATGGCGCGAACCACGCCGTCCACTGTGGAAAAGCGGACAGCCAGGTTATTTATTTCTACACTGTACTGTTTATCTGCCATGGTTCCTCCTTACTGCTTCAGTCTTGGATCCAGAGCGTCACGCAAACCGTCGCCCAACAGATTCAAGGCCAGAATGGTAATCACGATTGCCAGTCCCGGGAACAGGGTGAGATGTATCGAGTCACGCAGGAAACTGCGGCCGCTGGACAGCATAGCCCCCCATTCCGGAGCCGGCGGCTGTACGCCCAGTCCGATAAAGCTTAATGAAGCAGTAGACAAAATCGCTCCTGCTACGGACAAGGTTGCCTGAACGATAATAGGCGCCATACAGTTTGGCAGAATCTCTCTGAAAATGATTGTCGTACTGGATGCACCGATGGCTCTTGCCGATTCCACAAACTCCTGATCCTTTACGCTCATCACCGCTGCACGAACGATACGGGCATAACTAGGCACACCAGACACACCGATAGCCAGCATCACGTAAACTAAATCCGTACCAAACGCTGCTACAATGGTCATAGCCAGCAAAATGCTGGGAACAGCCAGAAAAATATCCATGATACGCATGATCACATTATCTATCCGTCCGCCGTAAAAACCGGCAAACGCTCCCAGAGTTCCTCCAATAATCAGGGACACAGATACGGAAATTAATCCTACTACCAGGGAAACCCGGCTTCCGTGAAGGATTCTGGCAAAAATATCCCTTCCGAATTCATCGGTTCCAAACCAGTGCTCTGCGCTTGGTCCCTGAAGGCGGTTTTTCATATCCTGGGCCACTACCATGGTATCATAGTCTGCAATCACATCGGCAAAAATTGCCCCAAGAATCAGAATCACAAGGATGCCAAGGCCCAGCATTGCCATTTTATTGCGACGCAGACGCTGCCATACTTCTGCAGCCATGCTGCGCTTTTTTACTGTTGTATTCATGCTGATACCTCCCTATTTGTATTTGGACTTGATACGTGGGTCGATATAAGCATATAACAGATCCACACACAAATTGACAATACTAAAGCAGATGGAAAATACGATCACACAGCCCAGTACTGCCGGTGTATCTTTTGCCTTGATGCTGTTTACTAAAAATGTTCCAACGCCTGGCCAGGAAAATACTGCTTCTGTCAGAACGGCACCTCCCAGCAGAGAACCAAATTGAAGTCCGATTACCGTTACTACCGGAATCAGCGCATTCTTTAAGGCATGCCTGTTGATAACCTTATTGTGGCTCACACCCTTTGCCTTTGCTGTGCGGATATAATCCTGACGAATTACCTCCAGCATAGAAGAACGGGTAGTTCTGGTAATATTGGCCATACAGCCGGTTCCCAGCGTAATAACTGGAAGCACCAGGGATCTCCATCCCGCTTCCATTCCGCCGGATGGGAACCATCGCAAATTCAGGGAAAAGGCAATAATCAGCATCAAACCCAGCCAGAAGTTAGGAGTTGCAACTCCCAGAAGGGCAAATACCATACTGATACTGTCTATCATCGAGTACTGCTTGGTCGCAGATATGATTCCAATAGGTATGGAAAGCGTCACTGCAAACACCATTCCCCAGAAAGCCAGTTTCAGGGTAGCCGGAAATCTGGAAACAATTTCACCCAATACCGGGCGGCCGGATTTATAGGATTCGCCTAAATCTCCATGAAGCAGATCCTTCATATAGTTGACGTACTGAACGATTACCGGGTCATTCAGTCCCAGTTCTTCTCTCAGAGCATCTACTGACTCCTGAGGAGCATTCTCGCCCAGAATGGTTCTGGCCGGATCTCCGGGAGACATGGACATGATAAAGAATACCAGGAATGATACGCCAAGGATGACCGGAATCAGCATCAGAAGACGTTTGATAACGTATTTATGCATATGATTGGCTCCTTTGCTAATTGTATTTTTACAAAATCTTAACACTTGTGTAAATCAAGCATATGCCCTGCCTCCCAAAAGGAAACAGGGCATAATACCGTATCTTATGGTAAATTCCGTTGCAGATTAATAATGCAGGTCATAGAAATCATGCATTCCCATAGAAGAATTGTGAAGGCCTTTCAGATTTTCATTACGTGCAACCAGACCTTTCTGGGAATACAGCGGAACCCATACGGCATCCTCAGAAAGGATTCTCAAGATATCTTCGTAATCCTTCTGAACAGCAGCCTTATCTGGATTTACAGCAGCATCATCAACTAATTTGTCAACTTCCTCATTCTTATAGAAAGAACGGTTTCCGCCCGGGCCAACTTTCTCGCTGGTAAACAGAGGACGATATGTGTTGTCCGGCTCAGCATTGGCTACCCAGCCTGCCAGACATGCATCATGTTCGCCATTTCCGGTTCTCTCATAGAAGGTAGAAGCCTCCATCTGCTCAATGTTCATGGTAACGCCAATATTAGCCAGGCTGGCCTGAATGGCTGTTGCACTTCTGGATCTGGCATCACCTGCCACATAGCAGGTAAAGGTAAAGCCATTTTCATAACCTGCCTCAGCCAGCAGTTCTTTTGCCTTTTCCGGGTTGTGCTCATATTTTACAGCTGTATCGTAGTAGCCGATAGCGCCTTCTCCAATATAGCTGTTTGCAATGTTTGCCTCACCATTCTGTGCTGCAATGGCACAGTCCTCTTTGTTAATTGCGTAGTTCAGAGCCTGACGAACCAGTACATTATCAAATGGAGCCTTCTGGATATTGCCGCAGAAGTATTCTACGTTGGTGTAAGGATACTCTTCCAGAACAATGCCCTTGGTCTCTCTAAGTCTCTGTGCGTCAGAAGTACCAACGTTGATCAGCATATCGATCTCGCCGTTTTCCAGAGCAATGGTTCTGGCTGCTTCCTCAGAAATCACCTTAAATACCAGCTTGTCATTCTTTGCAGCTGTCTCTGGATCAAAGTACTCGTCAAATTTCTCCAGAGTAAAGGATGCGCCAGGAACCCACTCTACAAACTTATAAGGTCCGCAGCCCATAGGAGCGCTCTCTAAGGTCTTTCCCTCTGCCTCCAGGCTTTCGGTGTAAGACTTGCATAAAATAGCACTTCCGGAATGGAACAGGGAAGAGATTAACGCATTGGACGGAGTATTCATATGAATGGTAAAATGCAGATCGTCCGTTACCTCAATGCTGTCGATCATGTAAAGCAGATGGCCTACTTTTGGAGAGTTCATCTGACGCTCCAGGGAAAATTTAACGTCCTCTGCTGTCAGGGTTTCGCCGTTGTGGAACTTTACGCCGTCTTTCAGGGTAAAGTTAACTGTAGTATCATCTGCAAACTCCCAGCTTTCTGCCAGATTTGGCACAAATTCATTGTCAGCTGTCAGTTTAACCAGATTATTGTAAATATGCCTGGTAGCATATGCAGAAGCAGTATCATTATGATTATGCGGATCCAAAGAAGTCAGGTCGGTGCTGCATCCTAAAGTAATCGTAGAGGAACCGGCTGCTGCCTCAGTAGCAGAAGATGCCCCCCCTTGTGTACTGCCAGTATCCGACGAACCGCCGCAGGCTGTCAAAAGACCGGCACACATTACGCCTGCAAGTAAAACACGTACTAATTTTTTCACACTTTTTTCTCCTTTTCGCTTTCTTTTTTACATTTTATATTTAAACTCCGAACGGGTGGTATCACAACGCCGGATGCTTAAACCGTTTTTATGCCTCCTGAAGGAACGCCCCCAGAAGATCTGCTGTAGCCATCACTCCGTCAATATGAGTGCGCTCCATACCGTGACTGCAGAACGTTCCCATTCCAAATGCTGCCGCCTGGATATTATTACCTGCCCGCACTGCTGCATTTGCATCTGTTCCGTAACGGTAGAAAATGTCTACTGCATGATTCACACCATGTTCCTCAGCCACACGAATCAGGTGGCTGGTCAGTTCCCTGTCATATGGTGAGAAATTATCTTTTACACAGATACTTACCTTCTGTTCGCTGCCGTCATAGTCCGGCCCGATCAGCGCAATATCCAGAGCAATGTACTGGCTTACCTCCGGCGGAATATAAGCGCCTCCGTGATTGATTTCTTCATAGTACGGGAATGCAAACAGAACATTGCAGGATGGCTCCGCATTCTGCTCCTTCATGGCCTTAATGACTGCCAGCGCCACTGCCACGCATGCCTTATCATCAATAAAACGGGACTTGATATAGCCGTTTTCTGTCACTGTAAAATGAGGTTCCAGATAAATGGTATCTCCATGGCGGATGCCCAGTGCCTTTACATCTTCCCTGGACTGAATCTCCTGGTCCAGAATCAGAATCATGGTATTTTCATTCCGCTCCAGAGTCCTTGCATCATCAAATACATGAACCGAATGAGACTGACTGGTCATCAGACCGGTGTACCTGCGTCCGTCTCTGGTCACTACCGTAGCAGTCTCACCCTCAATATTATTATAGTTAATACCGCCCAAATTTCTGGTGCGAATCATACCGTCCTCATCTATCCGCCGAACCATCAGGCCCAGAGTGTCCATATGAGCACCTACACAGATGGTTCTGGAGGTATCTTTCCCCGGCACCCGGATGTAACCGGTTTTTTTATTATCATATTCCACCTGGTATCCCAGATCCGCAGCAAATTGTTCCAGCAGGGGGTTGGTCTCGTCATAATACCCCACCGGACTTGGCGTATTAATAAAAGTTTTCATAGTTTCCAGGAGATACTCCCGATCGATTTTCAGATTCATTGTAGCCTCCACATAAACAAACGTATTTCTGCTAAATACAAATCAATTTAACCTGTTTATTATATACCAAATCCCAATAAAAATCCATTGTTTTTTATAAATTACCATAATATCTGTCTCTGTACCTGACGTTTCCTCAGTTCAGAGACAGGCATTTCCTGCTTCAACCCTATCTGCCGCCAAACAAATCGGCAGTTTTCTCATCATTCATTCCAACCAGCTGCGCCAGTTCGCTTAACGAAGCCTCATTTTCTGCTTCTTCCTGTTTTGCCGCTGTTTCCTCATTTTCTGCTGTTACTGTTGGTTCTGCTGCAGTTTTTTTCTGCTGCTGGCACAGATGCTGCCGCTGTCTCCTTTGGTGTATGATCCCCACAGCCAGATAACATACACAAGGCAATTCCCAGCACCAGTAATTTTTTCCAGATATTGAAAGCAGGAAAGAGGACGCCCCCAGGGAGCATCCTCTTCCTCACACTTTATTTCTGCTTATAAAATAACCTTTGTCGGGCACTTTTCTGCACACTTGCCGCAGTTGGTGCACTTCTCGTAGTCGATTACTGCCACGTTGTTATCCATATGGATTGCGTCAAACTCACACTGTTTGGTACAAAGAGTACAGCCAATACAGCCATTGTCGCATTTGGCCTTCACATCTTTACCCTTGTCATGGGAGTTGCACTGTACCAGATGTTCTGCATCATATGGAACCAGGGTAATCAGTCCCAGAGGACAGACTTCTGTACATTTGCCGCAGGCAACGCATTTTTCTTTATCTACTACTGCAACGCCGTCTACTACGTGGATTGCACCAAATTCGCAAGCCTTTACACAGGAGCCGTATCCCATACATCCATACGAACAGGCCTTCTCACCGGTTCCCGGAACGACAGACACCTTGCGGCAGTCGTCGATTCCATAATAACGGTACTGCATTCTGGTTTTATCACAGGTACCTTTACACTTTACAAATGCTACTTTCTTTACACCTGCTCCTGCCTCTACACCCATGATGGAAGCAATCTTTTCTGCTACTGGAGCACCGCCTACCGGGCAGGCTCCTACATCTGCCTGGCCGGCTGCAATCGCTTTTGCCAAAGCGTCACATCCTGCATAGCCGCAGCCGCCGCAGTTATTGCCCGGCAGTTCATTTCGAACCTGAATTTCTTTTTCGTCTACTTCAACTTTGAATTTTTCACTGGCAACACCTAACAGCACGCCAATTACAATACCGATAATTCCCACAACTGCTGCTGAGGCAATTACAATTCCTACAATATTCATCCTTCGTCTCCCCCTTTAAATTAATCCGGAAAATCCGAAAAATGCGATTGCCATCAGTCCGGCGGTAATCAGGACAATGGGAGAACCCTGGAAATTATAAGGGATATCATTGTTCTCAAGCTTTTCACGAATACCGGCCAGCATGACAATAGCGATGGTAAAGCCTACGGAAATACCAATGCCGTTTACTACGCTCTCAATGAAATTATATTCTTTCTGCACATTGGTTAACGCAACGCCCAGTACTGCACAGTTAGTCGTAATCAGCGGAAGATATACACCTAAAGATTCGTACAGGGAAACCATATTTTTCTTTAAAAACATTTCAACAAACTGCACCAGAGCTGCAATTACCAGAATAAACGCAATGGTCTGAAGATACTGCAGATTTAATGGTACCAGTACATAGCTGTAAATCAGATTGGTTGCAATACAGGCCAGAGTAATAACGAAAATAACGGCTGCACCCATTCCGGCGGAAGTCTCTACCTTTTTGGAAACTCCAAGGAAAGGACACAGACCTAAGAACTGGCTTAATACAACGTTGTTTACCAGGGCAGAGCCAATGGCAATCAATAATAATTCCTGCATCTAATCCTTCCTCCTATTCATCTTTCTTGGCAGTGGCTGCCTTTAATTCTGCTTCCTTTGCTGCTAACGCTGCTTTCTTCTTTGCAAGCGCCTCTTCCTCTGCCTGTCTCTGACGGGTCTCCAGGATATCATGGTTTGCCATGCAGGAAGAACCGGTACAGTGTGAACAGTCACCGCCGCAGGCCAGCTTAGAGCCAGATACGGAACCATTGGTAGCAGAAGGAGCCTTAAACTTGTTCTGTAATGCAGTCAGCATTGCCAGTACAAAGAATGCTCCAGGAGCCAGTACAAAAATAGAAATATGGAAATCCTCCGGAATTATGGTCATACCGAAGAAGGAACCGGAACCTAACAGTTCACGGAAAATACCGATCAGAGTTAATCCTACGGTAAATCCAAGTCCCATGCCAATGCCGTCAAATGCAGAAGCAATCGGAGTATTTTTTGATGCATAAGACTCTGCACGTCCCAGGATGATACAGTTTACTACAATCAGCGGAATGTAAATTCCCAGCGCATCATATAAAAATGGCAGATACGCCTGAATCAGAAGCTGAACCATGGTTACCAGAGACGCTACTACTACGATAAATGCCGGAATACGTACTCTGTCCGGAATAATATTTCTCAGTGCTGAAATCAGCAGGTTGGAGAAAATCAATACCGCAGTAGTACTTAATCCCATACCCAGACCGTTGACAGCAGAAGTCGTAACTGCCAGGGTCGGACACATACCAAGCATCAGGACAAAGGTAGGATTTTCTTTGATAATACCATTGTAAATACGTTCTGTATACTTATTCATTCTGTCCCACCTCCTAGTTTGCTGCGCAGTTATTAACAAAGTAAATGGCTGCATTTACTGCGTTTGTAACTGCGGAAGATGTAATGGTTGCACCGGACATTGCCTGAATTTCATTTTCTGCCGGAGCATTTTTTGTTACAGTTAAGGTTTCTGCATTTTTTCCGGTAAACTGGCCTTTAAACTCATCGCCAGTTGCATTCATACCAAGTCCAGGAGTCTCAGCTAAGGATAAAAATGCAATTCCGGTTACCTGGCCTTCGCCATTGATGCCTACTGACAGTTTTACCTCGCCGCCAAAACCATCCTTAGAAGTAGAAGATACTACGTATCCTACTGCATTTCCGGATGCATCAACTGCCTGTGCTGCAGAATCAATATAGACGTTGCCAAATCCCTGTGCCATTAAGTCTTCTGCAGAAGCGGCAATCTTTTCTGCCATGCCGTCTTCCACAAAATCACTGGCTTCTGGAAGAACTTCTTTATATGCTGCTATTTTTGCTGCTGCCTCTGCCCTGGCAATGGGTTCTTTGGTAATTCCATAAACGCCGCCCAGACAAAGACCTGCAATCAGGGTGATGGCAAATAAAATCACCGCGTCTTTCATAAATCCGCCTTTTTTCATGATTATTTGCCCTCCTTTCCAAATGCCTTCGGAAGGGTTACCTTCTCAATTAGCGGTACCAGGATATTGCTTAAAATAATTGCATAGGATACGCCTTCTGCAGAACCGCCGAACAAACGGAACAGTCCGGTTAAGCATCCCATTAAAATACCATATACGATCTGGCCGCTTGGCGTAATCGGGCTGGTAACATAATCCGTTGCCATAAAGAATGCGCCAAAGATTAAACCGCCGCCGCATAAGTGTGCCAGCAGATAATTCATATCCAGGCCATGACCGCCAAAAATTACCACAAATAAGCTGAAAGAAATCAGGTATGCAGCCGGAATCCGGATGGTAATAACCTTTTTCCACAGCATATAAGCTGCACCAATCAGCAGGGCAATCACAGATACCTCGCCAATGGTTCCCGGAATCTTACCTATAAACATCGCTGCTGTGTCTACGCTGCCGCCAGACTTTAAGACTGCTAACGGGGTAGCTCCCGTAACACCATTTAAGGTAAAGGTGGTCATTTTTCCGGTAAAGGAAATCAGCAGGAAACATCTGGCTGCCAGAGCCGGGTTCATAAAGTTCTGTCCCAGACCGCCGTATAACTGTTTTACTACAATAATTGCAAATACGCCGCCCAGCATCGGAATCCAGACCGGAATCTCAGGAGGCATATTCAGAGCCAGAATCATACCAGTTACCAGCGCACTTCCATCTGCAATGGTAATCGGCTTTTTCATGCACTTTTCATATACATATTCACTTGCAACGCAGGCTAATACAGTTCCGATAATAATAACCAGAGCATTTAAGCCAAACTGATAGACACCGAATGCAGCTGCCGGAAGCATCGCAATGGCCACATCAAACATAATATTGCTGGTCGTCACCTGATCCCTTACATGAGGGGATGAGGACACGTTTAATAATCTGTTCATTCTCTTCCTCCTCCTTAAGCTTTCTTTCTGCGATTTGCAGCTACCTGTCTGCGCATATCCTTAAAGGCCTGGGTTAAAGGTCTCTTGGCCGGACATACATAAGCGCAGCTTCCGCATTCTACACATTCCATGCCGTTTAATTTTTCAAACTTCTGACAGTCATTTTTCATGGCTGCTTCCATCATTAACGGCGGCACAATGTGGCTTGGACAGACAGAAACACAGCGTCCGCAGCGGATGCAGGGAGTCGGTTCCTGGGCTGCTACCATATCTTTGGAAAAACAGGTTAAAGCAGAGGATGTCTTGGTTACAGGAAGATCCAGGCTGAACAGGGACTGGCCCATCATAGGACCTCCGGAAATTACTTTTTCCGGATCGTTTTTAAAACCGCCGGCAGCTTCCAAAAGTTCCTGATAGTTGGTTCCCAGTCTTACACTGAAATTCTGCGGATTTACAATGGCATCTCCGGTAACGGTAATAATCTTGCGGATCAGCGGAGTCTGCTTGCAGACTGCATTGTAAACAGCAATGACGGTATCAATATTATCTACAATACATCCGGCATCTGCTGGAAGCATGGAAGAATTGATCTTACGCCCTGTAATAGCATAAATCAGGGAACGCTCACCGCCCTGGGGGTATTTGGTAAGCAGAGTCTTCACTTCAATGCGCGGCTCATCCTTTACCAGTTCCTCCAGTTTTTTAATTCCTTCCGGCTTATTATTCTCAATGCCGATAACGCCTTTTGCATTGTCAAACAGGCTTAAAATAACCTTTAAGCCGCCTACAATCTTTTCCGGCTCCTCTAACATCATGCGGTAGTCAGAAGTCAGATACGGCTCGCACTCTGCTCCGTTTACCAGAATATAATCAATCTTGCTGTCATCCTTTGGTGTAAGTTTCACATTGGTAGGGAAGCCTGCACCGCCCAGACCGACAATGCCTGCCTCTTTTACAATATTGCGGATTTCGTCTTTGGACAGCTTTGTATAATCCCTGTCCTCTCCAAAATGCTCAATTGTCTCGTCCAATCCGTCATTTTCCACAATGACAGACATTACCATGGAACCATTCACCATAAGGCGTGGCTCTACTGCCTTTACAGTTCCGGATACGGAACAGATTACGTTAGCAGAAATGAAGCCGCCGGCTTCGCCGATTTTCTGGCCGACTAATACCCTGTCACCTTTTTTTACCAGTGGTTTTGCCGGTGCGCCGATGTGCTGTGCCATCGGAAATACCATTTCACCTTTTGGCAGCAGCACCTGTACTGGCTTGTTCTCAGACATTTCTTTTCCCTCATAGGGATGAATGCCGCCTTTAAATGTAGCCAAACCCATCTAACTAACCCTCTTTCTATAAACATTTTTCTGGAGCAGAACATTACTCCAGTCTATCTGTGTTATTATATCATAAGTTAATGTTGTAAACAATTGTCTTTTCCTGTCGGAATTCCAGCAATTTATGGATATTTGCTGTATTTATTTCCATACATCCGGTGTTTAACAGAAAACCGCCGGAATTTTCTGTTAAATTTTTGACAGTTTCCCAGCCTTTTCGCCAGTTCCTTCCCGTTCTGTACAAAACTCTTCCAAATAGATTCCCACTTCTTTCATTTCCTTGTTTGTGAAATTTTTATTAATCAATTTTTTATTGATTCCTTCATGTTTTTCCAGAAAAACATGAACGCTTATAAGTATTATAAGAATTTTTAATAAGTATTTTTGAATCTTTCCTTTCCTCAGCCCCCCTGGTATGATACCATCAAATAGTCTATAAAAATAAAAAGGAGAAGAACTATGCACCATTTAAATCCCAAAAAGCAAAATGTGATTGGACTGGCAGTTATGACCGTTCTTTCCGCCCTTGTTATCTTTATTTCCACTCCGGCCTATACTGCTCTTCACCGCGCGTCAAGAGCTGAACTTCCAGAACCGGCCATGGAATTAACAGATGGCACTTATACTTATATGGATACAGAAGCAGATGAGACCGGCTTTAAAAACCAGGTGTCTGTTACTGTATTTGACGGTTACATTACTTCTGTTACATGGGACTGCATAGGAGCAGACGGTTCTGGAAAACGCCAGCTTTCTTTAGACGGTCAGTACACCATGACCGAAGATGGCCTTTTATGGGCTGAACAGGCTGACGCCGCCGCTTCTTACGTCATTTCCAACCAGACCCTGGACGGCCTGATTGATGAAAGCGGCTATACTCAGGCAATTGCTTCTGTCAGTATCAATCTGTACGGTTTTTATAACGGCGTAAATGACTGTCTTGCACAGGCGTCCAGATAATTTACCGTCCAGCCCCTTACATTCTGATAAGGAACCTGCATAGTATGATGGAAAAGAACATTCTTGTCAATTACAACCTTCTGCGGATTCTGGCAATCTTTTTTGTCATTGCCACTCACATGCTGTCCGGCGTCTGGATTGCCGATGCCCAGACAGAGCCTGCGGCATGGCATATCAGGGAAATCATCCGCACGGTAACCCTGACCAGCAACGGTCTGTTTTTTATGTTAAGCGGTCGGTTTATCTTAGAAAAATTTGATGGCAATATTCCCGGTTTTTACTGGAAACGTCTGGTAAAAATCGGGCTTCCATCCCTTTTTGCCGCATTTCTCTATTATGTGCAAAATCACGGCCTGGCTGTTTCCCTGCCCTATCTGAAAGATTTTGTAAAAAGCTTTCTCCAGGCCCGGATTGTCGGCTATCTGTGGTTCGTTCTGGCCCTGGCCGGCTTCTATCTGGCCGTTCCCTTTCTCTGGCGTATGTTTCAAAACATGACCAAACGGGAACTCTGGTGGCTTCTGGCTGTCAGTCTGATCTATTTTGCCGTCCAGAACCTTTACCAGATCTTTCATATGGAGCAGATGCTGACTTCCTATCCGTTTTACAGCTGGATCATCTACTGTATCTTAGGCTATCTTCTAGACCGGCTGGAGTTAAGCCGCTTTCAGATCCGGGGTTTTCTGGTACTGGGTCTTATGGGCCTTTTTACCACTTCCGTCGAAGAGATTTTCTTTACAGGAAGAAATCCGGCCCTTTTTAATTATGCGCCTTCCATGATTTTTATGTGTATGGCCATCTATCTTCTGGCAACCCGATACGGCACTGTTCTCACAAAACGGCTGGAAAAACCGGTTAACTTTATAAGCAGGTATACCTTTTTCATCTACCTGTTTCACGGAATGACCCATAATTTCATTTTTCGTTATATCGCTGCGCCAGGGGTTCCAGGATATGGAGCGTGGATTCTCCTCTCTCTTCTGTCCTTCTGTCTGGCGCTGGGAATTTCCATTCCCGTCTTTCACATTCTCTATCAGCCCCTGTGCAGACTGCTTTTGGCACTGCCCGGCCGACTGAAAAACTCCTGAAAAGGCTGGTATGCAATCCATGAATAAAAAAGACTGGCGGCCACAGATTTAACTGTCGGCCGCCCTTTAACCCAAATATTATTTTTTTCCCTTCCTCTGGTATTCG